>JAZRDG010000096.1:0-9240 GCA_045660125.1 Eubacteriales bacterium | reverse complement strand
GGTGACCAGACGCGTGGCAAAGGAACACACAAGCGGCTCGATTGATCGCAAAACCTCGGTGCATTACGTCGCATATTTCAAGCAGTACGGAAAGCACACGCTGTACTCCGCTCCTTACGCGGATCAAACCTTTTATCTTTTGGTGCTGAACACCAAAAAGCCGCGTATTGTGGACTATTACGACACCGATAAATACGAAATTTTGGAGAGATAGCATGTACGAAAACGATAAAAAAGTCATACTGACGCGCGAGGACATCGTGCAGCAGCATCAGCACGATTTGTTGATCGAGCTTTTGAAAACCATCGTTGCCGAAGTTTTTTTCATTGCCTTTTGCGTGCTTGTCACATGGAACACGGTTGCCAAATGGCACAGCCGCACGTGGTTTGCCTGCGCGGTGATGATACTGATCGCGGTGATTTTGTGGGCGGTGGCTGTGATGGTCGTGGACGCCATCCGGCAGCAATGCATGCGCTTGCTTTATCTGCGCCAAGGCAAATTTACCATTGAGATCGACCGCGTGGGTCTTTTGGAGCTCAAGACCGAGGAGGAATACGTATCCTCCCCCGGATCTCGCGGCGGCCACACCGAAATCGTGACCAACCAATACGTATATTTTGAAAAATACGGCAAAGTGAAATCGAACCGCCCCCTTGCAAACGGGCAGGAATGCTACCTTCTTGTAGTGCTGACCAAAAAACCGCACGTGCTTAAATTTTGGGAATGTGACATTCATGAAATAAAAGGAGTGTAGCAAGGAATAGCTACCATATCCGGGTATCGCCCGAATTTTTGTCTGTCATCCTCGAGCAAGCATTTCGGGCCAGATTCTTCGCTTCGCTCGAGAATGACAGCCCGAAATGCGCCGCGAAGGATCTCGACAAAAATTCGGTTTGAACCGAAACTCCCCATGCCATTTGACATCCAAGATAAATACATCAGAACGGAGATCATTATGAAAAAATACGACATTGCAGCTTACGTTTGGCCGTCCTACACAGGTGACGAGCCTCGCTCCCGCATTTTTTGGCCCGAGGGCTACGGTGAATGGCAGACCGTTAAAGCCATGACCGCGCGCTTTCCCGGTCACCGGTGGCCGCGCAAGCCCCGTTGGGGATACGTGAATGAAGCTGACCCCTACGTCATGGAAATGCAGATCGAGGCGGCAGTATCGCACGGCGTCAACGTGTTCATTTACGATTGGTACTGGTACGATAACCGTCCGTTCCTTGAAAACTGCCTCAACGACGGATTCCTCGCGGCGCGCAACAACCACAAAATGAAGTTCTATCTGATGTGGGCAAACCACACCGCCGAGAGCCTGTGGGATAAGCGCACGTCCGAATGCAAGGTGCCGATCTGGGACGGTGCTGTCAACCGCGAGACCTTTAACGGCATTGTGCACCGCACTATTGAAAAATACTTCTCGCATCCCTCTTACTACAAGATCGACGGCAAGCCCGTTTACATGCTCTTTGACCTTGAAAATCTGGTGCGCGGCTTGGGAGGCGTGCAGCAGACCCTGGATGCCATCGAATATTTCCGCGAGGAGACGGTCAAGGCGGGCTACCCCGGTCTTTGCCTGCACCTGACCATTCGCTCCCGTCAGTACATGCAGCGCATGCTGGATGCCGAGACCGACATTTTCACCTTTATCAACAAGGTGGGCTTTGACGGCGTGACGCACTATCAGTTCGTGGACTTTGCCTATATGGGCAGACCCTACCCTGTCATTCTGGAGGACGTCAAGCGCGAGTGGGAGTACATTGACGCAAATATCAACGCGCCCTACTATCCGCAGGTGTCGGTGGGCTGGGATGCAACGCCGCGCTTTATCACCAAGGAAATTTACCAGATCTGCACCGAAAACACGCCCGAAAACGTGCAAAAGGGCTTTGAGCTGGCAAAGGCTTACCTTGACCAAAAGCACCCCGACAGACACCCCTTGCTCACGGTCAACAGCTGGAACGAATGGACCGAGAGCAGCTACCTTGAGCCCGACGATCTTTACGGCTACGGGTACTTGGAAACCATTAAAAAGGTATTTCTGGACGAATAAATCCGATGCCTACAGGGGGCGATTTGAAAATCGCCCCCTGTAATTCCCAAAAAGTGAGGTGAACGTATGCAACCCCAACAAATCAAACGCATATCGACGGCTGCCCTGATCACGGCAGGCGGCACGCTTGCCGTCACGCTCGGTGCCGCGCTGACGCTGCGCAATCTTGGCGGCATTCTCTCCCTGTTTTTGGAAAGCGGCGGTGAGCTTGACTTTGTTGCCATTTTCTCGCAGTTAGAGGGCGCGCGCATCAGTCCGCATTGGCTGCTGCCGCTGCTGCTGTTTGCCGCCTTTGCAGCACTTGTGTATTTTGTGCCGCCCCGTGGCAAGCTGATGCCATTATGGGTTGTCGCATACGTGCTTGCTGGGCTTTGCCTGCTTACCGTATGCTTGATCCTTTCGCTGCTGCTCTGCCGCGTCAACGACGTGCGCTTTCTCGATCTTTTGCGTGCGCTGATCCCCGTGATCGGCTCGCTGTAAGGAGGTGCGGCATGAAAAAGACACTCATCTTCCTGCTCTCTCTTTGCATTTTGATCCCCGCCCTCTCCGCGTGCGCGCAGGATAAGGACGCTTACAAATCCGAAGGCAACGCTTGGTGCATGGGCTTTGGATCTGTTGAGATCGCGCTGCCCGAGAACTCGGGTCAGCCGCTTTACATTGCGGGCTATCACGCAGGGCGCGAGATTACCGGCGTGCTGGATCTGCAGCGTGCAAGTGCCACTTGGATAGACACGGGCGCAGGCGGCGTTTTGCTGATCGGCATTGACTGCGTGGGGCTTGGCAACGATACGGTGCAAGCCATTCGCAACCGACTCAAGGACTTTTGCCGCAAGACAGGCTGCATTTCGGTCAACGTGTACGCCACGCACACCCACGCAGGCATTGACACGCTGGGGCTTTGGGGTCCCGCTGCGCAGGACGGCAAGAACGATGCCTTTATGCAAAATCTGATCGATGCGGCAGTACAGGCGGCACAAGCGGCTTACGACGACCGCACCGAGGGCACGCTGTACTACGGCTCCACCCTGCCCCAAGACCTGCTTTACGACTCGCGCACGCCGCACGAATACGATCCCAACCTCTACCAGCTGCGCTTTGCACCGCACGATACGGCGCAAAATGGCATCCGCTTGCTCTCTTACGCCTCGCACGCCGAATCCCTGCGCGGCGCAAATACGCTGCTCAGCCGCGATTTTCCGGGCGCTGTGGCGGATGCGATCAAGGCGTCCACGGGCGACGACGCGATGTTTATGCCGGGCGCGATTGGCGGACTGATCATGACGCGCGAGCTGACCGAGCCGTTTGACGCGACGGAAAACATGCAAAAGACCGCCGCGATTCTGACCGACGCCATTCTCGCAATCGATAACGAAGCCGCGCTCTCGCCCACGCTTGCCCTCTCGCGCGTGGACGTGGAGATTCCGCTTGACAACACCCTGTTCTTTTACTACAAATTCTTAGGCATTCTGGGCAACGAGGTCAGCCGCGGCGACAGCATGACGGGCTATGACCTGCACAGCGAGCTGAGCGTTTTGCAGCTGGGCGAGGTGACGCTTTGCCTGATGCCGGGCGAGATCTTCCCCGAGCTGGTCAGCGGCAAGGGGCTTGGCGAGGGCGATCCCACGCCGCTATCCGAGATTGCAAATGGCTACGGCGTGCAAAATTTGCTGATCGTAGGTCTTTGCAACGACGAGCTTGGCTACATCATCCCCCCAAGCGATTACCTGCTCCATCCCGATGCGCCTTATATAGACACCATCACGGACGAGCGCGGCGAAAACCACTACGAGGAAACCAACTCTACGGGTATCGCCACGGCACGCATCCTTGCGGACGCGTTTGCGCGTGCGCTGGAGCAGCTGCCCTGACTCACCAAATGCAAGCTTATCATCACCTACGGCACTTGATTTGACCGCTTTTCCATGGTATAATACAAATGCAAAATCATAGAAAGTGAGACTTTATCATGAAAACAAGACTTCTTTGCACAATGCTTTGCATGATGTTGCTGTTTACAATTCTGCCTTTGGCATCCTGCGAGAAAGCACCCGCCATGCCCGAAGAGGGCACGATCACGCGCATGACGATCGACATCAATCCCAGCGTGGAATTCATCGTGGACGATCAGAACAAGATCGTCAGCGCAACCGCGCTCAACGATGACGGCAGCATCCTGATCGCGGGCGAAGCCTTTATTGGCAAGACCCCCGAGCAAGCGACCGAAATGATGGTGACCCTGGCAACCGAAACCGGTTATCTGATCAAGGGCAACGTACAAGCCGACCCGAACACCCTGACCATCTCGATCTCGGGTGACTCCGCGTATGCCAAGGAGCTGGCTGAAAACGTACAAAAGACGGCAGCGGATACGCTTGCCACGCTTGGCGTAAAGGCAACCATTGCATCCGCGCAGGCGCTGAGCCTTGATTCCCTGCGCGCCATGGCACTTGCCACCGCGCTTTACAGCGAGGAGCAGATTGCCCAAATGGACGAGCAGCAGCTCTACGCCGTGCTTGCACAAAGCCGCGTGGAAACCGCTCTGCTTCTGACAGAGGAAATGAGAGACGCCTACTATGCAGCCAAGGCGCACCGCATCAGCTTTGCCGAGCGCGAGGAGACCGCGCGCATTATCGCAGAGCTGGGTGGACTTTACAATCTGACGCACACCGCATACAAGGTTGCGCTGGAGGCTTACAACTCCGCCATTGTTGCCGTAGAGGATTTCCGCTACCAAACCCTGATTTCCCCCGATTCCGCTTATCAGCAGTCGCTGGCAAGGCTGCGCGCTGCCAAGACCGATCTGCTTGCGCAGAAAAACTACGTTGCGACGCTGGAGATCGACGGTGAGGTGTATGCGCAGGCAATGCTGGATCTTTCCCTTTCCGAAGAGCAGTACAATCAGGCACTGGCAGCTTACGAATCGCTGGGCGCACAGGCAGACGCCGCGCTGCAGGAGCTGATCAACGCCATGAAGCAGGCAGAGGTAAAGCTGATCGAGCTGGAAAACACCCTGTTCGACACCAATATCGAGGCTGCTTTGCAGGCGAAGGCAAGCGAGATCGAAACCAATCTCAACGCGATCAAGGACGGCTACTTTGCTGAATTTGAAGCAGCGCACGCCAACGATATCGCAGAGCTGGAGGCACGCTTGATTGCAGAAAAGCAAGCCCTGAAGGATAGCATTCAAGGCACTCCCGAAACAAACTGAATAAACAAAACGCACCGCGCAAATCCGCGGTGCGTTTTTTTCAATATTCATGATGTGTTGCGCGATACCGCGCTACGCGTCAGGGCTGAGGCGGGAAATTGGTAAATGCCGCGTCAAGCTCTGCGTCGGTGGGGATATAGTCGCCCATCAGTCCGTCGTTGAACTTCTGATATGCCACCATATCGAAGTAACCCGTGCCGGTCAGACCGAACACGATGGTCTTTTGCTCGCCCGTCTGCTTGCAGATCATTGCCTCGTCGATCGCCGCCTTGATGGCGTGTGCCGACTCGGGCGCGGGCAAGATGCCCTCAATGCGCGCAAACTGCTGCGCTGCGGCAAACACGGCGGTCTGCTCTACGCTCTTGGCTTCCATCAGCCCCTGATCGTACAGCTCGGAGAGCACGGTGCTCATGCCGTGGTAGCGAAGTCCGCCCGAATGGCTGGAGGACGGGATAAAGCCCGAGCCCAGCGTGTACATCTTTGCCATGGGGCAGATTCTGCCCGTGTCACAATAATCGTAAATATAGCGTCCGCGCGTCAGGCTGGGGCAGGACGCAGGCTCAACTGCGATGATGCGGTAATCCGCCTCACCGCGCAGCTTTTCGCCCATAAAGGGAGAGATCAAGCCGCCCAGATTCGAGCCGCCGCCCGCACAACCGATGATGATGTCGGGCTTGATGCCGTACTTATCCAGCCCGGTCTTGTTTTCCAGCCCAATGATAGTCTGGTGCAGCAGCACCTGGTTGAGCACGCTGCCAAGCACGTAACGGTATGCGCCGCCCGATGCACCCGCAGCCTCTACCGCCTCGGAAATGGCGCAGCCAAGGCTGCCCGTGGTACCGGGATGCTCCTCAAGGATCTTGCGGCCAACCGCAGTGGTCGTGGAGGGCGAGGGGGTCACGTTTGCGCCGTAGGTACGCATGACCTCGCGGCGGAACGGCTTTTGCTCATAGCTGACCTTAACCATGTACACGTTGCAATCCAGCCCAAAGTAAGAGCAAGCCATACTCAAAGCAGTGCCCCACTGACCTGCACCGGTCTCGGTGGTCACGCCCTTAAGTCCCTGCATCTTTGCGTAGTACGCCTGTGCGATTGCGGAATTGAGCTTATGGCTGCCGCTTGTGTTGTTGCCCTCGAACTTATAGTAGATATGCGCGGGGGTGTCCAGCTGCTTTTCCAGGCAGTATGCGCGCACCAGAGGTGCGGGACGGTACATTTTATAAAAGTCGATCAGCGGTTCGGGAATATCGATATAAGGCGTGGTGTCGTCCAGCTCCTGACGCGCAAGCTCCTCGCAAAATACCTCGCTCATTGCCTCCAAGGTAATGGGCTTCATGGTACGGGGATCGATCAGCGGCGCGGGCTTTTTCTTCATGTCCGCGCGGACGTTATACCACTGTCTGGGAATTTCATTCTCGCTTAAATAAATCTTGTAAGGGATTTCTACGTTTGCCATTGTATTGCCTTTCTCCCCTGCACTTTTCCTGCCGTATCGGGGATATACGGTAGGTGCGGAAAAGAAAAAAGCTCCCGTCCCGCAATCAAAAAACTGATCTGCCGGGACAAGAGAAAGCTCTTGCGGTGCCACCCTGCTTGATAGCCCTATGCTATCCGCTCAATGCATACCTTGCATGCATCACATGCTTATATGCCGGTTCGCATAACGGTGAACCAAGCCGTCGCCCATACACCCATCCTGCAAGGATCGGGTTTCCTGTTGCCCTCGAAAGTCCATTCACGCACGCACACTCCACCGCATCTCACCGCCGCGGCTCTCTGTCGGGGTGCTCCCCGCGCGTTACTCCTCTTTCTCATCGGTTTACATTATTGTAGCACTATGTGAAATATTTGTCAATAGGTTTTACAGAGATTTTTGCATAGAATTAATGGAATACTCCCAGGGGCGTTCTGCGAACGCCCGCGGGCGATCACTGATCGCCCCTACAACCGACTTTGTTGTGGGTTTTGATGTGTAAACCAACAGCGCAACCACCCGTAGGGGCGAGAATTTCGGCATAGCCGAAATATGTGATCGCCCGCCCCTGCACAAACAACTTTTCATCACAAACCCCGCCCGTGGGGAAGGCCACGGGCGGGGTTATTGTATGGAATTAGATCAAACCGGTTTCCACAAAGCTATACTTGGGCGTATAGTAACCGCCGGAGTAGTTGTTCCAGATGCAGCCCTCATCAAAGAAGTGAGGAGGTGCAACTGCCAGCAGCTCGCCTGCAGCGTGGTGGTGGGGACCCATGAGGTTACGCAGGTTGTTGACCAGCGTCAGCTCGATCTCGTTCTCGCCTGCGACAACGTAGTCGGAGATATCCACTTCGAAGGGCGTCCACATCACGGTGCGTACTGCCTTGCCGTTGACCTTGACGCGAATGGCGTTGATGCCCTTCTTGTCAAACTTCAGGCAGCAGGGTGCGCCGTCAAGCGTTACGGTCTTCTTCAGGGTAACCTCACCCGAGAAGAACAGCAGTCCCTGCTTCTCGATCTCCTTGAGCGTCAGCGTTCCCGGCGCTTCCACCAGTGCAAAGCCGCCCTCGTAGAAGTACGCCTTATTGGGGATCGCCTCGAACTTGCCGTCAGCCTTAACGCCGAAATCGCCTACGAGGTACATAGGCTCGATCTCGGTACCGAAGGTCAGCTTGTTCTTTTCGGACTCAAAGATTCTGGACTTCTTGAGGTTTTCGTAAACCTCATCGGTCTCCTTGAGGTATACCTGCAGCTCCAGCACGTTCTCGCCCTTGACTACAAGGCCTGCTACGTTGAGCATACGGAAGGAGTGATCGCGGAAGTAACCGCAATCGGTCTTATCCACTGCCTTGCCGTTGAGCGTGATCGCAAAGATCTCAGGGGTCTCGCATGCAAGGAAGATGCGCTCGGGAATATATTCCGCGTTAAAGGTGAACCGGCACTTGATATCCACGCCGCGACCAAGCTCGTAAGCTCTCTGCGCTACGTTGAGCACGCAAGCGTTCTCCTGCTGCAGCACGCCGTCAAACCAGTAGGTGCAGGTATCCAGCGTCAGCGCGTTGTCGGTCATGGATGCAACCTGCCAATCGCCACACAGGCAAACGTCTGCAAGTGCGCGAGGAGCGGGTGCTTCTGCGTGTGCGGTGCCGTCATCCACGATGACAAGGCTGCCGTATGCGGGGAAATTGTAGGTGCCGAAGAATTCAACCTTTTCACCGGTCTCAATGTCAATGCCGTAGCTGCCTACCTTGAAGTTGGTGGGCTGTGCGCTATCGGTGCTGTTGACAAAGTAGTACAGGTCAAAGCCGTCGTAATAACGCTTGGTGTAGGTGATGTTGGGATTATCAATGATATCGCAGCCCTCAACCTCGTCCACGGTGACCACCTTACCGCCCTGTGCCTTGAATTCTGCAAGCAGCTTTTCGGTATAAGGCAGGTATGCGATGTGCTTGGTCAGTACTACGGTAGAGTAGCTCTGCTGACCGATGATGAACTTGCCGTTCTCAACCTTACCGTGACGCTCGATCATGATCTCGTCGCCAAGGTGGTACAGCACGTGCTTTGCATCCAGCTCGTTCATGACGCGAATGATATCGTTGTTGTATTCGCCAAGTCCTGTGTTTGCGCCGCAGTTAAAGCTGATCCATGCAGAGGTCTGGGGGTGCATAACAAGCGTGTCATAGCGGATCTCACCCTCGGCAAGCATCATGCCGATACGGGACATTGCATCGTTGAACACCTTGTAATCAGCCCACCAAGGCTGCTGGCAGTACATTGCGGGCGGATAGTCTCTCTTACGGATGCCGCGCAGCGAATATCCTTCCAGGTGCTGGCACATCAAATTGACGCCGCGCACCATCATCCACTCGTAGTTTCTCTTGAGCTCCTCGTGACCGACGTTGTGGCCGCAAAGTGCAAAGGTCTCGGAAAGGATCTGCTTTTTGCCGGTCTGCGCTGCGGTGGAGCAAAGCTGCGCCATGGTCAGGCAGGGGAAA
>JAZRDG010000095.1:0-41828 GCA_045660125.1 Eubacteriales bacterium | reverse complement strand
CCGTTCCTCCGCACTTGCATCCAAGGCAAGCGGCTACCCCATCGCACGCGTAACCGCCAAGATCGCAGTCGGTATGACGCTGGACGAGATCAAGATCGGCAACATTCTTGCCGCTTGCGAGCCCGCGCTTGACTACGTGGTCACCAAGATGCCCCGCTTCCCCTTCGACAAGTTCGTTTCGGCTAACAACAAGCTCTCCACCCAGATGAAGGCGACCGGTGAGGTCATGAGCCTTGGTCGCACCTTTGAAGAGAGCCTTCTGAAGGCAGTACGCTCGCTGGAGATCGGCGTAAACCACATCTACATGAAGAAGTTCGACGAATACACCGCCGAGCAGCTCATGGAATACATCAAGGACGGCACCGACGACCGCATTTACGCGATTGCAAAGCTGCTGGAATACGGCGCTGACTCGGGTCGCATCTGGTCTGCTACCAAGATCGACATGTTCTTCCTTGAAAAGCTGCGCAACATCGTCAACATGCAAAGCACCATCAAGAACTCTCCCAAGAATCTTGAGGTACTGCGCCACGCCAAGAAGATGGGCTTCTCGGATGCTTACATCGCATCTCTCTGGGGCTGCCCCGAGCTGGACGTCTGGCACATGCGCGAGCAGAACAACCTGTTCCCCGTTTACAAGATGATCGACACCTGTGCTGCTGAGGCGCAGGGATATATCCCCTATTTCTACTCGACCTACGAGCAGGAGAACGAGAGCATCGTTTCCGACCGCAAGAAGGTGGTCGTGCTCGGCTCGGGTCCCATTCGTATCGGTCAGGGAGTTGAGTTCGACTACTCCACCGTGCACGCGGTCAGCGCAATCCGCCACGCGGGCTACGAGGCAATCGTTATCAACAACAACCCCGAAACCGTTTCCACCGACTACACCTGCTCGGACAAGCTGTACTTTGAGCCGCTTTGCGTAGAGGACGTGATGAACATCCTGCACCTGGAGCAGCCCGAGGGCGTGATTGCCAGCCTTGGCGGTCAGACCGCGATCAACCTGGCAGCTCCCCTGACCGAGCGCGGCGTGAAGCTGATCGGCACCGATTGCGCAGCAATTGAGAAGGCTGAGAACCGCGACGCATTTGAAAAGGTACTTTCCTCTCTGGGTATTCCCCAGCCTAAGGGCAGAGCCGTTACCGTGATTGAGGACGGCGTTCGCACCGCAGCAGAGATCGGCTACCCCGTGCTTGTTCGTCCCTCCTTCGTACTGGGCGGCAGAGCAATGCAGATCGTTGCCGACGAGCAGCAGCTGCGCACCTACCTGCACACCGCCGTTGAGATCGACGAGGACAAGCCCGTACTTGTTGACAAGTACATTCAGGGTAAGGAGGTCGAGGTTGACGCAGTTTGCGACGGCACCGACGTATTCGTACCCGGCATTATGGAGCTTGTTGAGCGTACCGGCGTTCACTCGGGCGACTCGATCAGCGTTTACCCCTCCTTCTCGCTTTCCGACAAGGTCAAGAGCGCGATCCTTGACTACACCAAGAAGCTGGGTCTTGCCATCGGCATCGTAGGTCTGTTCAACATCCAGTTTATCGTAGACGACAAGGACGACGTTTACATCATTGAGGTCAACCCCCGTTCCTCCCGTACCGTTCCCTTCCTTTCCAAGGCAACAGGCTACAGCCTTGCCGACATGGGTACGCTGGTTATGCTGGGTCAGACGCTCAAGATGCAGGGCATTACCGAGATCTATCCCGCTGAAAAGAAGCGTTACTACGTCAAAGCCCCCGCATTCTCGTTTGCAAAGCTGCGCGGACTTGACGCTTACCTCTCTCCCGAGATGAAGTCCACGGGCGAGGCGATCGGCTACGACAACAGCCTGACCCGCGCGCTGTACAAGGCACTGCAGGCAAGCGGCACCAACGTAGTCAACTACGGTACCGTGCTTGTGACCCTTGCGGACAAGGATAAGGAAGAGGCTCTGCCGCTTATCCGCCGCTTCTACAACATGGGCTTTAACATTCAGGGTACTGCAGGCACTGCCAAGTTCCTTAAGGAAAACGGCGTGCGCACCCACGCACTGCAAAAGATCGGCGACGGCAGCGACGAGATCCCCAACGCCATTCGCGGCGGCTACGTGACCTACGTCATCAACACGCGTGACGTCAGCGGCTCTCGCGGCATCTCGGACGGTCAGGAGATCAGACAGTGCGCTGTTGAGAACAACGTGACCATCTTCACCGCTCTTGATACCGTTAAGGTACTTCTGGACGTGCTGGAAGAGACCACGCTGGGCATTTCCACCATTGACTCTTAATCAAAGGAGCAGACATGAATCAAGGACTTTACCGTGTACAATCCAACGTACAACTGACAAGCACCGTATACCGCATGGTGGTAGAGGGCGAGACGGGGGCGCTGACGCGCCCCGGTCAGTTCGTCAATTTCAAGATTGACGGGCTGTATCTGCGCCGCCCCATCTCGGTATGCGACTATGATACCAATGCCGGCACCATCACCCTGATCTACAAGGTGGTTGGCGCAGGCACAGAAAAGCTGGCAGAAGCAAAAGAGGGCGACACCTTTGACCTGCTTTCGGGTCTTGGCAACGGCTATGACGTGACCACCGCAGGCGACGCACCCGTGCTGATCGGCGGCGGCGTGGGTATTCCCCCGCTCTACGGTCTTTGCCGCAAGCTGCGCGAGGCCGGCAAGCCCGTCAAGGTCATTCTCGGCTTTAACACCAAGGACGAGATCTTCTATGAAGATGAGTTCAAGGCTTTGGGCGCTGAGGTTTACGTGACCACCGTGGACGGCTCTTACGGCACCAAGGGCTTTGTGACAAACGTGCTGACCGAGCTGGAATACAGCTACTTCTACACCTGCGGACCTATGCCCATGTTCAAGGCAGTCAATGCCGCATCGGTTACCTCGGGTCAGTTCAGCTTTGAGGAGCGCATGGGCTGCGGCTTTGGCGCATGCATGGGCTGCTCCTGCAAGACCAAATACGGCAACAAGCGCATCTGCAAGGACGGACCTGTGCTTGTAAAGGAGGAGATCGTATGGTAAACACCAAAGTCAATCTCTCGGGCATCACGCTGGATAATCCCGTCATCCCCGCATCGGGCACGTTTGGCTACGGCTATGAATTTGCCCATTGGTACGATATCAACTGCCTTGGCACGTTCTCCTTCAAGGGCACGACCAAGGATCCCCGCTTCGGCAACCCCACGCCCCGTATTGCAGAGTGCACCGCGGGCATGATCAACGCAGTAGGACTGCAGAACCCCGGTGTGGACGCAGTCATCTCTCACGAGCTGCCCCTGCTTGCGCAGTGCTTCCACAAGCCTGTGATGGCAAACGTTTCGGGCTTTTCGATCGAGGACTACGCATACACCTGTGAAAAGCTGGACTCCCAGCCCCAGATCGGCTGGCTGGAGGTCAACATCTCCTGCCCCAACGTTCACGGCGGCGGCATGAGCTTTGGCACCTCGCCCGAGGCTGCAGCCGACGTGACACGCGCTGTCAAGGCTGTGACCACCAAGCCCGTTTACATCAAGCTCTCGCCCAACGTCACCGACATCGTATCTATCGCAAAGGCTTGCGAAGAGGCGGGTGCGGACGGCATCAGCATGATCAACACGCTCATGGGCATGCGCATTGATCTCAAGACCAAAAAGCCTGTCATTTACAACAAGTCGGGCGGATTTTCCGGTCCTGCAATCAAGCCTGTAGCGCTTTCCATGGTCTACAGAGTTTACGAGGCTGTCAACATCCCGATCATCGGTATGGGCGGTCTGAGCACAGCAGAGGACGTGATCGAAATGATGCTTGCGGGTGCTACCGCGGTTGAGATCGGTGCTGCAAACCTGATCGACCCCTGCGCATCCAAGAACATCATCGACGACCTGCCCCGCGTTATGGAAAAATACGGCATTACAAATTTACAAGATATTATCGGAGGAGCACACTAATGGGAAAAGACGTAATTATTGCTTGTGACTTTGCTTCCAAGGCAGACACTCTTGCATTTCTCGACAAATTCGAAAACAAATCTCTCTATCTCAAGATCGGCATGGAGCTGTTCTATGCAGAAGGTCCGGACATCGTGCGCGAGATCAAGGCGCGCGGCCACAAGATCTTCCTTGACCTGAAGCTGCACGACATTCCCAACACCGTAAAGAAGGCTATGAACGTACTTTCTCGCCTGGACGTTGATATGTGCAACCTGCACGCTGCAGGCACTTGCGCGATGATGGAAGCAGCGCTGGAGGGCTTGACCAGACCCGACGGCACGCGTCCCCTTTTGATCGCAGTTACCCAGCTGACCTCCACCAGCCAGGAGCGCATGACCGAGGATCTGCTGATCGATCAGCCTATTGACAAGGTTGTTATGCACTACGCACAGAATGCAAAGAAGTCCGGCCTTGACGGCATCGTTTGCTCTCCCCTGGAGGCAGGCAAGGTGCACGACACCTGCGGCAAGGATTTCGTAACCGTTACCCCCGGCGTTCGTTTCGCTGACGGCGACAAGGGCGACCAGGTACGCGTTATGACCCCTGCAGAGGCAAAGAAGATCGGCTCTGACTACATCGTAGTCGGCAGACCCATTACCGCGGCTGCAGACCCCGTTGCTGCTTATGACCGCTGCGTTGCGGAATTCTGCGACTAATTACAGATAAAGAAAACTAATTTGAGCCGCCATGGGCGGCATGGAGGTTAATATGGAAAGCTACAAGAGAGAATTTATACAATTTCTGGAGTCCGCCGGTGTTCTGAAATTCGGCGACTTCACCGCAAAGTCCGGCCGTAAGATCCCCTATTTCATCAACGCGGGCATGATCAAAACCGGCAGCGACATCGCCACCCTCGGCGAATTCTACGCCAAGGCATATTTCGAAAAGCTCGGTAATAAGCCGGCTGTTCTCTACGGCCCTGCCTACAAGGGTATTTCCCTCTCGGTTTCCGCCGCTGTGGCGCTCTCCAAGAACGGTCTCAACGTTCCCTTCTTCTTCAACCGTAAGGAGGTCAAGGACCACGGTGAGGGCGGCGTATTCGTCGGCTACGTTCCGACCCCCGGACAAGAAATCGTCATCATCGAGGACGTCATCACCGCCGGCACCGCCATCCGCGAGTCTATGGAGATCCTCTCCCACCTCGAGGGTGCAAAGGTAGCCGCTACCTTTATCATGGTCGACCGCAAGGAAAAGGGCCAGGGCGAGAAGGGTGCTATGCAGGAGATCGAGGAGCAGTTCGGCTTCCCCGTATACTCCATCGTTGACGTTTACGACATCATCGAGTACCTCGAAGAGGATCCCGCGAATGAGGAGAACGTCACCCGCATCAAGAATTACCTCGCCATCAACGGTGCGAAGGCTTGATGCACCCACAATATTCCAAGAAAGGTATCACAAATATGAGAAGTCTGATCGATACGGTCGATCTGACCGTCGAGGAGCTGGACAATATGATCGCGGTTGCCTGCGACATTGCAGACCACCCCGAAAAGTACGCACACGCTTGCGACGGCAAGATTTTGGCTACCCTGTTCTTTGAGCCCTCTACACGTACCCGTCTTAGCTTTGAGGCGGCTATGCTGGGGCTTGGCGGCAACGTGATCTCGGTCTCCAGCGCAGGTGCTTCCTCCGCTGCCAAGGGCGAGAGCGTGGCAGACACCGCAAAAACGGTTTCCTGCTATGCCGACATCATTGCCATGCGTCACCCCTTGGAGGGTGCTGCACTGGTTGCGGCAAAAAACGCGTCCATTCCCGTGATCAATGCAGGCGACGGCGGACATTGCCACCCCACGCAGACCTTGGCTGACCTTTACACCATTTACCGCCAAAAGGGCAGACTCAACGACTTGACCGTAGGCTTTTGCGGCGACCTCAAGTACGGCAGAACGGTACACTCGCTGATCAACGCGCTCTCGCGCTACACCGGCATCAAGGTAGTGCTGATCTCTCCCGAGGAGCTGAGATTGCCCGAATACATGTTTACCGAGGTGCTTGAAAAGAAGGGTATGACCTATAGCGAGACCACCGATCTGGTGGCTGCTATGCCCGAGCTGGACGTGCTGTACATGACCCGCGTGCAAAGAGAACGCTTTGCGGATCAGGAGCAGTACCAGCGCCTCAAGGACAGCTACATTCTCACGCCCGATAAGCTGGATGGTGCTAAGGCTGACCTTTCGATCCTGCATCCCCTGCCCCGCGTCAACGAGATCTCGGTTGCCATTGACGACGACCCCAGAGCTTGCTACTTCAAGCAGGTGCTTGGCGGTAAGCTGATGCGCATGGCACTCATCTTAAAGCTGCTGGAGGATGCAAAACAAAATGTCCCCGCCAACTTTGGCACGGGCGTACGTGTCGAAGGCAAAACATGCCGCAACGCACGTTGCATCTGCCAGGTTGAACAGGAGCTGCCGCAGCTGTTCGTGCAGACCGATGCCGAAAAAGACATCTGGCGTTGCTACTGGTGCGAATCTCAGGCAGAATAAAGAAAAAACGCTCGACAACCAAAAGTTGTCGAGCGTTTTTGTTTTGCAAATGATAGGGTTTATTCCTCAATGCTCTTGAGCAGCGCGGGGATTGCCTGCTCGAAGTTGACGCCGTACCAGTTGTGGTTTTCCTCTGCCTCGGTCAGGCGAATGCTCTCGTAAGTAAAGTCGGCAGCCACAGCGATAGCGCCCTGCAAGCTCTTGCCGCGCATGAGTGCGCCCACGCAAGCGGAAGCGAATACGTCACCCGTGCCGTGATAGGATACGGGAATGCGATCGTGATAGTAGGAGAAGAATTCCCCTGTCGTGCTGTCGTAGCCCATAGCGCCCGTGCAGTTTTGCTGCAGGCTGACGCCCGTCAGCACGGCACGCTTTGCGCCCATAGCGCACAGACGGCGCAAAATATCCTTTACGTAATCCTCGTCATAGCCCTCTGCCACGTACGGAACGTCAAGCATATAGGAAGCCTCGGTCATGTTGGGCACGATGATGTCCGCAACTGCGCAAAGCTCTGCCATTTTGTGTGCAAACGCCTCGTCAAAGCCGTAATACAGCTTGCCGTTATCACCCATGGCGGGGTCAACGAACAGCAGTGCGCCCTCAAAATCGGCTGCCATTTTCTTGACCAGATCGATCTGGTCAAACGATGCAAGGTAGCCTGTATAAATGGCGTCAAAATCAATGCCCTCAGCCTTCCAATGCGCGGTGATGGGCGTGATCTCGCCCGACAGATCGTGCACGGTAAAGCCCTTTTTGAAGGCGGTATGGGTGCTGAGCACGGCGGTGGGCAGAATGGCTGCCTCTACCCCCATGGCAGAAATAATGGGCAGCGCAACGGTCAGCGAGCACTTGCCTACGCAGGAAATATCCTGTACGGTTACGATTCTTTTCATGTTTTTCATCCTCTTTTCGACAATATTTCAGTCATAAAGCCCCGTTGACAAATACCGTTCTCCGCCATCAGGCAGGATCACGGCGATTTTTTTGCCGCGCATTTGTGCACGGCGCGCTACCTCATCAGCCGCTGCTATGGCAGCCCCCGAGGAAATGCCGCCAAGCAAGCCCTCTGTCTTGCCAAGCGTGCGGCAGGTCTGCTTTGCCTGCTCGGTGCTCACGGTCACGATCTCGTCGATCACGCTTCGGTCAAGCACGTCCGGCACGAAGTTCGCGCCAATGCCCTGAATTCCGTGCGCGCCCGTATACCCTTTGGAAAGCAAGGGCGATTCGGCAGGCTCCACCGCGATGACGCGCAGGTGCGGCAGCTGCTCCTTGAGATACTTGCCCGTACCGCTCAAGGTGCCTCCCGTACCGACGCAAGCGATCAGGCAATCCAGCTCGCCGCCCGTTTGTGCCAGTATTTCGGGTCCTGTGGTCCTGTAATGCGCCAGCGCGTTTGCAGGATTTTCAAACTGCCCGAGCATGATCGCACCGGGAGTTTCTGCAACAATGCGCTCGGCTTGGGCAATCGCACCCTGCATGCCAAGTGCCGCAGGCGTGAGCAGGACGCGTGCGCCGCGTGCGCGCATCAGCGAGATGCGCTCGGCAGACATGTTATCCGGCATGACGATGACTGCAGAAAGTCCGCGCGCGGACGCCTGTGCCGCCAAGGCAATGCCCGTATTTCCCGAGGTGGGCTCAACCACCGTGCCGCCCGCTGCAAGCCTGCCCGAAGCAAACGCCTCGTCCAGCATGCACTGCACCGCTCTGTCCTTGGCAGAGCCTGCGGGATTGCACCACTCGCATTTTGCCAGCACCTCGGCTTGCCAGCCAAGCTGCTCGCCCAATCGCGCAAGTGCGACCAAGGGTGTGTTTCCGATCATATCATCGCCCTCCCCCCGAAAAAACTAAAATATATTATAGCACATTTTACGCCGATTTTCAACATATGTTTCCAAGGATTTGCGATTTTGTCATATTACATATAAAATTACATATCAAGAAATATATTTTGATGTATAAAACTAAACGGATTTTGCCAAAGGTATTGTATTTTTGGCAGTATTATGGTATGATGGTTTGAATGGACTTTTATACTTTTTTCAGATGATAAGATAGATAAACCTTGTACCCCGAAAGGAGTGATCCTATGTTACCGCTTGATACGCTGTCCGACAAGGCGAAAGAGGCTTTGGTTGCTGCGGGCATTGATCCCGACGCGCTGGACGTTACGTTTTACATGGATCTCGGACTTGACGCAAACTTTGGTCAGGTCTATCTTGCCGTGAGCAAACAGGACGGCAAGCTTTATCGCATTGCAGAAAAGGTGGAGTCCTTTTCTCTTTGCACACTGGGAGATCCGAGCATTGATAACTTCACCACCACCAACCGTCTGACCGCCACGCTGCACCAAGAGGGCGACGTTGCCCCCGAGAAGAGCGAGGAGATGACGGACGAGGAATTTGCCGAGCTGCGCAAGGCGTACGACGCGCGCGGACAAGCCTTTGTGGTTGGCTTTTGCACCAACTCCTGCAAACGCAAGCTGCTTGCCTTTATCAACATCTGGGAGCGACTTGCACGCGGCGAGGAGGTTGGCGAGGACGACTCCATTTTCGAGCAGTTTTTTGCCAAGTGCCCCAAGTGCGGCAAGCTCTTTGACGATCCGCTGCGCCGCATCTGCAAGGACTGCACCAACAAAAAGGGTACGCTGCGCCGTCTGCTTGGTTACTTTACGCCCTTTAAGCTGCAGCTGGTGATTGTCAGCATGTGCCTTGTGCTCTCCACCGCCATTTCGCTGGTCTCCCCTTACATTTCGGGCAAGCTGCTTTATGACCGCGTCATTTCCCCCGAGGGTGACTTGCGTAACGAAATCTACGTATACCTCCTGGTCGGCGTGATCATTGCGCTTGCAGTCTTTTCGCTGATCATACATATCGCGCAAAGCCGCGCCAACGCATACATGTCCACCGAGGTGACCAAGCGCATGAAGAACGATATCTTCCGCGCCATGAACCGCCTCTCGCTTTCCTATTTCAACTCGCAGCCTACGGGTAAGCTGATCAACCGCGTCAATTACGATGCCGAAAAGGTGCGCAATTTCTTTATCAACGGCGTTCCCTACCTGATCGTGCACGCGCTGCAGTTCATTGGTCTGACCATCGTGCTCATGATCCTCAACCCCTGGTTGACGCTCATGATCTTAGTACCCGTGCCCATCATCGTACTGATCTTCAAGTACCGCCTGCCGCACCTGTGGCGCTCCTTCTCGCGTTCCTGGCGTGCCTCCTCCTCGCTGACAGGCGTGCTCAACGACTCGCTTTCCGGTATTCGCGTAGTCAAGGCGTTTGCCAAGGAGGACGTGGAGACCAAGCAGTTCTACGGCTACTCCACCAATCTCATGCAGGCAAATCTGCGCTCCAATCTGATCGCGCTTTCCATCTTCCCCGTCATTTCGCTCATCATCGGCGTATTTGGCAACATGGTATGGGGCGTGGGCGGCTTGCAGGTCATCGGACAGCAGATGTCTTACGGTGATCTTTCTATGTTTGTCAGCTACATGGGCATGGTATTTGCCCCGCTGAACTTCTTCTCGCAGTTTACCAACATGCTCACCGACACGCTCAACAGCGCCCAGCGTATGTTTGAGGTGCAGGATATGATCCCCGACATTACCGACGCGCCCGACGCTGTGGAAATGAACAAGATCAAGGGGCAGATCGAATTCAAGAACGTGGGCTTCCATTATAACCCCAACCGTCCCATTCTCAAGGACGTTACCTTTACCGTACACGCAGGCGACCGCATAGGTCTTGTAGGTCACACGGGCAGCGGCAAATCCACCATTGCCAACCTGATCACGCGTATGTACGACGTTGTCAGCGGCAGCGTGACCATTGACGGCGTGGATATCAAGCAGATCAAATCCACCTCGCTGCGCGGTGGCATTGCCATTGTTTCGCAAGAGATTTTCATTTTCCGCGGCACGATTGCCGACAACATTCGCTACGGTAAGCCCGACGCCACCATGGCAGAGGTCATTGCCGCTGCACGCGCCGCCAACGCGCACGATTTCATCATGGCACTCCCCGAGGGCTATGAAACCATGGTTGGCATTGGCTCTCGCTCGCTCTCGGGCGGTGAGCGTCAGCGCGTATCCATTGCGCGCGCACTGTTGCTTGACCCCGCGATCCTGATTCTGGACGAGGCAACGGCAGCGATGGACACCGAAACCGAGCACCAGATCAGCCAGGCGATCGACAAGCTGATCCAGGGCAAGACCAGCATCAGCATTGCGCACCGCCTCTCCACGCTCAAAAATTGCAATTACATTATGGCAATGGAAAACGGCGAGCTGGTGGAAATGGGCACTGCCGAGGAGCTGATGGAAAAAGAAGGCGTTTACTACAAGCTGTGGACGCTGCAAAACGAACAGTTGACCAAGGTCATGGAAGGCAAATAAGGAGGGATGACTATGCAAAATAAATATATGCACCCCGGTCCCCACGGACCGCACGGAGGTCCTTTCGGACACAGGCATGGAGGTCCTCACGGCCCCATGGGCGAAAAGCCTTTGTTTGAAAAGCGCGACTCGGTTGCGCTGACACCGCAAAATACCGCATTTACGCTCTCCCCCGGCGGACTTTTATCCATGACGCTGACCAAGGAGGACGGCACCAAGGAGGAATTTGAGCGCGTCATTCCCGTGCGCGCCTTCCCCATTACCGATCCCGACGCGTTTATCTGCATCCGCGAGCCTGACACCAAGAAAAAAGGCAGAGGCGCGGAGATCGGCATGATCGAGCGTCTTGCGGATTTTGACGAGCAGGCGCAGACACTCATTCTCGAGGAGCTTGACCGCCGCTATTTTACCCCCGCCATTAAAAAGATCCACTCCCTGCATGAAAAATACGGATACTTGTATTTCGACGTGACCACAAGCGCAGGCCGCTCGGAATTCATCATGTCCAACCCCTCGGGCAGCTTCCGCACCCTGGAGGACGGCAGAATTTTCATGTATGACATCGACGGCAACTGCTTTTGCGTGCAAGACCCCGCCGCGCTTGACAAAGCCAGCTTAAAGAAAATCGAGATTTATCTCTGACACAGGTTTTTCGCCAAAGTTCACGTCACATTCCTTTAAGCTTACCAATCACGCATAAACTTCACCCAAAAATGAGGGCTATCCATTTTTGGGAGCAAAGCTCCGCGGTGAAGTTTCCATCACGATATTTGAGCCGCCGTAGGCGGCATGGAGATTGACATGAAGCTGATTTACGAGCTCGACCAAGCCAGCCGTGCAGCGCTTGACGCTGCGGGTGGCGAAAACGAGCGCATACTATACTGCATTCCCTTTGAATACGAGGGTACTGGCACGGTGGACGGCTACATGGTGCTGACCCCTACCCACCTTTACAAGCTGGCAGACGGCAGCCTTGTGGACAAATGGGAAATGAGCCGCATGAGCGAATTTTCCGTGGAGACCATGTACGGCTGCGCGGGATTTTACGCTCGCCTTGACGGCAGCACCACGCTGCTGTGCCGATTTGCGGGCGGTAAGAGCCTTGTGCGCTATACCGTGCTCTCTCACGCATGCGACATGGTTGCAAGCGGCAGAACCGAAAATTTGCCCACCAGCGACGAGCCTGAGCGCTACTGTCCCAAATGCGGCAGACCCTTTATCCGCAACACGCACATTTGCCCCTACTGCCGCGACAAGGGTAAGATCTACAAGACCCTTTGGCAGATGACCAAGGGCATGCGCATCTGGATCGCAGCCCCCTTGCTGACCGCTGCCATTGCGCTTTGCCTGACCTTTATTGCCCCCTATTTCCAGGAAATATTGATCAACGACTACATCTTAGCCGAAAATCCGCTCTCGTTTGACAACTGGCAGGATTGGCTTTGGATGTTCCTGTTGGTCTCGGGTGCGATCGTGTCCATCGACATTCTGCACCGCATACTCAACATCGTGCAAAGCCGTATCTCCGCAGTCACGGGCGCGCGCTTTACGCGCATGCTGCGCACGCAGCTTTTTGAAAAGATCCAAACGCTTTCCATGGCGTCGGTGCAGAAAAAATCCACGGGCGATTTGATGGGACGTATCAACAACGACGTAAACGTGGTGCAAAACTTTGTGGTGCATCTGCTGCCCACCTATTTTGCACAGCTGGTCTCGTTTGTGGTGGGTCTTGTGCTGATCCTTGTCATGAGCTTTCAGCTGGGTGTGCCGCTGCTGGCACTCTACATCTTTTTGCCCTTGCCCATCGTTGTGGTGGCGATCTGGAAATTCCGCCGCAAGATGCGTATGCGTAACCGCCGCGCATGGATGCTGGGCAGACGCACCAACCTGATCCTGCAGGACACCTTGAGCGGTATCCGCGTGGTCAAAACCTACGGTCGCGAGCAAAGCGCGATTGACACCTTTGCCGATTGCACCGAAAAGCAAGCCAAGCAAAACCTTTCCAACGCGCGCCTTTTCGACCTGGTGTTCCCCGTGCTTGGCTTTATCATGCGATTTGGCAGCTACCTGATCCTGTGGCACGGTAACCTGCTTTTGTTCCGCGGCTCACTGGGCGTGGGTACGCTCAACCGCTTCAACGCGTATACGGGTATCATTTACGCGCCCCTGATGCAGATCACCACCATTCCGCGTCACATCTCCGAGTTCATGACCTCGTTTGGCAAGATCATGGAGATCATGGAGGAGCAGCCCGAGATTGCAGACGTGGAAGAGCCCAAGCAGGTCAAGCTGCAGGGTGCTGTCAGCGTCAAGAACGTCACCTTTGGCTACGAGAGCGCAGTTCCCGTGCTCAAAAACGTATCCATTGACGTACAGCCCGGTGAGATGATCGGTATCGTAGGTCACTCGGGCAGCGGCAAGTCCACGCTGATCAACCTGATCATGCGCCTTTACGACCCTGCCGAGGGCAGCATTGAATTTGACGGCATTAACGCAAAAGACATCAGTCAGACCTCTCTGCGCTCGCAGATCGGTGTGGTGCTGCAGGAAACGCACCTGTTTTCGGGCACGGTGCGCGACAATATCCGCTACGCCAAGCCCGGTGCTACCAACGCAGAGGTCATTGCCGCTGCGCGCGCTGCCAATGCGCATGACTTTATCATGGCGCTGCCGCAGGGCTATAACACGGTGGTGGGCGAAAGGGGCTATTCCCTTTCGGGCGGCGAGCGTCAGCGCGTAGCCATTGCGCGTGCGCTCATCCATAATCCCAAGATCCTGATTCTGGACGAAGCCACCGCAGCGCTTGACACCGAAACCGAAAAGCTGATTCAGGATGCCATTGACGGCATGACCGAAAACCGCACGGTATTCGCCATTGCGCACCGCCTTTCCACCCTGCGTAACGCCGACAGACTGCTGGTTCTTGACAACGGCGAGGTTGCCGAATGCGGCACGCACGCAGAGCTGCTGGAGCAAGAGGGCGTTTATTACAAGCTTGTCATGGCACAGGCACGCGCCGCGCTGGAAAAGACCGGCGGCATGATGTAAGCTGCGGCGAGTGAGAAGCAGAATTGTGGGCTGCCGAATGGGGCTGACAAATCAGAGGCAAAAATTGAACAAAGGGCTGCTTGTAAAGCGGCCCTTAATGTTTTTAAATAGTAATTACAGCAGGGGCGGCAACTATTCAAAAAAACGATCAAGGACTGCATCCAAGTGATACAGCCCTTGATTTGTGCGAAATTCTCCGCTAATTTATCAGCCCCATTGACAGCCCCTTTTTTGAAAAAATCTTGAAAATTATGCGTTGATACTGTATAATAAAGAAAAGACTACCCGAGAGGAGCACGTACATGAAGCAAGTACATCTGATCTGCAACGCGCACATTGACCCCATCTGGCAATGGGATTGGCAGGAGGGCGCGGGCGTGGTGCTTTCCACCTTCCGCTCAGCCGTCAATCTGGCAAATGAGTTTGATTACGTTTTCTGCCACAACGAGGCATCCATTTATAAGTACGTGGAGGAATACGATCCCGCGCTGTTTGGCGAGATCCAAGCCCTTGTAAAAGCAGGCAAATGGCATATTATGGGCGGCTGGTATCTCCAGCCCGATTGCAACATGCCCAGCGGCGAGAGCCTTGTGCGCCAGGTTTTGGAGGGCAAGCGGTATTTCCTTGATAAGTTTGGCGTTTTCCCCACCACCGCGGTCAACTTTGACTCGTTCGGACACAGCGCAGGACTTGTGCAGATCCTTGCAAAATGCGGACAGGACAGTTATATCTGCTGCCGCCCCGCACCGCACGTGGTAAATCTGCCGTCCAGACAGTTCGTATGGAAAGGGCCGGACGGCTCGACCGTCAAGGCGATGCACGCGCATGACGGTGGCTACTCCTCGCCCATGGGCAATTCCCTGCCCGTCATTCTTTCCAAGGCAGGTGCGCAGCCCGAGGATTCGGTTTGCGTGCTTTGGGGCGTTGGCAATCACGGCGGCGGTCCTTCGCGCAAGGACCTTGCCGATATCAAGGCGGAAATCGAAAAAGGCGAGTGGAATCTCATCCACTCCACCCCCGAGCAATTCTTTGCAAGCATTCACCCCACCGAGACCGTGGAGCGCTCGCTGCGCATCTCCATGCCCGGCTGCTACACCTCGATGAGCAAGATCAAGCGCAAGCACGTGCAGCTGGAAAACGAGCTGTATATGGCAG
Source organism: Eubacteriales bacterium (assembly GCA_045660125.1). Lineage (GTDB taxonomy): Bacteria > Bacillota > Clostridia > Oscillospirales > CAG-272 > SVQP01. Next base: position 26,778 of record JAZRDG010000095.1, on the reverse strand, counting down.
AAAAAATGCTGTCCGCCGCTTGTATTTCGGGGGCGCTGGGCGAATACCCCGAGGAAAAGCTGCACGAGATCACGCAGGATCTGCTCAACGCAGAATTTCATGACGTACTGCCCGGTACCTGCATCCAATCGGGCGAGGACAACGGTCTGAAGCTGCTTGACCACGGACTTCTGGAGGCAGAGAGACTCAAGACCCGCGCCTTTTTCGCCATGTCCTTGGAGCATAAGGTGGCAGCCGAGGGCGAATATCCCGTCTTGGTATACAACCCCAACGCCACGCCTTTTTCGGGCAACGTGGAATTCGAGCTCATGCTTGCCGATCAGAACTGGACAGACAGCTATACGCATATTATCGTCAAGGACGAGGACGGCAACGAAATCCCCTCGCAATGTATCAAGGAGGAAAGCAATCTTGCGCTTGACTGGCGCAAGCGCGTGACCTTCAAGGCAGAGGTGCCGCCCATGAGCATGCGCCGCTACGGTGCGTACGCAATCGTACTGCCCGAAAAGCCGGGTGCAAAATGTGCTGACACGGTATTTGACAACGGACACAAGCGCGTGGTCATTGACAAAAAGACCGGTCTGCTCTCCTCGTTCTGCCTTGACGGCAAGGAATACGTGCACGACGGCTTTGCGCTGTGCGCATTTGACGACAATCCCGACCCTTGGGCAATGCAGGATTTCCAGCTTGCGCGCCTTGGCACGGGCGAGCGTCAATTTAAGCTGTGCGAGCAGCCCGACGGACCTTTTGAGGGGCTTGCTCCCATCTCGGTGATCGAGGACGGTGACATTTACCTTGGCATTGAAGCCCTGTTTGCATGCGAGCACACACGCGCACGCGTGCTTTACAAGATCTATAAAAACAACGACCTTGTGGACGTGGACGTTACGCTGTTCCTTGGCGATATCAACCGCTTTATCAAGCTCAAGGTGCCCTTCAATGCCGAGGGTCAGCTGATCGGACAGACGGTTTTCGGCACAGAGCCTTTGTATATGGACGCAAGAGAGAACGTTTCGCAGCGTTTTATCGCGCTGGATGACGGCAATTGCTGCACAGCGGTGCTCAATTCCTGCACCTACGGCAGCCACTTTGAAAACGGCGCGCTCTACCTTTCCCTGGCGCGCGGCGTGACCTATTGTGCCCACCCCATTATGGCAAGACCCATTATTCCCACGGATCGCTTTATCAAAAAGATCGATCAGGGTGAGAGCAATTATGCCTTCCGCCTTGGCGTGTTTGCGCGAGAGGAGCTGGAGAATGCGGCGCAGCGCTTTAACCATAAGCCCTACGTGCTCAACGTGTTCCCTACGGGCAGCGCACACCCCACCGTCAAGCCGTTTGAGATCGACCTTGGTAACAGTGCCGTCAGCCTTGTCACGCTCAAGCGCGCGGACAGCACCAAGGACACCTATATCCTGCGCCTGTTCAACAACACCCCCGACGCGCAAAGCGGCACGCTGACCCTTTGCGGCGCAGAGCTTTCGCTGGCATATACCCCTTACGAGGCAAAGACCGTGCTGTACCAAAACGGCACGCTGACCGAGTCGGCACAGATGTTGATCTGATGGCTCGTACTCCAAAAACAAAAAGCACTCGCTCGCCTCTGCATTCTTAGCGGAGAAAGTCCGAACACCACCAAGGATTTTCTTTGGTGGTGTTTTTGGCGGTGGGCACTTACGAAAGGCTCCCTCCGGGAGGGAGCTGTCAGCGAAGCTGACTGAGGGAGAGTTCGTTGCAATATAGTTTATCCAAATCCTATGTCACGCGGGCTCCTTCCACCACTTCGTGGTCCCCCTCCCTCCCCGAGGGAGGCTTTTGTGCGCTGTTCCTCTGCGGATAGTGGGTTCGGGCTTCTGCCCGATAGCGCGAGGACGTCCACGCGCTATGCTTGCCCCAGACGCAAGCGTCGGGAAAGCAAAAAAACAACTGACTATAGTTTTTGACAAGTGACGAACAACCGTGAGTTGATATGCAATCCGAACAAGTTGTTTACTTCTTGCTGTTTTTATGATATAATTTAAGCACAACCGAAGAGCTCACGGTGAAATTCGGAAAGGAAACTCGATTATGAAAGAAATAAACATTTCAAAAAATATAGCGGATCTCAGAAAGCGTAAGGGCATTACCCAAGAGCAGTTGGCAAGTGCGCTAAATATTTCTCCCCAAGCTATTTCAAAGTGGGAAACCAATACATCTTTTCCCGATGCACAAACGCTTCCTCTTATCGCTGCATACTTTGAGGTAAGTATAGATTATCTTTTCTACGGTGAGGACTATGCCTATAATGATATTTATAACAAGGTTTTTGACAAAGTAGCAGAACACGCACAAATGAGTATGGCATCCTACGAAGATGCGCTGAAAATATTCGCCCCTGCTCATCACGGTATTTCTCGAGGCAATCTGACAAGAAAAAATACTGAAATGCATGATGAGCCTGCACACATTTCTAACGAAAATGGTTTGTCACTGTTATCAGGCAAGGGCTATGGCGCGCTTGTTACAAGAAAATTTTTCGAAAACGTAAACCGGGAGACAGTAGAATTTGCACAAACAATTCTACCCACGCTTTCAAAGAAAAACAACATCCTTGTTTGCTTGGCTATTATATCCATGAGCGACATCAGCTTTGGAGAAATGAAAGAAAAATTGAGCTTTGAGGAAAACACATTGCGGACCTCTCTCGATGAATTGATTGCTACGGGAATTGTCATCGAAAAGAAATCCAAGCATAAATCTTTAGGCTTTACCTATGAGATAAACGAAATGTATCATACTTGTCTGTGTATTCTTTTTGCAACCCTTGAAATGCAACGCTATTCATTAAAAGGTATTTCATGTTGTATGGGATACGGTGATTATCCCATACAGTTTTAAACCTTGCCCCGCCGCGCGCGGGGCTTTTCTTTGTTTTCCTGCATATCAAAAGCCACCACAAAAAATGTGGTGGCTTTTTTCAAATATATCGCTAATTTTGCAGAGCCTCTCGCGAGTGCTTTTTGCTTTTATTCCGGCACGTACCAATCGCCGTCGCTGATATATGCTTCCTCAATCGAACGAGCGTCCAAAATCAGATTGCCGTCCTCAAGGTCAATACCGCCGCGGAAGGTGACAACCACAAAATCGCCGATGTCTATATCACAATAGGACGCAGATACTTCAAGCCAACGCCTGATGCAAATATCCTCGGTGGACACACGGAAGATCATGCCCTCGCTCTCGTCCACGCACATGACGCTGTCGTCAATATACGCATATCCGTCCTCAATCTTGATCAGCGTGCCCACCAAACTGTATTCATACGGCTCCATGGGCTTTTCGACCGAATTGGTCATGGCGTAGTCAATGATCTTGCCCGCAGCCTCGGTGCCGATCTCGTAGACATACGCATACTCAAACACGTTTGTCCACAAATATCCGTCCTTGGTGATATACATCGCCTTTTTGTAAACACCTAACGCATCCGAGGTCATGGTGAAGCTGAGATATTCCTCGCTGCGCTCCCATTTGTCGCTATCTGCGTGCAATTTGGCATCTCGGCAGGAGGCAAGCACCTCGATAATATACGCATCGTCATTTAAGGCGTAATGCGTCTCGTCTCTCTTTTCATGCTCGGCAAAGCGATCAAGCTCCAGCACCTCGGCAAGATTATACTGATCGAACAACTCGCCAAGCGTTGCGGGTATATCGGCATAAGCATCCCGACAACGGTATAGGTAATAAGACCCCTCCATACCGAGTGCGATCACGTGCTTTTGCGGCGCTCCCTTGACCTCGCGTACCTCGTAACCCAAATAATTTCCTATTTTGTCTCCCAAATTCTGCGGTTGTGCTTTTAAGCGCGAGGTTTCATACATCCTCAACGACCACATGATTCTCGGATTCTTTTCCGCAACGGTCTGCAGATCGTCCCGCCAAATAATCGCAATTTCCTGACTGTACAAGTCCTGCTTTTTATAATGCCTCTCCAAATCGCCAAACGACACGGTCTCTCGCTTTTCTCCGGGCAGAATATCCTCACCGCCCAGCATCATGGGCACGACAATCACGCCTGCCAATATGACCACGCAAAGGCATGCAGCGGTCAGTATGCTCCACTTAAACCACGGCTGCTTTGCCGCTCTTCTTTCTCTTGCGGATGCGCCCACAAGATCCGCGTCGATCTCGCCCATGGCTTCTGCAATCTTCGGTATTTTCATATTCCAATTCCCTCCTTGGTCAAATGCTCCTTGAGCTTGTTTCGGGTGTGATACAGCATGCTTTTGACCTTGCTTTGGCTAAAGCCGTAACGCTTAGCAATCGCCTCTATCGAGTCAAAGAAATAATACTTGCGGATAAATACACCGCGCACCTGCTCGCTCTGCGTTCTCAAAAACGCGCTGATTGCGGCAGCGACCTCACCCTCGCGTCCGCTCACCGCCTCGTCGGGCAGTATTTCTTCCAGCTCGGACAGCGACACCACCAAATCGCGGCTGCATTTTTGCCGTGTCATTGCACGCAAACGCTTGAGCGACAGATTACGCACCACGCGACACACAAACGCGCAAAAGTCATCCGGTCGCGCGGGCGGAATGGCGTTCCACACACCCAAGTACGCATCGTTGACGCATTCCTCGGCATCCTGCGCGTTGCCCAAAATATTGCGCGCAAGACGCAGGCACAGCTTGCCGTATTTGTCGGTCGTTTCTCTGATCGCGCGCTCGACGCGCGCAAAATACAGCTCGATGATACTGCGATCATCCATTTCGCGCATGCTACTCACCTCCTTATAGCCGAAGAGAGCCGAACTCACACGGTTTTGAGCGGCAAATATCTGCACCTGCTGCAGATAAAATACTCGCAATATCTTATATTGCTTCGCATTTTCTCCTTGCATCTGCGAAATATTTGCTCGCGCAAAACTGCGCAGCACCCTCCGGCGTTGAATTTTTTGATGGATTTTGTCAAAGCGAGTCGAAGCAAGATACGCATCTTGCAAGGCGAGATTTGGCGAAAGACGCGAAAAATTCTCGCCGCAGGGCGTATGAGTTCGGCTCTCTTCGGCTATCCTGAAAGCGCCTTCAACCATACAGTACCCTTTTTGTGGCACTTGGTTGCAAAGGTAGGGAACTTTTTATCATTATACCATAAAATATTTGATGTAAAACACCCCTTTGGAGCTCCAAAGGGGTGCATTTATACGATTACGACCGTTTGATATTGATCTTGAGCAGCTCATCCACAAGTTGATTGTCGATGACCTCGTTTGCTGCCGCGCCTGCGTAGCGCGCGGTGCGGTAGACCTCAAACAGCTGCTTTTCGTCGTCCTCGATGGCGATCTCCTTGCCGATCTCGTCCGGCGTTTGGTGATACTTCAGGCGATAGCCCTGCTTGATCTTGCGGATCATGTAGTCCACGAAAATGAAGCGCACGCGCGCGGCATTATCGGGCAGCTCGTGCCATTTGCCCTCGTTGCGCAGCTTTTTGGATTTCTTTGCCTTGGTGGGCTTTTCCACGTAGACAAAGCTCTTTTCGTCCTTACCCTTGAGCCTTTGCTTGCCGATCGAAATGCCTACGATACTCAGCACGCGATCCAGCGCCTTGACCACGGGCTTTGCCACGCGTCTGCCGATCTCCAGCGCCTTGAGCGCCATTTTGCGCTTGAGCGACGGGCTGAGCATGCGGAAGAATTGCACGATGGCAAACACCGCGCCAAAGATGACCATAAGCACGCAAATGCCTCTGATCTTGTCGCCGTGCAGCATCAAAAAATCATTGGCAGGGTCAATACGGTGCGCTGCAAAGAAGGAAGAGCCCCAAAGACCCGTGCCGCACACGATCAAGCCCACGATGCCGAAAATCAGCCTCTTTTTATTGATGGTACGCCAGATCTCCAAAAAATCCACGCCGCTGACGCTATCCTCGGCGCGTGCGCGCTTTTTGCGCACGACCTCGGTCTGCTCAGCCTGCTGCTCCGGGGCGTCGATGGCGTCACCCCTTGCCTTGTTTTTCTTTGGCTTTTTGGGCTCGCTCGATCTGTATTTGGACGCCGCCTTGCGGCACTTTTGCGCCTGCTGTGCGCTATCCGAATACTCGGGAATCTGCTCAAAGATCTCGGCAGCCTCCTCGTACTCGGGTCCCGATTGCGCTTTTTCAAAAATCTCCAGCGCAGCGGCATAAGCGCTCTCGGTATAATGCTTTTGGTATCGCTCGGCAAGATCACGGGAGTCCTTATACCCCTTGATCTTGTTCATTTTGTAGTACGCCTCGCGCATATCCTGCCAGCGTCCCTCACTCTGCTCGTACAGAGCAATTGCCTCGGCATAGCACATAGCCGAGCCCTTTGCCTTGTAGGTGCGCGACCATTCGCGCGCGTCCAGGTAATCCGAGATCTGCGCAAGCACGGCAGCAGCCTCGAAATAGTCCTCACTGGTCAGCCCCTCGCGTGACGTGAAATCCTCGCGGTATTCACGGTACGCGCCCGCAGAGGCGGCACGAATGCACTTGGTATAATAGGTGGACGCCTCCTTAAAGGTATCCAGCTCGCGGAACTGCTTGGCAAGCTCCAAAAACTCTCGCCAGGTGGAGGTGCTTGCAAACCGATGCATCAGCTCGGTATAGCGTATGTTCAGTTGTGCTTCACTCGCCATCCCATGCGTCCTCCCCTTCCAAAATGATGACCTGCACCGAGTTGCCAAGACGCTCCAGCGCGTCGGTTCTCGCCTGCACGTCGGGGTTTTCTGCAAACGCCACGATCACGATCTCGGTATCGGCAATGCCCTCGGTCACAGCACTTTCCAAAAGGGATGCGAACGAGCCGCCCTCACGGGGCGTGATGCACGCCATTTCCTTTAAGATGGCAAGCATATGCGCCTCGCCGCTCTCGCAGGGGAAGCGCAGCGACATATCACCGTTTTGCGACTTGCAGTTGGCTGCAAAGCCTACGCGAAATCCGCCGTAAGCCGCATCTCTGACAAGTGCCGCGCAGAACGAAAGACCCTGCTCGCCGCGGCGGTTATATTCCTGTCCCTCCATGCTCATGCCCATGGGCAGATGGAAGTCCATATAGATCATCATGCGTCGGCTGGCGCAAAACTCTCTGGAATTGACCTTGAAGGGCGAGGTGGCTGCGCCGCCGAACGGCACACGCGCAGACGCCTTGAAGTTGATCTGCGAGATCTGGTCGCCAAAGCGGTAATCACGAATGCCCGCAAACGAGAAAGGATCGCTGTAAAGCGGACGGCGGCTGACGTAGTCACCCTGCAATCTACCTTGCGCAAAATCCTGCATGTCCAGCGGGATCGCCTTGGGATACACGTAAATATCGGCAGGGGCATCCTGCGCAAGCGGTCCCGTCTTGGAGTAGATGGACGCCACGTGCAAGGAGTAATGCCCTCTTTTTTTGCAGATGACCTTGTGCCTGCGGCGGATCTGCATATACGGCCACAGGTTAAAGCGGCTGATCAGATACTGCATCTTATCCTTTTCGTCGGGATCGCGCTCGTATTCCTCCAGCTCCAGCTCGTTATAGAAATACGATTCGATATCCACCCACAAAAGCGGAAACGCACCCATGTTACGCACGGTTTCGATCAGCTCGACCTCATCGCCCTCATACACACCCTCCTCGGAGAACGAGCGCGAATACTCAATTCTGCCAAGGCGCTTGTTGCGCAGGGCGAGATAAATGCGGTACAGCACAAACGTCAGCAGCGCAAGCGCGGCAAGCACGATCAGCACGTAAAACCAAGGTGACTTGGTAAACTCCGCGATCCTGTCCGCCATGTTTGTGATATACTCGGCTATTCCCTTTAATGCTTCAGGCGACATTATCTTTCCTCAAAAATTGCCTCGGTGGGAACGGTAACGGTGCCCAAAATGTCCTCAACGACGTTGTAAGCGGCGTTCTTATGGATACGCGCGGAGTTTTCCAGCATGATTCTGTGATCAAGCACGGGGTGTGCCGCACGCTTGACGTCATCCGGAATGACGTAATTTCTGCCTGCAATGGCAGCGTAGCCCTTTGCTGCGCGCATCAGGGACAGCGCGCCACGGGGACTGACGCCCAGAATGACCTTGGGGTACTTTCTGGTCTTTTCCACGATGTTGGTAATGTAGCTCATCAGCTCGCGGCAAACGTAAACCTTGGGCAGCTCCTCGATGGCGCGGCAAAGCTCCTGCGCGGTAACAACGGGCGAGAGCGTCTCAAGGGGGCTTGCCTTATCAAAGCGCGCCAGAATATCCACGCCCTCCATGTGGTTGGGATAATCCATGCTGCCCTTCATCAAAAATCTGTCCAGCTGTGCCTCGGGCAGCGGGAAGGTACCCATGTTCTCTACGGGGTTCTGGGTTGCAATGACCATAAAGGGCGCTTCAAGGCGATAGGTCTTGCCGTCAATGGTGGTCTGACCCTCTTCCATACACTCAAGCAAGCCCGACTGCGTCTTGGGCGTTGCACGGTTGATCTCGTCCGCCAGCACGATGTTGGCAAAAATCGGGCCGGGTACAAACTCAAACTCGGACTTCTTCATGTTAAAGAAGTTGATACCCGTGATATCCGAGGGCAAAAGGTCAGGCGTGAACTGAATACGCTTAAAGGTGCAGCCAACGCTGGCAGCCAGCGACTTGATCAGCATGGTCTTACCCGTGCCGGGCACGTCCTCAAGCAGCACGTGACCGCCGCAAAGCATAGACACCAGCAGCATATCAATGGTGTCCTCCTTACCTACGATGACCTTACCGATATTGTCCTTAATTTTAGTATAAACCTGTGTAATATTCTGGGAAACCGAAACAGACATAATGCCCTCCAAAAAAATACTTAATCAGTTTATTGTACCATATTTTTGCTTTCCTGTCAAGAAAAGAAATATCCGCACGCAAAAAAACGGCAACCCCCTCGGGGTCTGCCGTTTTTCTGATATGATTCAAAGTACAAACAAGCCGATCAGCACGTACGCGATCAGCCCGAGCGAAGCAATGACCAGCACGGTGAAAACGGTGGTCAAAATGCAAGAGCAGATCCATAGCCATTTGGGCTTGTCATGCTTGTTAAAGGCAAGACGGGCAGACAAGAGCATACCCAGCCCCCATGCAAAGGCGCAAACCAGCAGGATCAACGTAGTCGCCATCACATACGCAAACAGGATGATAAACACCCCAAGGATCTCAGCCCCGGGCAGCGCCGCATCGGATGAGCCGGGCGACTGGGGCAGAGTGGGCATGCCGTCTTGCAGCGAGGTCAACGCCAAGACCAGCCCCAATATGCTGACGACCAATATCACACACGCACTCACGAACAGCGCAACGTGCTTTTTCTGTGCGCGTATTTTCGGCTTTGCGGAAGTCAATTGCTCTTTCATATCTCCACCTCTTTTCTTTTTGGATGGCTACAACCACTCACTCGTCTACACGATCAAAGTGCAGCGTGCAACTGTCGGGGAAATAATCGTAAGGGTCATCACTGACATTGATCTCAAAAGATTTTCTGCCAAACTCACAAAGTCCGTCGAAAATGAAAGGCCACTCGTCAGCGGATTGTGCATCCAACACGGTCACGTGCGTCGTACCCACAGCCCACAGAAAATCGAAGGAAACCTCCCCGTCCTCGGTCTTGAGCACACCGTTTTTGACCAAGCCATTCTCATCGACCTCGAACGACATACCGTATTTCTCGCACACCCATTTGGTGCCTATCTGATCGGTCGGACGGCGACCGTCATACCAATCGGGGTCACAGGCGCAAAACGTTGCCATACCAATTACAAGCACGAGAGCCAATATGAGAATTTTTCGTGTTTTCTTCATACTTTACCTCCGTTTATCCGTGACCGCCAAGGCGTTACTCCGTTCCCTGCAGCGTTCTGATCAAGCCCTCGAACTCCTGCACGTAAAAGTCCTTTTCCTGCATATCGCCAAGCAGGGCAAGCACGCTCTCAAGCGTTGCGTCGCCTGCGTATTCACTTCGGTGCAGCAGCATTGCGGTTTCGATAATGGCAGCTGCAAGCAGCATATCGTCATCCATGGTCTCTGCCATGTGCGCACTTCCCACGCCGTAATGACGCTCCTCGCTCTCGCTTTGCCCGGGAGCCTTCCAGCGCACGGCAAGATCAAACCAATCGGTAGGCTGCGCCTCGGGATCAAGTGCGGCAGCGGTCAGCTTGACCTCGTAGCACACGGTCAGCGTATGCCCTGCTCCCACCTCGCCTGCGTCCTTGGTATCGTCCTTGAAGTCCTCTTGATTCAAAATGCGGTTTTCATAACCGATCAGACGGTACTTTCTGATATACGCAGCGTCAAAGGTCACCTGCAGCTTGACGTCGTTGGCAACCGTGGTCAGGGTGGAGCAAAGCTCGCTGCCAAAGATCTTTTCAGCCTCTACCTCGCCGTCAATATAGTAATACACGCCGTTGCCGTGGTCGGCAAGGGTCTCCATGTTATCGTCACGGAAATTGCCGCTGCCAAAGCCCAACACCGACAGATAAATGCCGCTCTTGCGCTTCTCTTCGACAAACGATTTGAGCTGCTCGGGATCCGAAATGCCTACGTTGAGGTCACCGTCCGACGCCATGATGATGCGGTTATTGCCGCCCTCAATGTAGCAGGAGCGTGCAATCTCATAAGCCTTTTGCAAGCCTGCCTGCCCGTTGGTAGAGCCGTTTGCCTGCAGCGTATTGATGGCGTGCATGATCTCGGTATGCCGATTGCCGGGGCAGCCTTCCAACACCACCTTTTCACCTGCCGCGTAGGTCACGATAGACACGCGATCGTTCTCGCCCAGATTATCCACCAGATAGGAAAAGGTCTTTTGCAAAAGCGGCAGCTTATCCTCGGAGTTCATCGAGCCCGAAATGTCGATCAGGAACACAAGGTTGTTGCCCGTGGGCTTTGCCGCATCGGTCGCCTTGAGCCCCAGCATGACAAGATGATAGTCGCTGTTCCAGGGAGAGGGCGCGATCTTGGCACTCACACCGAACAAATCGCCCTCCACGGGCTCGCTGTAATCGTAGTCAAAATAGTTGAGCATCTCCTCGGTGCGGATGTTGCCGCCCACGTAGTCTGCCTGCATGCTCTCCCACGCATAGCCCTGATTGACGTGCTTGCGGAACAAGGTATAGGATGCCGTATCCACGTCGGCAGAAAAGGTGGACGTGGGATGATTGTTCGCACCCTTAAAGGGATTTTCCTGCACGCTGCTTTGCGAATTGGGCGAGATGATGCCCTCCTCTTGCGGATAGTAGGCGTTCATCATGCCGTCCGCATAATATCCGCCACCGGGTTCGTATGCAGAACACGCGGCAAAAACGGTCGCGCTCATCGCCAGTAATAAGCATAAGGCTACAAATTTTTTCATATTAACCTCCTTGCCGCCTGTGGCGGCGCAAATAGTTTTGAAGCTTCACCGCGGAGCTTTGCTCCACGGTGAAATTTTTGCGTGAATGCATACTGAACACGCAGATAGAGTAATCCTTCACGCTATTGCTTCATTTTCGATTTTGGACAAAAAGAGATCAACTTCCAATGCACTCGGCAATATACTCTGCCAAATCATCGCTCATTTCCAGCTCGGGGTCATAATCAAACACCTCGCCACGTGCGGCGTTGCCAGGCGTATTTTTGAGATAAGGAGAAACGACCACACCGTCACCAAAGCAAAGCCAGATCTGATACTTGGGTGCATCGCTTTGCGCGGTGTATTCGCGTCTGTCTGTCTGCATCAGGTACACAAGATCATTGCACTCGTAGGTGGAAAGCATGACGCTGTGATATTCGTCACTGCCAAGCTCGCTCCAGATCAGCGTGGGTCTGCCAAAGAAATCCAGCTGCTCTGCCGAGAGAGAGGCGTGCTGCTCCCCTGCCATCGCCTGCTCCATTTGTGCAATGGGTGCCAAGGGCTCGGGTTCTTGCTCACCGCTGTTGATCAGCGCACCGATCACACCGATGGTCACGCCTGCAGCCACCGTGCCAAGCAACAAGGCAAAGCTCAGCAGCAGTGCCGCCGCGATCAGTAAGGCACGCCATGCGGGAGATTTTTTGCGTGCGCGATAGGTGGCTGCCTCTTGCAGATACCGCTCGTCCACGTAGCCGATTTCCTCGTAAAGTCTGCGCCCGTTCATATGCCTGCCTCCTTTAAGGTTTCAGCGAGTTGTGTGCGTAAACGAAACAGTATGCTTTTGACCTTACCCTCGCTGACCTGCATGCGCTGCGCGATCTGCGCGATCGAGTCGGTATAGAAATATCTGCGCAGAAAGATGATGCGCTTTTCGGGCTCAAGCCCTGCCAAAAAATCATCCAGCACCTCGCGCAAGCAGCCCTGCTCGTATTGCTCCGCAGGCGTTTGCAGGTCTGCAATGCATTCCTCCAGCTCCTCGAACGCTACCTGCACGCCGCCCCTTTTGGCAGCGTGGTTGCGATCATAGCGGTTAAGAGAAATATTGCGAATGATCTTTGCCATGTACCCGCCCAGATAGGTCGGGCGGTTTTCGGGCATGGAATTCCATGCAGCCAGGTACGCATCGTTGACGCATTCCTCGGCATCCTCGTGCGATCCCACGATCGATTTGGACGTCGCGTGCATCATACCGCCGTACTTGACCGAGGTCTGCGTGATGGCATCCTCGTTTCTCGCCCAGTACAGATCCACAATCAGTTTGTCCTCCATAATCTCACCTCTTTTTGTCCTTCATCTATCAAGACAGGAATTTTTTCGTTTGGTTTCACTTTTTTGAAAATATTTTTTAATTTTTTGAATTCTATTGCATCAAATGCGTTTTCAATCTACGGGCGATCACTGATCGCCCCTACAGGTAAAACCGTATTTTTGTAAATGCCCCGCAGTGTAATTCGTAGGGGCGATCATTGATCGCCCGCTCTGTCCGCCGGCGGTATCACACCGTCGCCCGAAAGCGCAACGCCCTCCAGCAGATCGAAATAGCAGCTTTCCTCGGGCACCTCCACGCGCACGCCCTCAATGCGGATAAATCTCTGCGAGGCGGCGTTGACGTAGGTGGACAGCCTTCTGTCCAGCGCGTCGTCCGAGTGCGCCGCAACCAAAATTTCGCCGCCGCGAAGCTCCGTGATGATCAGCGTGTGGTAAAAATCCCCCTCGCTGTCCGCAAGCTGCACCACGTCACCCGGGGCAACCTCTGCCCTGCTTACCTCGCGACCGTAAGGGCCCGTGCCGCCGTTTTCCGCGGCAAAGGCAGGTGCGCCCGTGATAAAATCGTAAAACGATTCCACGCTGCTCCACGCAGGCGCGCGGTCGGCGGGCGAGAGGTAATACCACCCGAACGTGGGCGTAAAGTTCATCTCGCAGCTGCCTGCCAGCACGCTTTGCGAGACAAAGCTGGTGCAATCTCCCCCGTACCCCGTGAAATTGATAAACAGCGGATTGCGCGAGCGCGCCCAGCGGCGCGCATATTCGACCGCACGCGTGCGGTCATAGGGCTTGTAAAGTAGCATATCAAATCCCTCCTTTTCCATGTCATATTATGAAATCGGAAGGAAAAAAGACACGGACTGCCCCTGTGTCGCGGCAGTCCGTATCGTGAAGATATTATTTTGCGTATTTGTTATACAGACCGGCGTGATCGTCCATATATGCAAGCTGACCGCCTGCAAATGCCGTTACGCAAACGTAGGCGTTGCCGTTTGCATCCACAATATAGGAAGCAAGGCAATACTTTGCCTCGGTCTCCAGACCCGTTTTGGCTGCCACGATCGGCACTTGCTGAGCATATGCCGGATATCTGCCAAGCGCATCGGCAAGATAGCTGTGTGTAAAATAGAAGGTATAGGTTGCAGGCTGACCGTTCTTGAGATAATGCCCCGTTGCGTTATAACGCTCGGCGGACATGATCTTGGCGCACAGCTCGTTTTGCATTGCATAGCGCATGATGGCTGCCATTTCGCGCGCGGTGGAGTAGTGGTTATCGTCATGCAAGCCGTGTGTGTTGACAAAATGCGTGCCCGTCAGCCCCAGCTCCTGCGCCTTTTGGTTCATCAGCTCGACAAACGCCTGCTCCGAGCCTGCTATGTACTTGGCGATCTCAATGCAAGCCACGCCGTCGGATTCCAAGGCAATTGCATACAGCATGGATTCCACGCTCAGCTCGTCGCCTGCGTATTCCTTGGGAGAAAGCATGCCCGAGGAATTTTTGTTGCGCATCTCCTCCTGCACCTCTTCGGTGATCTTGACCAGATCCTGCAGGCTTTGCTCGTGCGGCAATCTCTCGACGGCAACCAGCAGCGTCATGATCTTGGTCATGGACGCGGGGAACATGCGCTCGTCCGCCAGCTCGGAAGCCAGCACGCTGCCATCGGCGGCGTTGACTAAGATGGCGTATTTGGAGTCGGTCGTGCTATCCGTCACCGTAGCACCGCTGCCCACGGGCAAGGCTGCGCCCGAAAGCGCATTGCCGGAGAAGGGATAGGTTGCCTCGGGATCATCGATCACGCCGCCGGGATTGGTCCCGGGCACGTCCACGGGCGCAAAAAGGTTGAGAATGCCTGCCCAGATGCTCTGGAAAAATCCCGTCTGGTCATCGATCTCGCCCTGCTGTCCGCCCTGCACCTGCTCGCTCCAGTTTGAGCCGGGGCGATCGTTGATGGTGGGTGAATCGTTTCTGTCAAGCATGGGCTCAATGACAAGCTGGAAGACAAAAAAGCTGCCCAGCACCAGCACCAACAGCACCGCCAAAATGACGGCAAGGAAGGTCAGCTGCCGCATCTCGGGGCCTGAACTCGGTGTTTTATTTTGTTGATTACGTTGATTCATATACGTCCTCACAACATTGCAATTCTTATATATATACTACCACAAAACGCGCCCGATGTCAAGGATAAGGCGTAAAAAAGAAAACTCCGCGCAACCTTTGCGCGGAGTTTTTCTTTCTTGGTTGTCTTTAAGCCAAGGTGTACCAGTTGATCAGCACGTACATTGCGACAACGATCACAACGAACAGAGCGGAACCGATAATGGTCAGCTTAGAGAACAGCTTATCCAGGGTGTTGCCCTTGGTCTTGCCGAAGAAGGTGTCAGCACCGCCGGCGATTGCACCGGACAGCTTGTGGTCCTTCGAGGACTGCATCAGAACTGCGATAACCAGACCGATGGAGAGCAGGATCAGAACGATTGCCAGCGCGAAAACAACGCCGCCAACTACTTCAGCACCTGCAGGGTTTGCCGTCTTCCAGCCGCTGATAGCTACCAAAAAATCTTTCATCTGTATATATCCTCCGTTTCAAATCATCCTACGATGCGGGAATAACCCGGGCCTTTCGACCGTCATACCATGGTATTATATCATACTTCATCATAAAATGCAATAGGATTACGGAAAATTTTTATAAAAAATCGCATCTTTTCAAAAAAATCATACCGTCTTTGATAAACTTTGGCGATCCTGCCCAATTTCCCTTGCAATTTTTGCATTTTTATGGTACAATCATACCATCAGAGCAAAGCGTTTTTGCCTTGCTTTCTACGAAAGGAGATCAAAAATGAAAAAAATGATTTCGTTTTTCCTCTCGGTGCTGCTGATTTTGTGCTTTTGCGCGCTTTCTCTTTCGGTTTACGCCGATGAGAGCGACGCTGCCGAGCAGTACCCTTGCACCTTCGCGTATGACTTTACAACCGAGATCGAGGACGTCAAAGCGTACTACGGTCTGAACGAGCTGATGATGGTTGAGGTCTCCCCTGCCGCGACCGACGGCTACGTGACCTTTACCGCCACGGGCGACGACCCTTATTTCAAGTTTGGTGACGCGCACGCCCCCAAGGGATACGGCACCGACCTTGCCTACGTTGTGATCAAATACCGCACCACCGCCAAGATCGGCAAGGGTGAATTTTTCACCAACCGCTCGGGCGGCGCGCATTGGGGTGACGGCGGCACGCACGTGGACTGGACCTACAAGACCGACGGCGAATGGCACGCCGTGGTTGTGGACTGCACCTCGGCATGGGGCAAGGCGGCAAACGAAACGCTTTACGCCTTTCGACTTGACCCCTTGGCATCGGGTGCTAAGGCAGGCGACACCATTGACATTGCCTTTATCCGCTTTTACGCAAGCGAGGACGATGCGCGCGCGTTTGCCGCAGAGGTAGATCCCTCGCTCAAGCCCAAGGTCACGACTTATAAAATCGATTTCGTTGTGGACGGCAAGGTGATCTACTCCACCACCTACACCGACGACGGCGCGCCCTTTTTTGAGCCCGGCGTGCCGCAGATTCCCGGTAAGAGCGGCGCGTGGGAGCCTTACTCGCTGGAACAGGGCGGCGACCTTGTAGTCAACGCAATTTATACCGACGTCTGGACCGAGCCGGCTACGCCCGAGATCGAGCCTGCCACGCAGCCCGAGCAGACCACGCAAGCACAAGCTGACACGCAGCCCACCGAGCAGCCCGAGCAAGGCTGCGGCGCTGCTATCCTTTCGCTTTTGCCCGTGGCTATGCTGTGTGCCCTGCCCTGTATGATCAAAGCAAAAAAGGAGGACGCCGTATGAGACGCACACTGATCCCGATTTTATGCATGCTCCTGCTTTGCTGCACGCTTTGTGCCGTGCTGATCTCCTGCCAAGGCGGCACGGACACCCCCGAGCAGACCCTGCCCGAGGACTCAACCGCCCCCGAAAAGGCAGAGACCGATATCCCCAAGGCAGACGGTTTTGTCACCACCACCGATCTGCTGCTCCCCCTGTACACCTACGAAAACAACGATCCCAACAACAACGGCATTCTGCCCGCCACGCGCGACGTGTTTGTCGACACGTGGGTAGTCACGGACGGCGCGGATCGCTCCTCGCCCGACGCAGCAAAGACCGATGATCCTACCGCCAACCTGGTTGGTATGTTCTACTTTTTGTGGCGTGACCGCGACCAGAGCACGCTTTCCGAGATCTCTCCCTCCGACCACTACGCAGCCTATTTAGAGGGCGGCGTGGATAAGCTTTACGAGGTCATGCAGGAGGGTGGCGAGGGGCATCCCCACTATTGGGCACAGCCCTATTTCGGCTACTACTCCTCCAATGACGAGTGGGTGTTGCGCAAGCACGCCTACATGCTTGCCGAGGCGGGCGTGGATTTCGTGTACTTTGATATTACCAACAACAATATTCACCAAGTCAGCCATATGGCGCTGCTCAAGGTTTGGGAAGAGGTGCGACAAGAGGGCTACGCCGTTCCCAAGATCGTATTCCTTTGCGGCGCGTATGATGGTGAGTTTGCCGAGCTTTACAACACGGTATACAAGCCCGGTCTTTACGAGGATCTCTGGCTTTACTGGGATAACAAGCCGCTGCTGCTTTTGACCGACGACGTGAACATGACCGAGGAGCAGCGCGAGTTCTTTACCGTTCGCTATTCCTGGGCGATCGGTGCATCGGATTGGTACGCCAAGCGCAAGGGTATCAATTGCTGGGCTTGGAGCGGCAACGTGCAAAGCAAGGGCTATGGCGAGAGCAAGAGCGATTTTGAGCAAATGTACGCCACCTGCGGCTTCTGGGCAACCAATATGTTCGGATTTCAGGCAGGTCGCAGCTGCGTAGGCACGCGCAAGCCCGCACACGAGGGCGACTGGAATTTCGGCTTTGCCATCATAGAGACCACCTCGGGACTCGGACTTGCCTTTGATCAGCAATTTGAAAAGGTATTCAAGAACAATCCGCGCGTGCTTATGCTGACCGGCTGGAACGAATGGATCGCAGGCAGATGGTCGGGCGCAGGCGCAGGTGCTGCAGGCGTCGGACAGATCCTTGCAGGCGAATACCACGTATCCGGTGACCCCAATTCCCCTTATACCACCTATTTCGTTGACCAGTTCAACCCCGAATACTCCAGAGACCTTGAGCCCATGAAGGGCGGCTTTGGCGACAATTACCTGTATCAGACCGCCATCAACCTGCGCACCTACAAGGGCACAAGGCAGATCGAGAGCGCGTTTGGGCAATGGGCGATCGATATTGACGGCTCTGTCGGTCAATGGTACGCAGTAGGCCCCGAGTACCGCGACTACGAGGGTGACGTGACCCACCGCACCTCCCCCGGACACGTGGGCGGCAAGGAGCACGGCATGTACGTCAACTTCTCGGGCAGAAACGACATTGTCACCGCCAAGGTATCCGGCGACTCCGAAAACCTCTATTTCTACGTAGAATGTGCCGACGATATCACCGCTCCCGAGGGCGCGCGCTGGATGAACCTGTTCATCAACGCAGATTGCAACGACGCGACGGGCTGGTACGGCTATGACTTTATGCTGAACCGCGCACAAAAGGACGGCTACGTATCCGTGGAACGCTTTGTGGGCACGGACGCGTGGGAATTTGAGAGCGTTGGCAGCGCACGCTATACCCTTTCGGGCAAGGTGCTGCAGATCGAGGTTGACAGTGCCCTGCTCGGCGTGGGCGACACCTTTGATTTCAAGTGGGCGGACAATTCGGTGCCCACGGGCGACATTATGGAATTTTTGGATCAGGGCGACGCAGCTCCGAGCGGCAGATACAACTACCGCTACACCACCGTGCAGACCGAGACAAAGATCCCCGAAGTACTGACCGAGGACATGGTCGTGCTCAAATCCCGCTCCTACAACGCTTTCGTGGGCGGCAAGTCGGTAAGATTGGTGGAGGACAACACACTTGGCGTGCTGCTGGCAAGCAACACCGATCTCTACCTCCCCGTCTCCTTCTTGGAGGGTACGCTTGGGCTTTCCTGCGCAGGCGCGCAAACCTTTAATCACTACGGCATGCAGTACGTATATGCCAACGATATCCTCTTAGCTGCAGGCAAGCAGATCACGCAAACACAGGACGGTTTGGTGATCATTGCAAGCCAAAAGATCACGGACGAGGACACGCTGCGCATCCTGTACCGCTCGCTGCACTAAAATCCCGCGTTTTTTCTTGACAAACGCGCCAAGATTTGTTATAATTGTCACATAATCACCCATGAAAGGGGAACGCTATGTCTAAAAAATCTCTATCTTTGTTGATCGCAGCCGTTATGGCAATGATCATGCTGGCAACCGTGGGCAGTGTTTCCATCTTTGCCGAGCAAGCTCCCGAGACCGAAACGGTACAGCAAGCGGCGGATGAAACCACCGAAGAAACCGCTGAAGAGACCGCCGAGGATATCGCCTCGATTTCGTCGTTTGGCGACGATATGGTCTGGTCGTTCTTAGTACAAATCTTTATTCTGATCGCAGCATTGCTTGTGGGCAACATCCTGCGCAGAAAGATCCCCTTTATCCGCAAGAGCCTGATTCCCACCTCGCTGCTTGGCGGTCTGCTCATTCTTTTGATCAAGCTGCTTCCCTTTTACGATAACGTGGTCAACCAAGCCACTATGGAGATCATTACCTACCACGCGCTCGGCATCGGCTTTATTGCGCTTGGCTTGAAGCAAGCCAAGGATTCGCAAAAGACCAGCGCGGGCAAGGTCATTGAAACGGGTCTTTTGACCGGTGCGACCTACGTCATTCAGGGTCTTGTAGGTCTTGCCGTGACAGTTGCGCTGTTCTTTGCCATCGGCTTCTTCCCCGGCGGCGGTATCATTCTCGCGCTCGGCTTCGGTCAGGGCACGGGACAGGCGCTCAACTACGGTAAAATGTACGAAACCGACTTTGGCTTCGTGGGCGGCACGACTTGGGGCTTGACCATTGCAACGGTAGGATTTTTGGTTGCATCCATCGTGGGCGTTACCTACATGAACATCCTGCGCAAAAAAGGCAAGCTCAAGCTGCGCGGCGGCGAGGGCATCAAGGACACCTTGGAGGACTTTGTCAGCGAGGGCGAGATTCCCGTTACCGAATCGGTGGATAAGTTCACCATCAACTTCTGCATGGTATTCCTGGTTTACGCAATCGCGTTCATCATCATGCGTACCGTAAACGTCAACCTCGTATGGGGCTTCAACTTCCTCTTGGGTACCATCCTGGCAGCGCTGGTGCGTTGGATCATCAAGGGACTCAAGAAGGCAAAGCTGATGCACAGAGAGCTGACCAACAACTACCTGCTTGACAGAATCAGCGGCTTTATGTTCGATTTGATGATCATTGCAGGCGTGGCAGCCATTGACCTCTCCCAGCTTTCCGGCATGTGGTGGCAGCTGACCATCGTTTGCGCACTGGGCGCGATCGCCACCTTCATCTATCTGCGTCTGGCATGTAATCATCTTTACCCCGAGTACCCCAACGAGGCGTTCTTCTCGATGTTCGGTATGCTGACGGGTACGGCAAGTAACGGTATGATCCTGCTGCGTGAGATCGACCCCAAGTTTGAGACCCCCGCAGCCAACAACCTTGTACTGCAAGGCATTCCCGCTATCGCGTTTGGCGGCGCGCTGCTGCTGCTCTTCAACATCTGTGATAACATTCAGCACTGCCTGCTGGTGCTTGGCGTTCTGGCAGCGGCTTGGGTGGTATACACGATCATCATCTTCCGCAGAGCCCTGTTCAAAAAGGCTTACGCGAAAAAGGCAGCCAAGACGGCACAGAAATAAATAAAAAACAAATAACGGCACACCGATTTCGGTGTGCCGTTTCTTTTTATTTGGTTATTTGCTAAGCTTTTGTCTGCGGATGTCGGTTCCCTTGAAGGGCAGGATTGCAAAATTGCCCAGCACGCGGCTGGTAATGCGATCCCAATAACGCTTGCGGAACTCGTCGGTCTCTAAGTTTGTGCTCAAAATGACGGGCAGATGTCTGTTCAGGCGCGTATTGAGCAGCCCGTACAAGCAAGAGGTGGTGAACTGATTGGTCAGCTCGGCGCCAAGGTCGTCGATAATGAGCAGGTCGCAATCGGTATAGCGCGAGATCTCTGCGCCCGTGGGCGTTCCCGTGGTGTTACCGAAGCGCTGCGCCTCGTAATCTGCAAACATATCCACGCAGCTGACGTATACCACGTCCCAGCCGCCCTCGATGACCTCGCGGGCAATCGCGGTGGAAAGATGGGTCTTGCCAAGTCCCGTGCCGCCAAACATAGCAAGGTTTTCGCTCTTGGCAGGATGGAAGGTGGCAGCATACTGCTTGGCGCGCTCCAGATTGCTCTGCATCAGCAGATGCGTCATGCGATCCGACGCATAGTAATCCAGCGAGAAATTGGCAAAGCTCTGCGTCTGCATCAGCGTGCCGATGCCGCTGGAGGCATAGCCTGCCAAAACCAGCTTTTTGCGCATGCATTCGCACATTTTGTAGTCTACGTAGCCGGTATCGCCACAAGACGGGCATTCATAATGGGGCGCCGTATAGTTGGCAGGAAAGCCGTTTTTGATCAGCACCGCTTCCCTTTTTTGCTCCAGTGCCAGGCTTTGCGCCTCGATCTTGGCCATTGCCTCTTGATAATTCTCGTTTTTCAGAGCTGCTTGCATGATGCGCAAGCCCATATCCGCAAGCTGCGCGTCAATTTCGCGCACCTCGGGGAGAATGGCGTGGATCTCTTCCCTTCTCTTGGTTGCAGCCTCCTGCACCAAGAGATACTTACGGCTGTATTCCTCGCGGATTCTGCGGAAATTTTCCTGATTGTATCCCATACGCCTTATCCCTCACTTATAATTTTATCGTAATTCTCGCCAAGGCTGCGACGCATGGCGGCTTCAAAGAAATCATCGGTATCAAAGCTGCCCGAGGACTGCTCCGCCTTGCCCTTGCCGCTTCTCTTGGCATCGCGCGCTTGCTTATCCGATTGGACGGCGGCAGGCGTGCGGATCCCCTCGGCATTCCAACGGTCCAAGATAGAGTTGACGTATGCCACGCTGACGTCGGACGTTGCATCCGCGCCGGTCTCAAAGGCAAGCGTGATCATTTCCATATCAAATCCGTATGTATGCAGCCAAGTGGAGAAGGCTTTTTTCTCCTTGGTGGTCAGTGCGCGCGCGCCGATGCCGAACAGGCTGCGCAATTTGCTCTCGGTTTTTTGCAGCTCGCTTTGACGCTGCAGCTCCTCCTGCAGGGCGTTCATATCGGTAATGCCGCGATCGTACAGCGAGATCGCCAGCTTTTCCAATCCTCTGACAGAGGGGCGCTTGTCAAGCTGCTTGCAATACGTGCAGTAATGCATGACCAAGATCAGCACGTACTCACAATCCAGCGCCAGATAATCGGTCAAGCCAAGCACGGTATTGATCTCGTGCGTGGAAAACAGCTTGCCGAACAGATTTTGACATTCCGTAAGCAGCTCTGCCACGTCGGGACGCTGCTCAAGCAGGTTGCCAAGCTCTGCTGTGGTATATTTGGGCAGATCGTCGCTCTTTTTGAGCAATGCCGCGCCGTCCTGCGTGGGCGTTTGCTCAGCGGCAGTCTCTGCCTGCTGGACGGGCTGTTCTGCAGGCTGTTCTACAGGCTGGACAGCCAACTGCTCTGCAGCTACCTGTGCCTTGGGCTGCGCCGCCGTCTGCTTTTGCTGCCTTTGCTGCTTTTTCTCGCTGACGCTCAGCACGCCTGCGCCGCGCCAGAACGCCACGGCAGAGCGCACCTCGTCCTCGGTACAACCCGAAGCCTGCGCAACGGCTTGTACGCTACCCTCCTGCCCGTAGCGCGCGCAAAGCGCGGTATTGGACAAGAGCGCAAGCAGCACCGCCATATCGCTTTTTTCGGCACTCTGCGCAGCCTCAACCGCCCTTGCGGGCAGCACCACTACGCCGTTGCCGTACTGTATTTCTATTGCCATTCCTTACTCCTCATCGGTCAGCTTTTCGCCTGCTGCCTCTTGCTGTTGCTGCATCTTGCGGCAGATCTCGTAATTGAGAATCATCAAAGAATCGCCAAGGTGCACGTTCTCGATCACGATATCGTCTCTGCTATAGTCCAGCTCAACGCCCATGTAGTTCCAAAGACCCTTAACGCCGCACTTGACCAATCTCTCTGCCACGGCAGGCACGTGCTCCTTGGGCAGCGTCAGCACCGCAATATCCACCTGATTTTGCGCACAGAACTGCTCCAGCGTATCCAGCGAATAAATGGTTACGCCCGCGATCTCCAGGCCTGCCATGCCGGGATCGGCATCAAACATGCCAAGGATATCCACGCCGCGCTTTTCAAACATGGAAAGGTGCACCAGCGCGCGGCCAAGATCGCCCGCACCGATGATGATGGCGTGAAAGCCTGCACCTACACCCAAAATTTCGCTGATGCAGGTGAACAGATAATGCACGTTATAGCCATAGCCCTGCTGACCAAATCCGCCAAAGCAATTGAGATCCTGACGGATCTGCGAGGCGGTCACGTTCATGCGCGCGGACAGCTCGCTTGAGCTGATACGGGTAATGCCCTGCGTGAGTAGCTCGCGCAGATAGCGATAATAGCGCGGCAATCTGCGCACAACAGCGGGCGAAATATAGGGCTTGGTGCCGTGCTCCTTGTGAGATTCCGAGCACTCAATTTGTTGCTTTTCCAGTTCTTCGTATGCCAAAATTCCTACCTCCCAAGCAGTCTTTTTGTGAAAAACGACGGTAAATTCTCCCGTTAATTTTTTGACTTTTCGACACGCATCGACCCTGCAAAAAGTTTTCAACAGCCCAAAAACTGCATAAAGTTTTCCACAGTTTCCACAGGCTTATCCACAGTTTCGCTTGCAATATCGACCTTTTTCGGGATTTTTCCACGTTTTTCCATGAATAAATTCGTGTATAATTCAGTTTTCCACTACGTTTTCCACACCCTGTTGAAAACTCGTGTGGAAAAGTGTGCAAAGGCTTTTTTCATCAAAAGCGCAACATTTTCGTCCTTTTGACGAAAATGATTTATTTTTCAAAAAGGGCTTGACAAATCCGTATCTGCGAGTATCAATCGTACGCGCTTGCGTTGAGGTCAGTGCCAGCTCTTTCGCCGTTCATAAATGCAAAGTAACCCGCAGCCGCTACCATAGCGCCGTTATCGCCGCAAAGCGAGATGGGGGGCACGGCAAGCGTGACCTTATGCGCGTCGCACAGCTCCTGCAGGGCGCGGCGCAAGTGCGAGTTTGCCGCAACGCCGCCCGCAAGCACCAAAGTCTTTGTGCCGGTCTGCTCAAGCACCTTTTCGGTCTGCTTGGCAATTGCCTTGACAATGGTTGCGGTGTAGCTTGCCGCCATATCGGCAGCATTGATCTCCTCGCCACGCTGACGCGCACCGTTGATGAGATTGAGCGCCGCCGTTTTGATGCCCGAGAACGAAAAATCCGGGCTATCCCCTGCCAGTGCGGGAGAGGGCAGATTGAACGCCTTGGGGTCGCCCTCGTAAGCCAGCTTGTCCAGCGCAGCGCCACCGGGATACGGCATGCCGATCACTCTGCCAACCTTGTCAAACGACTCGCCCGCAGCATCGTCGCGCGTGCCGCCGATCTCGGTATACTCGGTATCGGTATCCACCCTGTAAAACTGCGTGTGACCGCCCGACACCACCAGTGCCACGTAGGGAGCCTTGAGCCCTTGGTGCGCCAGATACGCAGCGCCCACGTGCGCGTGGATATGGTTGACCGCCACAAGCGGGATCTTATTTGCAAATGCAAAGGATTTGGCAAAGTTGACGCCTACCAAAAGCGCACCGATCAGTCCGGGATTGGCGGTGACGGCGACGCAATCGATATCCCCCACCGTAATGCCCGCGGTGTCCAGCGCCTCTTTGGTAATGCGCGAGACCGCCTCTACGTGTGCGCGGCTGGCAATCTCGGGCACGACGCCACCGTACAAGCGATGCACATCCACCTGCGACGCCACGATATTTGCCTTGATCGTTAAATTTCCTGCCTCGTCCGCATGCACGATGGCTGCAGACGTTTCATCGCAGGAGCTTTCCATTCCGAATATGTACATACTATCTCCAAAATTATAATGTCACTTACAGATACGCCGTCATGATCACGCCGTCCTCGGTGGGCTTGGAATAAAAGCCCGGACGCGTGGCAATGGCGCGAAAGCCCATGCCGCGGTACAGCGCCTGTGCCGCCTCGTTGGATTTGCGCACCTCCAGGGTGACCTCTTCAAACCGCTCGTCCATTGCGTGCTTGAGCAGCGCGCCCACGATGGCGCGACCAATGCCGCGGCGACGGTAATCGGGATGCACGGCGATATTGGTGATCTGTCCCTGATCCACCACGCAAAGCATGCCGCCGTACGCGACCACCTTGCCGTCCTCAACGTATACCACGCCCGTGCCAATGCCCTCGCGCGTCAAAAGCTCCAGGCTCTGCGCGCTCCAAGGCGCGGAGAAGCAAAGCTTTTCCAGCTCTGCAACCTCGGGAATATGTGCAGCCGTCAGGGGCTGCGTGTAAATTCTTTTTCTCTTGTTGTTCTGTTCCATCATTGTACGTAAGTGTGCACCACGTCCCCTGCGGGTACGCATCTGCCATCATCTCTGTTGTAAATAAAATACTTGCCGTAATTGGTTTCGATCTCGTTACCGTCCGCATCGGTGGTATACACGATCACGTCGCTGGAATACTCCAGATAGGTCAGGCGGTAGTAAAGGAAGGGGTATTCATCCGACGTAAAGCGCAAGCGCAGGCTCTGATTTGCCGCGCGGCTGGGGTACGGAATGCTCTCGCCCTCCACGTAAGCCTTGATCAGCGCGTCGATCTCTGCGGTCTTGGTAATGGTGGCAAAGGCGTGAATCTTCTCGCCCTCGCGGCATACGTAAATCAGGTCGGTGCTAAGCTCTGCCAGCGTGGGCAGCTTGACGCCGTCCTTGTACAGCACGTCACCGTCAGCCGTGGTCAGCCAATCGCCCTCGGGCGCGTGCGCGATCTGATACAAATCAAACTCGCCAATGCCTGCGGTCAGCTTGCCTGCAGCCTTATCGTTCTCATAGGAAACCGGCTCGTAGGCAGAGGGGGCGCGCAAATACGCGTTGCCCTTTTTGTCGGTATAGCTGCCGTCCTCACCGTTATATTGGATTTTTGTGCCACCGCAAGCGCAAAGGCAAAGTGCCATAGCCAGCGCAAGGGCAGCAAGTGCGATTCTTTTGATCTTCATATCTAACCTCTTATCAATATCCGAACTGTCCGCTCATGCTGTCGTCGTTGTCGATCCAATCCGAAACCTCGATGATGCGGAAATCATCCTTAGTGTCGCGAATGATGACGCGTGCGATGCCTGCGTTGATGACCATACGCTTGCACATCATGCAGGAGCAGGTGCCGCCCACGATCGAGCCGTCCTTGGGATCTACGCACGCCATGTACAGATCCGCGCCCAGCATCTGCTCGCGCGAAGCCGCGATAATGGCGTTCGCCTCACCGTGCACAGAGCGGCAAAGCTCGTATCTCTCGCCGCGCGGAATCTGCAAATGCTCTCTCATGCAGTACGAAATATCCGAGCAGTTCTTGCGGCCTCTGGGAGAGCCGTTGTAGCCCGTGGACACAATGACGTCATTCTTGACAATGATCGAGCCGTATTTCTTGCGCAGGCAGGTGCTTCTCTCCGCAACCGTTTGGGCAATATCTAAGTAATAATTGTGCTTGGATACTCTTTCCATATATAACTCCTCTTTCGGGGCACACTACCCCAAGATATAATCATTCATCTTATATTATACCAAGACATGCGACAAAAATCAAGGTGTTTGGAGACAATTTCATACATTTTCCATATAAAACATTATGGCGACTTCAAGTTTCGAGGCAGTTTCTTTTTGCATATAAGACGCGAAAGTCAAGCGCGTGATACCCCTTCCCCCGCGGACACTCACTCCACTTCGTTCCGTTCGTTGCGGGCCCCCGTCTCGCTGCGGCTCGGTCACGCTCGGGTTCTGACATGCCACCGGCATGTCATTCATTACCCTCGCGCCGCATCGCTACCCCTACGGGGAAGGGGGCCCGCGAAGCGGT
>JAZRDG010000094.1:0-5685 GCA_045660125.1 Eubacteriales bacterium | reverse complement strand
AGCAAAGCGATAGGTAGAGAGCGCGATCATACCCGTGGCGGTATGCTGGCTCTCGCCATACGAGATCAACTCGTTGTAGCTCTGCATCCAGTAATCGCGCGAAAGATCGAGGTACTCAAGCTCAGTCAGATCGTAAAAGGTGCCTTTGAGCACAGAGGAGAGCGTAACATAGCAGGCAGCTGCGACTAAATCGTAATCCGACGAACCCGCCTTGACCACGCGCTCGATCTCGGTAATGGGCTTGTTTTCGTCGGGATCCTCAATAGGCTTGGACACAATATTGACGTTGAGTCTGTCCCCTACCACGATATTGCGGTTGAACATCGCGTCGTTGACCGGCTCTGAATTAAGCTCGGGAACTGCGATCTCATCCTGCGTCCAACCCTGCTTGGAGCGGCTCAAGATCACGATATCCTCTCCGTTGAATTTCAGGTCATCGGGGATATTGTCAAGCAGCAGCGTCTCGCTCTCCCCTTCCGACGAGTCTTGCGTATCCTGGGGATCGGGGGCATCCACACATGCCGCCAAGGACATCAGCAGCGTGGCAATCAGCAATAGCAGCACGACAGAACGTTTCATAAGCTTTCCTCCACATTTCGAGACTCTGTTTTCAGTATAACACATCCGTATTGCCATGTCAATGCTCGCTTAGTACAAAACACGGAAATAATCCAAGTACCGCTTAAACTTATCCTGTGCTGCAAGGCAGGTATCCTTCAGATATCCGCGCTCACGCGTCCATTCGGAAAGACCTCGATAGTAAAACATCTTCAGCTCATCATCAATCATGAAAGGAACAATATTATGGCGCAAGCACTCCTTGAACAAAATCAATCTGCCAACGCGTCCGTTTCCGTCCTGAAACGGGTGAATACTTTCAAATCGATAATGAAAATCAAGGATGTCTTCAAAGGTCTTTTCTTTTTTTGCATTGTAGTCAAGCAGCAAGGATCTCATTTGTCCTGCCACCTCCTCGGGGAGCGCAGTCTCTCTTCCTCCAACCTCGTTAGGCAGCTTTTTGTAATCTCCCACTGCAAACCAGGACTTACGGCTATCGGAAGTTCCGTTCTTGAGCACTCGATGCAGCTCCTTGATAAAGCTCTCGCTCAGAACGCCTGCGGCATTCTCAATCACAAGATCAATGCAGCGAAAATGGTTTGAAGTCTCCACAATATCGTCCACATTCACATTGTCATGCGCGATGCCGATGGTGTTGGTCTCAAAAATATATCTCGTTTGGTCATGCGTCAAGCGGCTACCCTCGATATGGTTAGAGTTATAGGTCAGCTCAATTTGCACCTTGTGATAGATGCCCCCGGACACAGCACCGCTTTTTTCTCTTTGCAATACGTCAAGTAAGGTTTCGGGGGCGGCATCGTTGCGCATTTTACGCATTGGCTTCCCCGCCTCTTCGGGAATCATCCACGTTTTGCCCACAAGAACCGCTCCGGACACGCGCCCCTCTGCACAGTAGTTACGAACGCTGCGCTCAGAAATATTCCACTTTTTTGCCGCTTGGCTTACGGATATATAATTCATAAGATTCCCTCCTTGCATGTTTGGCAATACTATTATATCACATTATCGGCAAAATATCAACACCTTTTCTAATAACTTTCGATAGATATTTTGCCGATAGCGGCAAAATATCGAAAAATCAAAGAGGACAGAGGAAAAATCCTCTGTCCTTGGGGTATTACAGTCTGTTCTTGATATAACGCAGGATCATGCGTCTGCCAAAGCGTACACGCTTATGCACGCTCGAGCGCAGATCGCAATACAGCGCTGCTACCTGCTTCATCTGCGGCACGCTCATGCCGTGACCGAATTCCTCGGCGGCAATGGCATCCATGATCTCGCCCATGCGGTGCTCGCTGACGGGCAGCTGCTCGGCTGCGGGCGCGTCGGGATCGGGCTGCTCATCAGACTCATATTCCGGCGATCTGCCAAGCACATCCTCCAGATCAAGCGCAAGTCTGCGCGCGTACTCGTCCTTGAACTCGCCCGGCTCGGGAGAGAGTCCGTAAATATCCAGCAGATTGTGCAACGCGTCGATCACGGTGTAGCTGAGCTCTCTGCGATCGTCCTCGCTCGTGTTCTGTCCGAAATGCTCGGAGAGCACGGTCTCGGCTGCGCTGTCACGCTTATACTGCGCGCTTGCGGCGCGGTTCTTAAGACGTACCAGCACCGCGATCACAGCCGCTGCCACAAGGGCAACAGACACAAAGATGATGGACGCGATGATGGTTCTGCGGCGCTGCTCCTCCTCGGCAAGCGCTTCCTCGTCAACCTCCTCTTCCTTCTCGGGATCGTACTGATCGATCATATCGTCGATCTCATCCTTGATAGAGGGAGGGGGTGTGGAGGAGCTGTTGTCCTCACCCGGAGCAGAGCTTTCACCGCCGCCGTACATACCTGCATAGTATGCGGGCGTGCACTCGTACTGTACCCAGCCGATGCCGTCAAAGAACACCTCGATCCATGCGTGCGCCTCATAGTCGTGCACGTAGGTGGCAAATCTGCCCACAGCGTTTTCATCACGGTTGGTGTTGAAATCGCAAGCGATATAACCCTCAACGTATCTTGCGGGAATGCCGTATTCGCGCAGGATCAGGGCTGCGGCAGAGGCAAACTGCACGCAATAGCCCTCTTGGGTATTGGTCAGGAAGTTTTCCACGCCGTCCAGCGAGTCATCCACCAGATCCAGATTGGGCGTCAGCGTATACGTGCAGCCCTTTTCCTCGATGATGTAATCAATGACCGCTCTGACAAGGTCGTTACGGTGCAGCGCAGCCTCGCCAAAGGTTGCGCCCTGCATGGTTGCCGCGGTGAAATCGTACGGATGGTCAATGATCTCGTAGATGGGCTCATCGTAAGCCTCTTCATCCACCACCGTGATCTTTTCAAACAGCATATCCATCATGGTGGCATCCGCACCCTCGCAAACGATGTACTCACCGGTCTCCTCTCCGTTCTCGTCGACCTCCTTGATATAGTAGGTGTTGAGCTCGAAATCGATCTCCATCTTGGTACCGATGGGATAGAACTCATCGTGCGTGACCGCCTCGACGTGCTCAAACTCACCCGTGGGCACCTTTTCCTTGAAGGTTGCGTTTTTGAAGATCTCGTCTGCAAGATCGGCAATGATGCTGCTGCCGCTCTTACCGGTATAGTACTTATAGACGTAATCGGTATAGTTGGTGTCGTCCTCCTGGTCCTCAAGCGTTCCGCCGAACAGCACGCGCGCGATCTCGCGGCGGTCGTCCTCGCTGCCCGAAATGTAGCGGTGCAACAAAGACTCGGTGTTGGTCGTGGTCACGCTCTTGACGCGGAAGGTGCTGTCAAGCTCCAGCACGTACTCGTTCCCTGCGCCGTCACGCAGTACAAGCACCTTGTCCTGTGCGGAATACGTCACGTCCTCACTGCGGTGAATGAACGACGCGACTGTCTTGTTGCTCTTGCGGTACGTAACGGTGGTAAAGCCCTTTTCGGGTACGTCCTTTTCCACCTTGGCCACATACGTGGTCTTGACGTCGGGTCCGTAGGACATCTGCTCTACCTTGTAAGAGCTGAACGCCAGGATCAGCTCCTTTTGCAGGTTATAATCCGCAATGTCCGCGCTCAGAATGTCCATCCAGTCCTTATCGGTCTTGACGGGTGCAAAGGCAAGCGCGCTGTATTTGGTGCCCGCCTTGAGGAAATCACGGCCTGTCAGAATACCGTCGTAGTAGTTGACAAAGCTGTGCTCGCTGGGTTCAACGTTGCCGTATCCGTACAGTCCGCGGCTCTGGTCGAACACGCTGGGCAAGTACAGCAGCGAATCATAGCTGTTGACGCGGCGCATATGCACCGTCATGGCAACAAAGCCGTAATCGGTATACTTGTGATACTTGTTCAGAAAATCGTGGCTTGCGTCAAAGATCTCAAGATCCTGATGCTGCAGCCAATAGAAATCGTAAAACATGCGATCCGAGGGATGCTCATCGATGTCCCAAAGGTCACGGTAGGCGTCAAACGCACCGGGTTTTTCCGGGTCGTCGGTCGTGCCTGCGGGATACCACGCACCGTCGCGGTACTCCACGCCGATCCAGCCGCGCAAATACAGGTTGGCTGCATACTGCGACTCGATAAAGAAGATCTGCGTGCCGTCAAACTGCACGTGCTCAAGATCGGTGGAATGCGGCTTGAAGTTATCCTGATCCAGCTCGTATTCCAGCTCGTCCAGGCGTTCGTCGTCGCCCATCAGCGCGGCGGTCACGTAAGCGCGTGCGTAGGCGATCTTTTCGTCCAGCACCTTGATGACCATGTGCTTTTTGATGCTCAGCGCGGGGATAATGACGATCAACAGGCACACCGCCAGCATCATGGCTGCGGCAAAGCCGCCCATGGCGCTTCTTGCGCTGTCGGTTTCCTGCTCGTATCTGCGCGCGGCGCGCACCTGCTTTTTGATTTCTTTTTTGTGCAGCTTTTGCTGCTTCTTTTGCAGCTTTAACTGCTTTTTCTCCTGCTCGGTCAGGCGTTGCTTTTTGGGCTTTGCCTTTTTCTGCGGCTTTGCAAGGTAATCCGAGATCTCCTGATCCACCGTATTACCCTCGCGCTTTTTGCGCTTCTTTTCTTGCTTTGCAAGCTTCTTTTGCTGCTTTTTCTCAGCCTTTTCGCGCTTCTTTTGCAGGTATTCCTCGGGGTACTCGGGTTTATCCTGCTCCAAGAACAGCTGCAGCTTGGTATCGTACTTATCCGCATCCACGCGGCGACGGAACATTTTGTCGTACGCCCACATGACCAGCACGGCGGCAACCGATGCGATCAGCACGCCTGCGCCAAGTCCGCTGGAGGCTACGTTGAACACGCAGACCGGCACAACGAACAGCAAAATTGCCACGGTGGGCAGCACGGGACGCGTGCGCTTTGCCAAGAACGGCACGAAGATTGCCGAGAGTGCCAGTGCCATGACCAGCATGCCGTCCGCACCGTATGCGGTCAGCTTTTCCAGGTAATACGCCGCCAGCGACTCACCCGAGGTCATATTGGGCACGCCGATACCGATCGTGGTCAGATACAGCGTAAACTTGGACAGATACAAGCGGCACAAAAAGCCGTTGTAGAGTGCCAGCACGCCCTCTACTACGTTGGGAGACAGCACGGCAATGCCGGCAGCACCCAGCGCAACACCGCCAAGAGCGGTAAAGCGGTTATAAAACAGCAGTCCGAACACCGCGGTTGCAAACGCGGCAAGCACGAACATAGTTCCCTCGGTGACGCAAACCTGAAAATCGTACGATCCGGTAAAGCCGCCGCCAAAGAACATCATCAAAGCCCATGTCAGGCACATGACCACAAAGAGGCGGCAAACGTAACCGAATACGCGCGTGCCAAGTCCCCTGCCCGCTTGGTCGGGCGGACACAGCAGGGGGCGCTGATGCTCGGGGATGAGCACCGCCTGCTTTTTTTGCTTCTTTTGCTTAGGCGCTTTGGGCGCCTTTACTTTTTTCTCTTTTTTCGCCACGGTGCTCACCTCCCCTCATTTTGCTCGGGCAATCTGCCCTCTACCAGCACAAGCCCGTTTTCGGCAAGCTGCCCGCGGCAGCCCTCGATATAGCGCAATCTCTGTGCGCGATTTGCAAATCTCTCCTCGGGGTTATACAGCATGACCTGCGAAGAGCCAAACGTCGCGCCCTCGGTCAT
>JAZRDG010000093.1:0-15418 GCA_045660125.1 Eubacteriales bacterium | reverse complement strand
CGCTGCGGCTCGGTCACGCTCGGGTTCTGACATGCCACCGGCATGTCATTCATTACCCTCGCGCCGCTTCGCTACCCCTACGGGGAAGGGGGCCCGCGAAGCGGTGGTGGGGGTTCCCACTTCACCGCTCTTTGGCATCGTGTGTTTTGCATTGCTATAGTAATGGTGCGGAGTAACGATTATCCGTTCGAGGTTCAGAGCGTCCGTATGGTAACCCCCACCACCGCAATCGCGTCGCCTCCTTGGGTCGGCGCCGCTGCGGGCCCCCTCCCCAACGGGGAGGCTTTGTAGCTCGCATCCGTCTTGTACGATTGTTCGTTATGGGCAACTCATAAGAGCCGTCCCCTACGGGGAAGGGGGACGGCAGTGGAGCGAGAACGCAGTGAAGCGGAACGGTCGCGGGGGAAGGGGCACCATACGGACGATCTTTCACAGAAACAGATCACGCAAAAAAAGGGGGGCTGACTCAAATCAACTAAGTCAGCCCCTGCTATTCTTACCCTTCCAGCTGTCTGCCGAGGAAGCTTGCCGCGGTCTGCACCAGCTTGCATTCCACGTCGCTGTGCATCTGCCCCGTGCGCTCGTTCTCTCTGTCCGCGACGGACACCACGCAGCCCACAATGTCGCCCTCGCTGATGATGGGCATAGCGCAGCTGACGTAATGCGCGGTCTCGTGCGAGATAACGGGATACTTATCCTCACCCTCGCGCCACAGATACAGTCCCCTGCCCTCGATCACACTCTCCAGCTCCTCGGACAGCGACTTGTCCGCATACTCCTTACGCGGCACGCCTGCAGATGCAATGATCGCATCGCGATCACAGATCACCACGCCAAGTCCGCAGATCTTGTGCAGCGTTTCTGCATACTGCCCTGCAAATGACGCAAGCTCCCCGATCGGCGAGTACTTTTTGAAGATGACCTCCCCCTCGCGATCGGTAAATATTTCCAGAGGATCACCCTCGCGGATGCGCATGGTGCGTCTGATCTCCTTGGGGATCACGACCCTGCCCAGGTCGTCAATTCTTCTCACAATACCGGTTGCTTTCATATATAAAATCTCCTTATCACATTTGTCACATTTGGTAGGGGACGGCGCCCTCGACGTCCCATTTTGAATTTGAACAATTATTGCGGGCTGTCGTGGGCGCCAGCCCCTACCACACAACATTTTCAAACCGTGATGTTAGTATTTGCAAAGCAAGGGGATTTATACTGCAAGAATTGACTTTTGGGGAAATGTGTGATATCTTCGCCATGAAAGGCAAATAAACTCCGCACTTGGCAAAATTCCGAAGAATTCTTTCAAGTACGGAGCAAGCAATATGATTAGGATAAGTTTTTTATCATTTTTTATAAGAAATAGTAACAAATTCTTTTCCTATTTCTATTTGGCAACCATGTTCAACATACTTATCATAGTGTTCCTTATGACCGTAATATTCATCCAAAGACATCATGGATTTTACACCGCATTTATACCATCCCTCAACTTTTTCAAGGATATATGCCTCTGAATATGGATCAATCACAGGCATACCCAAATAAGCATAAATGTCATTTTTCTTTTCTTCACTTATGACGGACAAAATCCACTTGTCAATTTCGTCGCGAACAGCATCACGACCATTTTGCAAAAAAACTTCTATGCTGTTCATTACGTTTTTTACCATATCGACAATTCGATCTTCAGAACAATCATATGTGGATTCAAATAATGACAATTGTCTCGGCACACCGCTATATGACATGCAACGTTTGCTGAATTTTCCCGAATAGTCGGAATATGCTTTTCCAAAATCCTTAAACTGTACACCGACACAAAAGTCATGATCTTCGTCAGGCACACAAACAATCATTTTGGTAATACCGTCCGCCGCTTCTTTGGCGTAGTCGAGTGTTCCTACTTTTTCAAAACCGTAAGAAAGCATTTGCTCTTTGATTATTTTATTAAAAAGACGTTTATTCATTATTTTTGTCCTCACAGTAACATAATTGCTGGTTTTATTGCTATTCAATGCAAAATATATTTCCATTCAAACGTATTATACCACATGCATAGTGAAAAAGCAAGCGGCAAGCATTTCTGCTTGCCGCCAAATTTTTGAATCATTAACGTTGACCCTTGTCGTAAGGAATACCCTCTGCCTTGGGTGCTCTGGATTTTCCTGCGGTAAACGCAAGCACCAGCAGTACGACGATATACGGTACGAGGTTATAGAAGTAAATGGGAAGTCCCAGCTCCTTGAGCGCGTAAATGCCGTCGCCGTTGATATCCAGCGAAGCATAGGTCGCGCCGATGCACTTGAGCAGACCGAACAAAAGCGAGCCAAGCGCAATGCCCCACGGCTTCCAGTTACCGAAGATCATGATCGCCAAAGCAAGGAAGCCCATGCCCGCAACCGTGCCCTCGGCAGTGCCGCTGGCGGTGGTGGCAATATAGATATAGCCGCCCATGCCTGCAAGCGCGCCCGAAATGGTTGTGCCAAGGTAGCGCATGCGTGCTACGTTGATACCCACGCTGTCCGCTGCCTGCGGATGCTCACCGCACGCGCGCAGACGCAATCCGTACTTGGTCTTGTAAAGCAGGATGGAGAGCACCACGAACAGCGCAATGACGATATACGTGGAGATAAACATCTTATCAAGGAAAGGCTTGAGCACGCCGTTCATATCGGGATTGGAAATGATAAAGCCGAGTGCCTTGGGCATCGAAAGTCTGTCCTGCATGGACACGATCTTGACAATCAGCAGCGTAATGGCAGGTGCGAGCATATTCAGTGCCGTACCGCCAATGGTCTGATCCGCCTTGAGGTTGATGGCAGAGAACGAGAGCAGCAGCGAGAACAGCGCGCCCGCCAGAGCCGACACCAGCATGGCGATGACAAACATCAGCTGCGTATTACCGCCAAGCATATCCCCCGTTTGCATGATATACACGGAAAGTGCACCCACAAACGAGCCAAAGATCATAATACCGTCAAGCGCAATGTTGATAATACCGCTTCGCTCTGCAAACACGCCCGCAAGCGCGACGATCATAAGCGGAATGGTGTAAATCAGCGTTTGTTGAATGAGAAAGGTCATTTGTCATCTTCCTCCTTCTCTTGTTTTGCTTCCTGCTTGACAGCAGCCTTGGTCGCTCTGCGTCTGGAAAGCAGATCCTTGATCAGCTTTGCAAAGCCCGCAAAATAAATGATCACCGCGATGATCAGGTCGGACACGTACTCGTTGTACGCCGTAAAGCCTGCAAGGTTGTAGCCGCCCTTATCGATAAAGCGCAGGAATACCGAGCTGAAGATAACGCCCAGCGGATTGTTGCTTGCCAGAAGCGCTACGGGAATGCCGTTGAAGCCTGTGTCGGGCAGCTTGCCGTAGGTGTTCCATGCAAGCTCTGCGCCGCCGTTGAGGTAGTACAGCGAAGCACCCAGCGCCGCAAGTCCGCCCGCGATTGCCATGGACAGCATAATGTTGCGCTTTTCGTTCATGCCTGCGTACTTTGCCGCGTTTTTGTTGTGACCGCACGCCTTGAGCTCATAGCCAAGCGTGGTCTTGTTCATCAGAATGAAGATACCGATCGCCACGACAATGGCAATAAAGATACCGATATCGATATTGGAGCCGGGGAAGATTTTATCAAGTCCCAGCTTGGGGGTTGCTACGCCGTTTGCGGTGGTGGGCAGCGTATACGCCGTTTTACCGCCCGCGTTATTGAGGAACTGCTTGTTATTGAAGAATACCCAGCTGACGATGTTTGCCGCGATCCAGTTGGTCATGATACAAACAATGACCTCGTTGACGTTGAGCACCGCCTTGAAAAAGCCGGGGATCATGCCCCAAAGCATGCCGCAGACCATACCGACCAGCAAGGCAAGCAGCCACACGAAAATTGCAGTTTGCGGAGTGGTGGGAATGGAAAGTGCCACGATAACCGAGCCCATAGCACCCATGAGGTACTGACCCGGTGCGCCGATATTGAAAAGTCCGGTCTTAAACGCAATCGCGACCGACAGACCCGTCAGCATCAGCGGTGCTGCCTCGAACAGCATATCACCCAGCACAAACGCAATGTTTTTTGCGCCGCCGCTGGCAAAAGGACCTGCTAAAATGATGCCAAGTCCCTTAAAGGCATGCGAGACGGGGATCTTGTCCGAGGTAAGCGCCAGAATCAGCAGCACCAACCAACCGACGAAAATGCCTGCAGCAATGCAAAGCAGCGAGGAAAGGATCGACTTTGTGCCGTCCTTGGCGAAAAACGCCTTAATTCGGTTTTTCACTTTACTTCCTCCTTCCCTGCCTGGCGCTTCGCGCCTGCCATATAAAGTCCAAGCTCGTGCACCGTGGTGAGCTTGAGGTCCAGCTCGCCTACGATCTCACCCTCGTACATGACCAGAATGCGATCCGACAGGCTCATGACCTCCTCCAGCTCCAAGGACACCAGCAGCACTGCCGTGCCGTTATCTCTGGAGTTTACGATCTGCTTGTGGATATACTCGATCGCGCCAACGTCAAGTCCGCGCGTGGGCTGCACGGCGATCAGCAGCTTGTGCTCGCGATCCATCTCGCGCGCCACGATTGCCTTTTGCTGGTTACCGCCCGACATGGAGCGCGAAACCGTGACCGCGCCCTGTCCCGAGCGCACGTCAAAGCGATCGATCAAGCCCTGCGCATACGTGCGCACCTCGTCAAAGCGGATAAAGCCACCCTTTTGGAACTGCGGCTCAAAATATCTTTGCAGCACCATATTCTGCTCCAAGGAATAGTCCAGCACCAAGCCGTGCTTGTGTCTGTCCTCGGGAATATGGCTCATACCGTGCGTATTTCTGTGGCGAATGCTCTTTTTGGTAATATCCTCGCCAAGCAGCTTGATGCTGCCGCCCGAGGTTTTGGAAAGACCCGTCAGCGCGTGCACGAACTCGGTCTGTCCGTTGCCGTCAATACCCGCAATACAAACGATCTCGCCCTCGCGCACGCAAAGCGAAACGTCATGCACGGCATCCTTTTTGCCCTTGCCGCCCTTGACGCACATGCCTTCAACCTCCAGCACGACCTCGCCCGGCTTTGCCTGCTCCTTATCCACGACGAATTTAACGTCACGTCCAACCATCATGTTGGAAAGCTCTTCCTTGGTGGTGTCCGCTACGTTGACCGTGCCGATATACTTACCCTTGCGCAGCACGGTGCATCTGTCGGCAACCGCCATGATCTCGTTGGGCTTATGCGTGATAAACAGAATGGATTTTCCCTCTGCAGCAAGACCGCGCATAACGCCCATCAGCTCCTCGATCTCCTGCGGAGTCAGCACAGCGGTCGGCTCGTCAAAGATCAGTATCTCGTTATCGCGATACAGCATTTTGAGAATTTCGGTTCTCTGCTGCATACCTACCGTGATATTCTCCACCAGCGCGTCGGGATCAACGCCAAGTCCGTAGGTCTTGGAAAGGCGCAGCACCTTTTCCCTTGCCTGCTTCTTTTTGAGGAAGCCCGCCGTGTTGGGCTCAACGCCCAGAATGATATTATCAAGGACCGTAAACACGTCAACCAGCTTGAAGTGCTGGTGCACCATACCAATGCCAAGCGCGTTGGCATCGTTGGGATCCTTAATGGTGACCGCCTTGCCGTCCTTGCGGATCTCACCCTTCTCGGGCTGATAGAGTCCGAAAAGCACGCTCATCAGCGTGGATTTGCCCGCACCGTTCTCGCCAAGCAGTGCGTGGATCTCGCCGCGTCGCAGCTGCAGGGTGATGTCGTCATTCGCGATAATGCCCGGGAATTCCTTGGTGATGTTGCACATCTCGATCACGTAAGGATATTCCGTGCCCGCGCCGCCGACCTCGTCCTTTCTCTTTGCTTCACTCATAGTAAGTGCTCCTTTTTCTATATAAATTCGAATGTTCTGCTCTTTTCTTACCTTGACCCGGGGTCAAGATAACAAAAGGGGAGGACATCCGCCGCCCTGCCCTCTTTCAAATCTTTACTTGCAGAGCTCCCCGAGGGGAGCTCTGCAAGTGCGTTATTTAAATTAGTTTAATACGATTCAAGAATCGATTATTCAAATTCAACTACAACCTTCTCAAAGCCGGTCAGCCAATCAGCGTTGTTTGCATCGCCGGGAACCTCAGCCTTGGGAGCGACTGCGCCGCTCTTGATCTGTGCGAACAGTGCATTGTACTGCTCAGCGGTGAAGGTGGTGAATCTGGAAGTTTCGATAGGCAGACCGGTTGCATCGTCAGCTGCGCCCAGGTTCTGGGTCTTGCCTGCGAGCTCGGTATCCCACTTGTCAGCATAGTACTGCTCAAGAACCTTACCAACGGATTCCTTCAGGCCCTTAACTGCGCTGGTGATAACCAGATCGGAAGCGTAGGACTGGTCAACGTCAACACCGATGATCTTTGCACCGGGGTTAGCCTCAGCTGCTGCCTTTACAGACTCGAACATAGAGCCGCCGCATGCGAATACGACCTCAGTTCCGCCGCTGTACCAACCGTTGATCTGTGCCTGCAGCTCGGGAGATGCGCTGAAGTTTGCGCCGTGCTGGAAGCTGAACTTAACGGAAACCGCACCTGCTTCCAGGCCCAGCTCCTTAGCTGCTGCTTCTGCACCCTGAACAAAGCCATAACCGAAACGGTTGCATGCAGGGTTAGTACCGCCGCCGCCACCGGTGAAGCCGAGCTTTCTGTAGCCGTCCATAACTGCTGCGTAGCCTGCAAGGTAGCCGGATTCCTGCTCCTTGTAAACAACTGCGGTTACGTTGGGAAGAGGATTGCTTTCTGCATCGGTCAGAGTCCAACCGTCGATGAATACGAACTTAACGTCGGGATTCTCAACAGCTACCGTGGTCATTGCAGTTGCCTGCAGGAAGCCGGGAGCGATGATGATCTTCGCGCCGTTGGTGATCGCCTGTCTCATAGCAGCGATACGGTCGTTGTCGGTCGCATCGGAGCCGTTTGCGGGCTGGTAGTACTTGTAGGTCTTGTTGTTTGCCTTTGCGTAAGCCTCAGCACCTTCCCAGGTACCCTGGTTGAAGCCCTTGTCCATCAGCTGACCAACGTCGGTTACAACTGCGATCTCGTAAGTGTCGGGCTCGGTGTTACATGCAACGAGGCTGAGCACAGAGAGCATCATAAGGAGGCACAACGCCAAACTGAATACTTTTTTCATTTTTCCTCTCCTATTTTTGGGTTTTTCCCATATTTCAGCATGTATATGCTACTTCTATTATAAGACATTTGCAACAGACTGTCAATACTTTAGACCATAATATTCCGAATTTTTTACATATTTTATGAAAATTGCACAAACGTGCCGCGCCCCCGTAAAAGATGCGCGGGATATTGCGTGCCGCGATTGATTTTTCCTTCAAAGTGTGCTATAATGAGCACGCAACGCGCGACCCCTTGGCGCGCAGCGGAGGAATTATGACAAGCAAACGAAAACTGATCACGGGATACGCCTGCGCGATTTTGAGCGCGGTGATATACGGCTGCATGCCGCTCATGGCAAACTATATTTACGCCGACGGAGTCACACCCATGACTCTTGTTTTGCTGCGCAACGCGCTAGCCCTGCCAAGCCTTGCCCTGCTCTCTCTGCTGCAGCGCAAGCCCTTAAAGCGTCCCATGCGCCAAATCCTGCCCTTGGGCATTCCCGCCCTGTTCGGCTGCGTGCTGACCCCCGTGCTGCTGTTTTCCTCGTACAAGCAGGTCAGCTCGGGCACTGCCACCGTGTTTCATTTCGTCTACCCTTGCCTGGTGCTTTTGATCGGCTTTGCCTTTCTTCGCAAGCGCGTTTCGCTCGGCACGCTGATCAGCGTGCTGCTCTGCTTTGGCGGCGTTGCGCTGTTTTACGATCCCACGGGAGCACTCTCGCCGCTTGGCGCTGCGCTGGCGCTTGGCTCGGCGATCACGTTTGCTATTTACGTAGTACTGCTGCCGCGCTTTCAAAACGAGCAATTTTCCGGCTTTCCGTTCTGCTTTTACGTAGCCCTTTGGAGCAGCGTCATTATGCTGATCGTGTGCATTTGCACAGGGCAGCTTTCCCTGCCCTCCACGCTGCTTGGCTGGGGTCTTTGTCTCTTGTTCGGCACCTCGGTGACCACGGGCGCGGTATTCCTGTTTCAGCAGGGCACGCTGCTCATTGGCGGTGAGCGCGCCTCGGTGCTCAGCGCACTTGAGCCTATCACGGGCGTGCTGATCGGCATTCTGATCCTGCAAGAGCCAAGCAAGCCCGCCGTGCTGATCGGCTCTGCCTTGGTGGTAGCATCCGGCGTCCTGATCGCGGTGGCGGATCTCAAACGAGCCGAATAATTTGCACGTCATGCAAGTTGCGATGCGCGTTTTGACCACTTGTGCACCAATCAACCGTCGGTTGAGCGAATATTCTCCGTTTGGTTGTGTGAAAATGCCTCCTATTCAACGTTTGTTATATTCACTTGGCAGCTGCGGTGTGCTATAATGGGGGCATCAAAGGAAAGGAGTTCACCAATATGAATACGACTTTGGGAAAAAGAATTGCAGCGCTGCGCCGCGAAAAAGGACTCAAACAGGACGAGCTTGCAGAAAAGCTGGGCGTCAGCCCTCAAGCGGTCAGCAAATGGGAAAACGACCAGACCTGCCCCGATATTTCAATACTTCCGCAGCTTGCAAAGATTCTCGGTATCAGCGTAGATACACTGCTGACGGGTGACGAGCAGCAAGAGCCCGCGGTCAGAATGCTGCCCGAGGAGCAGAGAAAGGATATCAAGGATATGTTTTTGCGCATCGTGATCACCTCCACGGACGGTGACTCGGTACGCGTCAATATTCCTCTTGCCATTGTGGAGGTCGCGCTGGAGAACGGGCTGAACCCGTTGCAGGTTTCGGATAGCGACGCGCTCAAAAATATTGATCTCGGCAAAATTCTGAACATGGTCAAGCAGGGCGCGATCGGAAATCTGGTGGAGGTTGAATCTGCCGACGGAGCTACGGTACGCGTGTTTGTCGAATAAGACATGAGGATCAAGAGAAACAACCGCTCTATCTTTGCCTTTCCCACGGGATTGATGCTCAATTGCGTCACGGCAGGCATTTTCCGCAGAAAGCTCAAAAAACAAGGCGTGCGGATGACGAAAAAGCAAGCAAGGCGCTTGATAAGAGGTATCCGAAAATACAGACGGCACCACAAGGAATGGTGCTTAGTTGAGGTGATCCGAGAAAACGGAGATACGTTCGGCATAAAGATTTGAGTACGTACTGCAAAACAGAAAGCAGAAGTCTTACACAGACTTCTGCTTTCGTTTTATACCGGCCCCCGCATTACCTTCCGCTTACGGCGCAGGATACCTCACCTGTAAAAGCTGTTGCCGCCAATAAACTCGCGCACAAGGCTTGTGGGCGGAATTTCATCGTCCACGTCAGCAGAATGCATGAAATTGAGCACCTTAACGATGGCACGCACCTCCTCGTAGTACTCGTCATCTGGCTCAACCGCCACCAAAAGTGGGAAAATATGCGTCTTGAGCACGGCAAGCTCATACAGCGTGGAGCTGTTGAAAATGACGTCGGCTTGCTCCTGGAACGGGAAGATCCATTTTGCCTCGCCTGCGCGGACAGAATTCCACATAGAAAGCGTATCGCTGACCGACGCGCCGCGGAATTCATAGTCACGCACGATGCGGCGCAGCAGCCGCAGGTAGCTGGACGGAATGCGGTTATGCAGATCCAGATTAAGCGGCAGCAGCGGACAGACGAACACCTTGAACACCGCCTCGGGCGCAAGATCTTCGGGCAGCATGACCGGATTGAGCGCGTGCAGCCCCTCGACAATGACCACGGAATCGCTATCCAACTGCAAGAAGTGCCCTGCCCACTCACGCTTGCCGCGCTTGAAATTGAACGAGGGCAGCTCAACGCGCTCGCCTGCCAGCAAGGCGCGCAGGTGCTGACCGAACAGCGCGGTATCAATGGTGTTGATATGCTCAAGATCCACCTTGCCGTCAGGTCCGGGCGCGATCTTGTCGCGGTCCACGTAGTAGTCGTCCAAACTCATCAGGATAGGCTTTTTGCCGTGCACGCGCAGCTGCGTGGCAAGGCGGTTGGCAGAGGTGGTCTTGCCCGACGAGCTGGGCCCTGCCAGCATGACAGCACGCGCGCCGCGCGCGCAGATCATGTCCGCCACCTGCGAAAATCGCTTTTCGTGCAGTGCCTCATTAACGC
Organism: Eubacteriales bacterium; assembly: GCA_045660125.1. GTDB lineage: Bacteria > Bacillota > Clostridia > Oscillospirales > CAG-272 > SVQP01. Next base: position 5,225 of record JAZRDG010000093.1, on the reverse strand, counting down.
GGATCAGCTCGCGCACGCGCCCCGACTCCACCATTTCGTTGAGATCCGCAACCGTGCGGCAGCCCATCAGGTTGCCCCATGCAACGCCCTCGCTATACACGCTGTAATACTGCTCCATGCCCCGATATGCGCTCGGGCGGTCGGGATCGGCAGCATCGGGATACACGAACACAAAGCCGTCCGCCGTGGGCAGCAGCTCCCATGCGCGCAAATATCCCGTGCTGGGCGCCATTTCGCCATAGTAGTAGTCTGCAAAATCGCCGTATTCGTACACGTCCAGCGTGGGGTAGGAGCGATAGGAAAGCAGGCGCGCCTTGTCGGTCTGTCCGCGCTGCGTGTACAGCTCGATCGCCTCTGCCGTGGGAATGCGACGGAAATGCAGGGGAATATCACGCGCGACTATGTCCGCAACGCGCTCGCGCAAGCGATCGAGAGAGAAATCCTCTGCCCCCGTGACCTTGATATAAAGCCCCGCGCCCAGAGTGCAGCGCATGGTTGCCCTTGCCGCGCGCCAAAGCTCGTGCAGCGCCAAAAACAGCACAAACTGCGCCGTGCGTGCATACACCGCCTTGCCCTGCGCATCGGTATAGCGTAAAAGGCGAATTTTTCCGCCCGAGGCTTGCATGGCGCGGCGCTTGGACTCTCTGTCCGGCAGCACGTCCTTTTCGCGCAGCGGCACGTAATTGAGCGTGAAAACCTCGCCCGCGATCTTGGCTGCCAGCGGCTCGCTTGACAGCTTGCCCGTGCACAGCCCCATATCCTTGACGATCTCCAACAGCGACTGCCCGGGTCGCGCTTCTATTTCTCTTGCATCTATGATCAGCTTCATCATACTCCTCCTTTTTACGTTCATTCTTATATATTATGCGCCCCGCGTGCCCACCATGCCTTTAAAAAACAAAAAATGGCTGACTATCGGTGAATCCGGTAGTCAACCATTATCGGTGGTCTGTAGAAACGCTTGCCCTTATTGCAAGCCTATACCTCGTTATTGCGGGGATTTTCTTTCTTTACGTATACAGTATACCATATTTTCGCGCATTTGTCAATACCTTGCAAAAAGCAAGCCCGCCCCATGCTTGGGGCGGGCGCAAAACGCTTTAATTTCCTTGCTGCTCCAGAATTTTGTCCAGTGTTTTGTTGAGTTTTTCCACGCTCTTTTTCAGCGTTTTTTCGTTTTTCTGGATCATAGAGCCAACCGTATTGGCGCCGGATTCATGCACCGAGCGGATACTGCCGCTGGTAAAGTTGAAGCTTGCGCAGTACAGGTTGACAGGGTCGATGGCAACGCTGTTGACAATGCGGTCAAGCATATCGACAGACTGCTGGTCCTTGACGTACTTGCTGGTCAGTGCAACCTCGTAGTATGCGGGCTTGACGCGGTTATAGCTCTCGGATGCATACGCCTCAAGGAAAATGCCCAGATCGTCGATCTGATCGTAGCAGGTGGAGGGTACGCCGTACAGAATGACCTCAACCTGTACGTGGGTCTTATAATCCTGGGACTCGTTGAGCTTGGGGATAGGCAGAATACCGTAATCGTTGGTCATGTTACGGATGGTGGGATCCTCTACCGCGATCAGACGGTAATTGATCATAACGGACTCGTCCTGTGCAAACTTGGTCAGCACGTCGCCGTCTCCCGCATTGGTGGTAGCAGTAAACGAGCCGGAGCTGCCCAGCAGCGCAAGAACGGCATCCAGAGAATCGGACAGACGCTCCTGATCGATCTCGTAAACGTACGCATTATCCTCGTCCTTTTTGAGCACGCAGATCTCCGAGCCCTCCCAATAGCCGTCCATCATGGAGCTGGTGGGGCCAATACGCGCGCAGAAGCCGTACAGGTCTGCACCGTCTCTGCTGCCGCTACCGTTGAGGTCGCGGTAAAATCTCTCTGCGATGCTTGTCATGTAGTCGATGGTCCATTCGCCGTTCTCCACGACCTCGTAAAGCTCATCGCCCATGCCCTCGTCCTCTAAAATACGCTTGTTGAACAGGGTGACGAACATATAACGGTAATAGGACAGCGACATAGGGCCGGTCACGAAGAACTGCGAATTCTTATAGGACAGCGCATCATTAAAGCCCTGCGACCAGTAATTTTTGTCAAAATCAATGTAAGAGGTGTTGCGCAGATCGGTCATGCGTCCGTTGAGCGCAAGCGTCATAGAGGTATAGGAGCAGTTGGCAACGATATTGTAGTCGGTGCCGCCCGCAATGACCATATTGGACACCTCGTCCACCGCCTCGCCTGCTACGCTGCCCGCCTCGGGCAACAGCTGCACGACGTTGATCTTGCACTTGAGTCTCTCCTCAAGCGCCAAATTTCTGTTGTACACAGCAGCATTGATGGGGTCGGAATCGGTATCCTCAACGTAAACCTCGCTCTGGTTCACGTTCTCTACGCGAGAGATCACGGTGATATCTCTGCCGCCCAGATCGACCTCGCCAAGATCGTCGCGGTCGTTGCTGGTCTCCGGCTGCTCGCTGTCGGCAACCGTGCTCTCTGTTTCATTCCCCTGATCCCCTTCAGCACAGGAAACCAACAAAACGGGCAGCACCATCACGGCAACCAGCACCCAAATCATGATTTTTTTCATAGACTCCTCCTTTTGTCCGCTTACGGACAAGTTTCTTTACTGTATATTATAATGTTTTTTTCACGGTGTGTCAATACTTTCTTGACCTGTGCGCCAACGTGTGCTATAATATACCTATCACACCAACGGAGGACAAGACATGAAAAAGATTCTGACCCTGATACTGAGCATTCTGATGATCGCAAGCGTTTTGACCGCGTGCAACACCCAGACGCCGCCCGTCCCCGAGGACACCGCGCAAACCGAGCCCTCGGAATCGACCTTGGAGCAGGATACCGCACAAGCAGAGAGCGAGACGCAGCCCGTTCCCACCATTCCGCCCGAGCAGGCATTGCCGCCCGAGCAGGTTGTACAGGGCTTGGACGCCGATGCCGTGATCATGGAGATCGGCACCAAAACAAGGCAGGTTCTGCTTGATAACGACTGGGCAGATATCCAAAATGCCTTTACCATGGCAGGATACGCAGCCGTTGCAGCAACGCTCTTGGATCACACCAAGCTGGATACCAAGGTACTGTACGGCAAGGACTACACCGTCACGCTGCAGAAAACGCAGGACGGCGCGTACGCCGTTTGGGAGCCCTACAATGCTTCCACCCTTTCCCTGCTCAACCCCAACGACAAAACAGGCACAGGCGAGGTCACGCTGGCGCAGATCGGCATTGCGCGCGTAGAGGAAGAGGATAATCCGCTCAACGGCATGTGCTATATTTACAAGCTTTCTGACGGCAGCGCCGTGATCATTGACGGCGGCTTTAACAACAAGGAATGCCGCAACAACATTCTCAATACGCTCAAAAAGCTGGATATCGCCAAGAACGACGAGGGCAAGTACCGCATCACCGCCTGGATCTTCTCGCACGGTCACAAGGACCACAGAGCCGCCTTTACAGGCTTTGGCAAGAATATGGGCGATCAGGTTGAGCTGACCTACGTGATGTACAATTTCCCCGTCAGCCCCGGCACGCTGACCACCTCCACCTTTGACCTTGTCAATTTTGAGAGCAAAATGGCGGAGTATTACCCGAATGCGCAGCACGTCGTGCCCCACGCAGGTCTTGCGTATCACTTTGATAACCTGACCGTAGAGGTGCTCTACTCCCCCGAAATGCTTTACGCACCCGACAAGACCATTGACTACTACAACGATACCAGCCTGATCATGATTGCCGATTGCAGCGGCGCGCGCACGCTCTTTATGGGTGACGCGGGCGAGCTGGCTGCCACAAAGACTTGGGCAAACTACGCAAGAGACGCTTTCAAGGCAGACATGCTGCAGATCACGCACCACGGCTTTAACACAGGCACGGATTCTCACAACTGGAAAAACATTAAGCAGATCTACAACGCCACCGACGCAACCATCGGTCTGCTCCCCATGACCAGCCGCCTGGAGGGGAACGAACGCAACGGCAGATACACGGTCATTGTCGGACATGGCGGTGCGAACTTCCAGATGTCCTTCTTTATCGACAAGCGCGACAGACAAAACCTTTCCACCGTCACGCAAGAGGATTACATGAGGTTTGTAGACGAGGTTGCCGCGGGCACCAACAAGCACCCCACGCTGTTCGGGTACGACGGCATTAACACCATCGTGGGCAGCACGGGCATCGTCACTTATATTGCAGGTTCCGAGACCGCGCCCATGGTCACGCTGTTTTCAATTGGCGCACAAGGGGCAAGCATGACGCACAATCAGCTGCTTGCCGATTGGTTTGGCTGATCCACAGGCAAAATCAACAAGAAATTTTTTGTGATTTTTTGATATTTATTCAAAAAAACTCTGTACAAATCGCAAATTTCGTGGTACAATTATGATGTAAATTTATTCCGTAAAGGAGCTTCTTACTATGAATTTGGTTTATAAGGGCAAAACAAAGGACGTTTACGCACTTGACAACGGTAACGTTATGCTGAAGTTTAAGGACGACTGCACCGGCAAGGACGGCGTATTTGATCCGGGCGAAAACAGCGTAGGCCTGACCATCGAGGGTATCGGCAAGGCAAATCTGATCTCCTCTATCCACTATTTTGAGCTTTGCAAGGCTGCGGGCATCAAGACTCACTACGTTTCCGCTGACGTGGAAAATGCAACTATGGAAGTACTCCCCGCGGAATGCTTCGGTAAGCCCCAGGGTGGCGGCGGCTTGGAGGTTATCTGCCGTCTGGTCGCAACCGGTAGCTTTGTTCGCAGATACGGCGAATACATCAAGAACGGCACTCCCCTGCCCGGTGGCTACGTAGAGTGCACCTTCAAGAACGACGAAAAGGGCGACCCGCTGGTAACCGGCGAGGGTCTGGTTGCACTTGGCATTATGACCGCCGAGATGTTCGAGTCCCTGAAGGCACAGACCTTGGCTATTACCAAGATCGTTGCTGACGACCTCAAGACCATCGGTCTTGACCTGTGGGACATCAAGTTTGAGTTCGGCTACCACAACGGCGAGGTTGTTCTGATCGACGAGATCGCTTCCGGCAACATGCGCGTCTACAAGGGCGACGAGATCGTGGCTCCCGTTGAGCTGACCAAGCTGATCCTCAACCGCTGATTTGTTGGTTTGAATAGAAAATCCTCCGTATGGAAAACCCATGCGGAGGATTTTTGTCGTGAATCGTTATTTT
>JAZRDG010000092.1:0-16264 GCA_045660125.1 Eubacteriales bacterium | reverse complement strand
CAGATGTCTCTTTCTCTTCTGATCCTTAATGCCGAGCTTGTGGCGGTGGTGGCTGTGGTTCATCTTAACCTTGCCGGTTCCGGTAACGGAAAATCTCTTAGCCGAAGCCTTATGTGTCTTAACCTTTCCCATTTTACTTTTTCTCCTTTTCAATTTTGATTGGCGTGCTCATGGCACTATCATTTTTCCCTCGGGGCGCAATGGAAAGGACGCACCTTCGGGATAATAAAATGAACGAAATTATTTCTTCTTCACGGGCGAGAGCACCACGCTGAGCAGCTTACCGTTGAGCACGGGCTTCTTGTCGGTGGTACCGAGATCAGCGCAGTCTGCAATGAACTTGTCGATCATGTCCTTGCCCAGCTGCTGATGGCTCATTTCACGGCCGTGGAAGACCAGAACAACCTTGACCTTGTTGCCTGCCTCCAGGAACTTGCGGCCTCTCTTCATCTTGGTCTCGTAGTCGTGGGTGTCGATGCGGCAGGAAAGCTGAATTTCCTTGGTTTCAATTACCTGCTGCTTTTTCTTTGCTTCCTTTTCGCGCTTATCCTTTTCAAAGCGATACTTGCCGTAGTCCATAATCTTACATACGGGGGGAGTGGCATCGGGCGACATCATCACAAGGTCCAGCGACTTGTCATAAGCCATTTGCAATGCCTGATCAGAGCTCATAATGCCCAGCATAGCGCCGTCGTTGCCGATCACGCGGATCTGGTCGCAGTTGATCTCTTCATTGATAAGCGTGTCTTTTTGATTGGTAGCGATGGGTAAACACCTCCGAAAAATAAAAATCGTACAGAAGCAATCTGCCCCCGTACGCCCACTGCACCGACTTTGCGGCACAAGATAAGAGAATATCAACCCATGCGCGCTCACGGCGGCAGGGTGGAAACCGAGGGGCTTCACTTCATTTACCGTGCAATTATACCACATACCGCTCCGCTTGTCAATAGGTATTCGAAATTTTTTTGGCACGATTGTAAAATACTGCGCACTTTGTGAAAAACCGCACCAAAATCATTGACGAAATGCGCCGTTTATGATATAATGTGTACAACAAAATACGGGTAAAGGAGTCGATTTTATGAAACGATCCCGCATATTCAGCCTTGTTTCCCTGCTCTTATGCGTGCTGATGCTGGCAGCTTGCGTATCGCTGCTGATCCTGCCTGCCTCCGCACAGGAGATTTCGGTCATGAACGGCACGGGCGGCACGCGCAACGCAGTGCGTGTGAATACCACTTATGCTTACCGCGCCAAGGTCAACGCCGAGTTCACCGGCTTTTCCTTCGCCATGCCCACCTGGACGGAGACCAACTCCGCCTGCACGCTGGCGCTGTACCGCTGGCTGGGCGATCCCGAGGATTCTATGGAGGCAGAGCCCATTGCGTCCGTGCGCATTGATCCTATGAAGGACAACGCCACCAACCGTCTGGATTTTGCGGCGCAGCCTGCGGGTGAATACCTGTTTGCGGTCATTGAGCCGCGCGGCGCAGTCGGCGTCTGGACCAGCACCGACGTCAAGGACGGCAAGGGCTTTTTGTACCTTGACGGCAGCGAAAAGAACCACGAGCCCGAGCTCAAGATCACGTTTGTGGGCGAGCCTGCCGATCCCTTTGGCAAGTGCGAGGCGTTCGAGATCCCCGTTGACGGCAAGCACACAGCTCCCGACGAATACGTCATTCCCGAAAACAGCCTCATCTATACGCACGAGGTCATGCCCGACACGTGGGTATTCACCGACGGACTTGGCCGCACCTCGCTGACCAATGCCGAGGTAGGCGACCCCCGCGAGGACAAAACGGTTGCCATTTTCTACTGGACCTGGCATCTGGGCCGTCCCACCGTGATCAACGTCAACAACGCCGCCGAGCAATATCCCGAGGCGGTAAGAGATCCGGATCACCCGGTATGGACGCCGAGCTATTTCCAGGGCTCCTGGAACGAATCTATCTACGGCTACTATGAAAGCACCGATACGTGGGTCATCCGACGTCAGGGCGAGCTGCTTGCCAACGCAGGCATTGACGCCGTGCTGACCGACAACACCAACGGTACAGCCACCCACAAATCCGGCTACACCGCCCTGTTCAAGACATGGTCGGACGCCATGGAAGACGGCGTGCTGACCCCCAAGGTCTCCTTCATGCTTCCCTTTGGCGGAGGCGCGGACACCAACACGCAGGTGCGCGATATGTACATGGACTTTTTCCGCAAGGGTGAATACCACGAGCTGTGGTTCTACTGGAAGGGCAGGCCCATGCTCATGGCACGCGGCAACGCCATCGACACCGGCGACAACATGGGTAAAGAGATCAAAAAATTCTTCACGTGGCGCGGCGGTCAGCCCGGATATAAGGTGGGCAAAACCACCGCAGGCGAGTGGGGCTGGCTTTCCACCTATCCGCAGGCGCTGTATTACGCCAGCAATCAGGACAGAAGCAAAAAGATCGTGGAGCAGATGACTGTTGGCATTGCGCAGAACCACAACTACGAGCTGGACATGATCTCCGCTATGAGCGGCAACAAGGTCATGGGACGCTCCTACACGCACGATTATCAGAACCGCTACGAGGTGGAAGGCAAGGAAGCCTCCAAATGGGGCTACAACTTCGCCGAGCAGTTCAATTACGCGCTGGAGATCGACCCCAAGGTCATTTTCATCACGGGCTGGAACGAGTGGGCAATGGCACGCATTGACGGCTGGCCCGAGGGCTACGCCTCTGCCGTATCCAACGCCTTTTGCGATCAGTTCAACGACGAATTCTCCCGTGACATCGAGCCCACCAAGGGCGACCTGAAGGACCACTATTATTATCAGATGGTCAACTTTATCCGTCAGTACAAGGGCGTGCGTCCCATTCCCGCACCGAGCAAGGCTGCCACCGTTGACATCTCTGCCGACAACGCGCAGTGGAACGCAATTCAGCCTTACTACGCTGCCTATATCGGCAACACCGACGACCGCGAGGGCAAGGGCTGGGGCGATCTTACCTACCACGAATACTCGGGCAGAAACGACATTATCGGTGCGCGCGTGGCAAGAGACGAGGAATTCGTTTACTTCTACGTGGAATGCAACGATACCATTACCCCCTACACCGATCCGCTTTGGATGGTGCTCTATCTGGACACCGATCAGCAGGGTCAGGGCTGGGAGACCTTTGATTACGTGATCAACAAGACCTCCCCCACCGCAACCAAGGCATATCTGGAAAAGTTCACGGGCAACGGCTACGAAACGGCAGCGGTTGGCGAGGTGGATTACACCGTAAACGGCAGCTACATGCAAATCAAGGTGCCCAAGAGCCTGCTGGGTCTTTCGGGCTATGATTTCACCGTCAACTTTGCATGGACCGACAACGTGCACGACGAGGCAGATCAGGGCGAAAAGGGACAGACCGATTACGTCTACACCACCTTCTCGGGTGACATTCTGGACTTCTACACCTCGGGTGACGTTGCTCCCTCGGGACGCTTTAAGTACAGCTACGTCTCGACCGCGGCAAACGCAACGGGTGAGGATACCTCCGAGACCACGTCCGCAGAGACCGATCCTGCACAAACCGATCCCGCAGAGGGCGTTACCACCGATGCACAGCACGAGCAAACCACCGAGCAGACCGAGCAAAAGGGCGGATGCAAGTCCGTTGCGGCTCCCGTCATCGTGCTGGCGCTGATCGCATGCGCATCTGTCACAATCACCAAAAAGAAGGACTGATCCTGCTATTCAAAGGGGCTTGTCTTCGGACGAGTCCCTTTTTTCAGGGCAAAACCGAACACCCGTTTGGTACGACATGCATGTCTATCGGGAAAATAGCCAAAATAATTTGCAAAAAGCATGCCTAAATTCTCAACCGTAGTCCTTTTCACGAAATATCTCGTCAAAAATCGTCAACTTTGCCAATTTACAAAATGCGACCCATGCGGTATAATATTCTTGCACGACGGAAGCAGACGTTCCGTCGCAAAGGTGTAGCTCAAGTCGGACTTTGTGGAACATCAATCTCATGGTGTAAAGCGTGCAAAGACGCCAAACGTTGCATCAGCTTCGTTCGCACCGGGAATTCGCGAGCGAACACGGAAGCGGGATCGGTTTATGCCGATTCCGTTTTTTCTTTGCCGTTTTTCGGCTTTTTTCGCGCGTTTTCGCGCTTTTTTTGTGCCCTTTTTGAAAAAAACTATATAATAATTGTAAATAAACCTTGAAGGGTATAGCAATTTCGGGGCACTTGTGCTATAATGTTACGTTGATATACTGTTATCCCGTTCACACCGTGAATTGCATTATATATCGCATTACCCTACCAACGAAAGGAACTTTACACATCATGTCAGGATATATAGAAAAAGCCGAAAGCATGACCATGCCGATCATCGCACTGCGCGGCATCGTCACCTTCCCCGGCGCTACGGTAAACTTTGATATTGCAGAGGACAGCTTTGGCTCTGCGCACGCGGCAAAGCTTGCAGCGCAAGGCTCTCTGCCCGTTTTATTGGTCACATTGCGCAATTCCGCCGAGCCGGACAGCGGCGAGCCTTCCCTTTCCAAGCTGCACCGCGTTGGCACGGTTGCCAAGATCAGACAGCTTGTCAAATCCGGTGACGGACAAAACCGCGCCATTGCAGTAGGTATGTCGCGCGGTATGCTGACCGCCCTGCACCCCACCGAGGATGCGACGTATGCGGAGGTTTTGTGCAAATCCTACGCACTCAAGGATAACGGCGGCATTCGCGCCGAGGCGCTGATGCGTCAGGCACTGACCGCCATGGAGCGCGTGGTACGCCACCTGCCCGCATCGGGCGAGGAGCTGATGCACGCAGCGCGCGCACTCAAGGACCCCGGCATGCTTGCCGACATGATTGCCGCCAACGTGCTGCTGCGCCCCGAGGACAAGCAGACAGTGCTTGAATGCTTTGATCCCATGATCCGCATCGAGACCGTGTGCATGATGCTGGATCACGAAGCAGAGATCCTGGAATGCGACGCCATGATCAACGCGCGTGTGCGCGAGCGCATCGCAAGACACCAAAAGGAATACTACATGCGCGAGCAGATCCGCACCCTGCAGGAGGAGCTTGGCGAGGGCGATAACGAGATTTGGGAAAACAAGCAGCGCATCGCCAAGGCACAGCTGCCCGAGGAGGTGGAGAAAAAGCTGCTCAAGGAAAACGACCGCCTTTCCCGTACGCCCTTTGGCTCTGCGGAAGCGGGCGTGATTGAAAACTATCTGGACGTTTGCCTCTCGCTGCCCTGGAACAAGACCACCAAGGACCGCATCAGCATCTCCGCTGCCAAAAAGGTACTGGATGCCGATCACGACGGACTTGAAAAGGTCAAGGAGCGCATTCTGGAGTTCCTTGCGGTCAAGCAGCTCTCCCCCGATCTGAAAAACCAGATCATTTGCTTGGTCGGCCCTCCCGGTGTGGGTAAGACCTCGGTTGCTGCATCCATTGCACGCGCCATGAAGCGCAAATACGTGCGCGTCTCCTTGGGTGGCGTGCGCGACGAGGCTGACATTCGCGGCCATAGAAAGACTTACATCGGCGCGATGCCCGGCAGAATTATCGACGCGCTCTCGCGCGCGGGCGTGCGCAATCCGCTGATCTTGCTTGACGAGATCGACAAGCTTTCGATCAGCGCACACGGTGACCCCTCCTCTGCCCTTTTGGAGGTGCTGGATCCCGAGCAGAATAAATTCTTCCGCGATCATTTCGTGGAGCTGCCCTTTGATTTGTCGGATTGCTTGTTTATCGCAACCGCCAACACGCTGGAGACCGTACCGCGTCCCTTGATCGACCGTATGGAGATCATTGAGCTCAAGACCTACACCAAGAGCGAAAAGCGCTCGATTGCCAAAAACCACCTGATTGCCAAGCAGCTCAAGCGTCACGGTCTTTCTGCACGCACCGTCAAGATCACCGACGCTGCCGTGGACGAGCTGATCGATTACTACACCCGCGAGGCGGGCGTGCGTAACTTGGAGCGCACGGTTGCAGACCTTTGCCGCAAGGCAGCCAAGAGGCTGGTGGAGACCGAGGCAAAGCGCATTGTCATTGACGCATGCGATATCCAAGGCTATCTCGGCCCGCGCAAGCGCTTGCCCGACGCCATCTCGCCCGTAGACGAGATCGGCGAGGTCAACGGCCTTGCATGGACAGAGGTGGGCGGCGACGTTTTGCGCGTGGAGGTTGCAGTGACCGACGGCACGGGCAAGATCGAGCTGACAGGCTCGCTTGGTGACGTGATGAAGGAAAGCGCCAAGGCTGCGCTGACCTATACGCGCTCTGTTGCTTCCAAGTGGGGCATTCCCACCGATTTCTATACCAAAAAGGACATTCACGTGCACGTGCCCGAGGGTGCGGTGCCCAAGGACGGCCCCAGCGCGGGCGTGACCATGGCGACCGCCATGATCAGTGCGCTTGCGGGCATTCCCGTTCGCCGTAACGTTGCCATGACGGGTGAGATCACGCTGCGCGGCAGAGTGCTTGCCATTGGCGGCCTGAAGGAAAAATCGCTTGCGGCTTATACCGCGGGCGCAGATACCGTATGCATCCCCGCAGACAACCTGCGCGATATGCATGAGCTGGATCCCGAGGTCAAGCAGCACGTCAACTTTGTTCCCTGCAGCCGCATTGAGGACGTACTGGCAGTTGCGCTTGCGCTGCCCGAAGCACCCAAGGTGCTGCCCGTTACCCCCGAAATTTCCGAATACATCCCCGTAACCGAGAGCGCACACCGCGCCCCCGCTACGGCGTTTACAGAGGTAAAATAATGGCTTTGATTACACAGAACGCACAATTGCAGATCAGCGCGGGACTTGCCAAGCAATTCCCCACCAATCCCATTCCCCAGGTCGCCTTTTCGGGTCGCTCCAACGTGGGTAAGAGCTCGCTGCTCAACACGCTGCTTGGCAGAAAATCCTTGGCACGCGTATCCAGCGCACCCGGTAAGACCATTACGGTCAACTTTTACAACGTAGACAAAAAGCTGTTCTTGGTTGACCTGCCCGGCTACGGCTTTGCGGCGCGCAATCCCGAGGACAAGGAAAAATGGTCGATGCTGACCGACGGTTATTTCACCAACAATCCCAACGTGGATCTGCTCTGCCTTGTGCTGCAGCTGGTGGACAGCCGCGTGGGACTGACGCGCGACGACGAGATGATGGTGGATTTTCTCAACCAGAGCCAGATCCCCTACGCCATTGTTGCCACCAAGGTAGATAAGCTGAATAAGACCGAGCGCGAGAAAAACCTTGCCGCGCTTGCCTCTCACAAGCTCATCAAGCTCGGCACGCCCATCATTCCCTTCTCCTCGCTCAAGGGCGAGGGCAAAAACGAGGTCTGGCGCGTCATTTGTGCGCATGCCGACCTGCCTACTCCCAACTGACGTTGGAGCGATGCGTTTCGCTGCGCGGAACGTGATGCTTTGCTGGCGCAAAGTGATGTTCGCGTTATGCGCGAGTGATATGTTCCGCATACTGCGGAACGTGAAGACTGAAATTTGCCACGGGCGAATTTCAGATCCATCGTATTTTTGATTTTCCGAGGTAATTTTTATGTTACTTTATCCTCATTTTGATATCAACGAGCAGGGGCACCTGACCGTGGGCGGTCTTGATGCAGCAGATCTTGCAGCAGAATTCGGCACGCCCGTCAACCTGCTTGACGAAAACGCCGTACGCGCGCAGATGCGCCTGTACTTGCGCTGCGCAAGACAGTCGTTTGGCGAGCGCGCGCTGCCTCTGTTTGCCTCCAAGGCACTTTGCTGCGCGGAAATTTACCGCATCGCAGCCGAGGAAGGCATGGGCATTGACTGCGTTTCCCCCGGTGAGCTTTACATTGCCGAGCGCGTGGGATTCCCCGCAGAGCGCATTTATTTCCACGGCAACAACAAGACCGACGCCGACCTTGCGCAAGCGCTTGACATGGGCGTTGGCACGTTCGTGGTGGACAACGCAGAGGAGCTTGACTCGCTCAGCGCTCAGGCAACCGCGCGCGGCATGCGCGCACGCATTCTGCTGCGCATCACGCCCGGCATTGACCCCCACACGCACAAGGCGATCTCCACGGGCGGCGTGGATTCCAAGTTCGGCTCCGCCATTCACGCAGGACAGGCAGAGCAAATGGTTTTGCGCGCGCTGGCTGCGCCCGGCGTTGATTTGCAGGGTCTGCATTGCCACATCGGCTCGCAGATCTTTGACGCGCAGCCCTTTGTGGATGCGGCTGCCATTATGGTTGCCTTTATGGCAGACATGACGCACAAGCACGGCGCAAGGCTGCACGAGCTCAACCTGGGCGGCGGACTTGGCGTGCGCTATACCGCAGAGCAGCCCACGCTTGATATCGAAAGCACCATGCAGACCATTGCAGACAAGGTCAAGGAGCTGTGTGCCGCGCACGAGATCGCTATGCCGCGCGTCATTCTGGAGCCCGGCCGCTCGATCGTTGCCGCTGCGGGCGCAACGCTTTACACCGTGGGCTCTGTCAAGCAGATCCCCGGCTTTAAGAATTACGTATCGGTGGACGGCGGCATGCCTGATAACCCCAGATACGCCCTGTATCAATCCCCCTACACCGCGCTGATTGCCAACAAAGCAGACCTTCCTGCGGATTTTTGCGCAACGGTTGCGGGTCGCTGCTGTGAATCGGGCGACCTGCTCGGCGAGGGCATGATGCTGCAGCGCCCTGTTCGCGGTGATATTCTCGCAATGCTGGTCACGGGTGCATATCAGCACTCCATGGCGTCCAATTATAACAAGATCCCCCGTCCTCCGCTGGTCATGATCAGGGACGGACAGGCGCGCGTGGTCGTGCGCCGCGAAACCTACGAGGATCTGCTTGCTTACGACGTGACAGATCCCGTTTGCACGAGGTAATTTTATGCTTCTCAATTTAATTCAATCGGGCTTGACAGCAGGCTTTGGGAGCGAGGAATTCAAGCTCTCGCTGATCTCGGTCCTGCTTTCCCTGCCCATTATCATGTTTGCGCTGTCGGTACACGAGACCGCGCACGGCTGGGTTGCTTACAAGCTGGGTGACCCCACTGCCAAAAACCTTGGCAGACTGACGCTCAATCCCTTGAAGCACTTAAACCCCATCGGCTTTCTTTCCATGCTGATCGTGGGATTCGGTTGGGCAAATCCCGTGCCCATCAACACGCGCCATTTCAAAAATCCGCGCGTGGGCATGGCGATCTCGGGCATTGCGGGCCCTATTTCCAATTTCCTGATCGCAACCGTCAGCCTGATATTAAACCTGCTTTTGCAATTCTTCCTGATTCTTGCAGGAGTCGAGCAGCCCGGCATCTGGATGCAGATACTTGACACGTTCCTTTTCATGAACACCTACCTCAATCTTGCGCTGGCGGTGTTCAACCTCATTCCCGTTCCGCCCTTTGACGGCTCGCGCTTTGCGTACGTCTTCCTGCCTACCAAGTGGTATTTCAAGGTCATGCAGTACGAGCGCTACACCGGCATTGTGCTGATCGCGATCTTGCTCTTGCTCTCGCGCCTGAACATCTCCCCCGTGGGCATCGTAGTAGGCTTTTTGATGGAGGTCATGGGCAATCTCTTTGCAATGCCTCTCAATCTCATTCTCGGTTTGATTTTTTCGTAATGGCGGTATAATATGGCTGAATTAAAGTATAAAATTGAATCATTTGACTTTGACGGTCCGCTTGATTTGCTCCTGACCCTGATACAGAAAAACAAGGTCAGCATTCAGGATATTCCGATCGCGCTGATCTGTGACCAGTATCTTGCCTACATCCGGGAGGCGCAGAAGCTGGATCTTGAGGTCGCCTCGGAATTCTTGGTCATGGCAAGCGAGCTGATTCTGATCAAGACCAAGATGCTTTTGCCGCGCGACGAAAAGGCAGAGGAAAAGGACCCCCGTGCCGAGCTGGCTGACGCGCTGCTGAAATACCAGCAGGCAAAAGAGGGTGCTGCAAAGCTCAAGGTGCGCTTTGAGCGCTACAGCGGCAGAATGGTCAAGGACACGGACGAAATTTCGATCGATAAGACCTTCGTGGACGACCAGCAGGTCACAAGCCTTTGCGCCGCAGTGCGCCGCATCATTGCCTACAACGAGGCAAACGAGGGCAAGGAAAAGGTGGTATTCTCCCCCATGATCTCCAAGCCCATCGTACCTGTAGAAGCCAAGATCGTGGGCATTTTGCACCGCATGAAGAAAAAGGAATGGACGCCGATCGAGGAGCTGCTTTCCGACTCGGTCTCGCATGCCGATATGATCGCCATTTTCTTAGGCGTTTTAGAGCTGCTCAAGGTGCGCGACGTGCTGCTTGACGACGAGGACGCCGACGAGCACTCGATCTACCGCTCGGGCGCGAGATTGCGCATCAATCCCATTCCCGCAGACCAAAGACAACCCCAAAAACAAGACAGTGAGG
This sequence comes from Eubacteriales bacterium, assembly GCA_045660125.1. Classification (GTDB taxonomy): domain Bacteria; phylum Bacillota; class Clostridia; order Oscillospirales; family CAG-272; genus SVQP01. The sequence continues at coordinate 5,853 of JAZRDG010000092.1, read as the reverse complement.
TAGCACCCGCATGAACGAACAACAAATGCCTTCCATTTCGGATATCGGCGAAGCCATTGAGGCGATCCTGTTTGCAGCCGGATATCCCGTGAAATACGATAAGCTTGCAGAGGTGCTGGGGCTGAGCGCCTCGGACGTGCGCCTGTTTTGCGAGCACATGGCAAAGGAATACGAAAAAGCCGGCAGAGGCATTATGATGCTTTGTCTGCCCGAGACCTGCCAGCTGACCACCAAGGAGCAATACCTGCCCTATATCCGCGAGGCGCTTGGCATCAAGCGCGGCGGCAACTTGTCCGCATCCTCCCTGGAGGTGCTTGCCATCGTTGCCTACAATCAGCCCGTGACCCGTGCTTACGTGGACGCAGTGCGCGGCGTGGACAGCTCTTATGCGGTGGGCTCTCTCTTGGATAAGAATCTGATCGAGGCTTGCGGCAGAATGGACGCGCCCGGTCGCCCCATGCTGTACGTAACCACCGACAAATTCCTGCGCGTGTTTGGCTTGAATTCACTCTCCGAGCTGCCCGAAACAGAGGCGCTGAGCATTGCAGCGGCACAAGCCGAGCAGGTGGAGATGCAGCTGGATGAGCCTGCAGAGGAAGCGCTGCCCGAGGGTGAATACGCCGAGGTAGCAGACGACGACACCCGCGCGGAGATCTGAGAGTCAAACGCAAATTCACGGAAAGGAGGCTGCCATGCCACAAGGACTTAAGATCGCGCTGATCGTCATAGCAGCGTTGATCATGCTCGCTGCCGCGTTGGTGTTTGCGTTGCTTGCCCTGCGCGTCAAGCTCAAGGTCGGCTACCGCGACACGCTGTTTTTCAAGCTGTACGTGGGCGGTATCAAGGTAGCCACCGTTCCCCGTCCCCCCAAAAAACTGCGCAGATTGCGCACCTATACCAAGAAAAAAGCCGAGCGCGCCGCCAAGAAATACGCACGCCACGCAGAGGACTACCTTGAAATGGTGCGGCAGCACGCGCTTTACCGCGCACTGATGCAAAAATACGCGCAAAGCAAATCGCAAAAAAAGAAAACGCCGCCCCCCACCACCGCAAAGCCCAAGGCTGCCAAGCCGCAGGATAAGCTTGACGTGGAGGTGCTGCTGCGCATGGTTGCAGAGCTGATCGATGCCTTTTTCGAGGGCACGCGCAAGGGTCTGCACGTGCACGTATGCAGGCTGCATATGGACGTGGTTGGCAAGGACGCGGCGCAGACCGCTCTGCTTTGCGGTGGCATCTGGGCTGCCGTGACGCAGCTGCTTGCCGTCATTGACGCACACGCCGTGCTGCGCGTACGCAAAACCGACGTGGATATCCGCCCCGATTACACGGGCGAGAAAACACGCACCGATTTTTCCCTGATCGTATCCTTCAGCGTATTCCGTACGCTGCAAACCGTCCTTCCCCTGATCCCCGTGGTGCTGCGACACAAGGACACCTTGATGATCAAGGCGGCATCCCCAAAACCCGAAAATCAATGAAATTACATATATGAAAGGAACTTTTCGTATGTCTGAGAATAACAAGATCCAAGAAATCATCAAGGAATCCCTTGAAAACATCCGCTCCATCATCGATGCCAACACGGTCATCGGCACGCCCATGGAAACCTCCAACGGCGTGACCATCATTCCCGTTTCCAAGATCTCTATGGGCTTTGCCTCGGGCGGCTTGGATTTTGACGGCAAAAAGGAATCCGCTGCCAAGAACTTCGGCGGTGGCGGCGGCACCGGTCTTTCCGTGCAGCCCGTGGGCTTCCTGGTCATCAGCCACGAGGGTCGCGTTGAAATGATCAACGTAGGTCAGAAGGCACCCAAGGACACCATTGAGCAGGTAGCAGATCTGCTGGAGCGCACGCCCGATATCGTTTACCGTCTCAAGATGATCTTTGACAAGTTCGCTGAGATGAAGCAGGACGGCGAAATCCAGCCTGCAATCGAATCCGAGAACAAGGGCGAATAAGACATACTCCCTGCCCTTGTGCCATATGTTATAACAAATACGGCACTTGACACGGGGGTACTATGCAAAAAAATCCGATCACCTGCGCACTTTGCGCGCTGCTTTGCCTTGCGCTTTGCGCGCTTGGCTGTCCTATGCCCACGTCTGCGCTTGACGCAGACGTGACCGTTCCCGCACCCACAGCTGCAAAGGCGGCGATATTGATCGATGCCGAGAGCGGACGCGTGCTGTACGAGCAGCATGCCCATACCCGTATGCCCATGGCGTCCACTACCAAGATCATGACCGCGCTTGTGGTCATTGAGCAGTGTGACCTTGCGCAGACGGTATGCGTGGATGCACGTGCCGTGGGCGTTGAAGGCTCGTCGGTGTATCTGTACGAGGGCGAGCGGTTGACCGTAGAGCAGCTGCTTTACGCGCTCATGCTGTCCTCTGCCAACGATGCCGCTGCTGCGCTTGCCTATCACACGGCAGGCAGCATTGAGGGCTTTGCCGCGCTGATGAACCAAAAGGCTGCCGCGCTGGGTCTTGGCAACACGCAATTTGCCAATCCACACGGACTTGACGCCAAGGGGCACTATACAAGCGCCTACGATCTTGCCGTGATTACGGCGCACGCGCTTGAAAACCAGGATTTTTTGCGTATCGTTTCCACCAAGAAAAAGGTCATCCCCCTGCGCGAGCAAGAGGGGGCGCGCGTGCTGCGCAATCATAACAAGCTGCTCTCCATGCTGGACGGCTGCATCGGCGTCAAAACCGGCTTTACCAAAAAGAGCGGACGCTGCCTTGTCAGCGCTGCCGAGCGCGAGGGCGTGCGCCTTGTTTGCGTAACGCTGGATTGCCCCGACGACTGGCGCACGCATACTGCGCTGCACGAAGGAGGCTTTGCCGCATTTGAGCGCGTCACGCTTGCAGAGCAAGGCACATTTATGGGTGCCGTTCCCGTTGTGGGCGGCATGCAAAGCGAGGTGCATCTGCGCCCCGAGGCTGACGTGTCTCTTACGCTGCCGCGCGAGCGCGGCGAGATCACGTGCACGCTCAGCGCGCCGCATTTTGCCTACGCGCCCGTGCTTGCGGACGAGAGGATGGGCGAGGCTGTGTGGATGCTGGACGGCGAGGTCATCGCGCGCGTACCGCTTTTGGCGACCTACAGCGTACCAATCAAAGAAAAACAGCGCACGCCACTCTCATGGCTGCGCACGCTACTTGAAATAATAAAGGAACTTTTATGAACGAACCGATCAGACTTGCAAAATACTTTACCGATTGCGGCGTGCTCTCGCGCCGCGCGGCAGAGGAAGAAATTAAAAAGGGCCGCGTCAAGGTCAACGGCGTAGTTGCCGAGCTTGGACAAAAGATCATTCCCGGCACCGACGTGGTGGAATACGCAGGCAAGCGCATCACGCTCCCCAAAAAGGCGGGCAAGGTTTACCTGATGCTGCACAAGCCGCGCGGCTTTGTGACCACTATGTCCGACGAAAAGGGTCGCCCGACCGTTGCCGAGCTGACACGCAGCGTAGGAACGCGCGTCTATCCCGTAGGCAGACTTGACATGGACTCCTCCGGGCTTTTGCTCATGACCAACGACGGCGAGCTTGCCAACCGCCTGACGCATCCGCGCCACGATATCCCCAAGATCTATCACGTGCTGGTAGCGGGTCACCCCACCACCGCGCAAATGACCGGTCTTGGTGCGCCCACCGAGCTGGACGGCTACTTAACGCAGCCCATTCGCGTGCGCAAGCTTGCAGAGGGTGAGCACGAGACGCTGCTGGAGATGACGCTTTACGAGGGGCGTAACCGCCAGATCCGCCGCATTTGCGAGCTGCAGTCCTTGCGCGTCAAGCAGCTTGTGCGCGTTGCCATCGGCGAGCTTGAGCTGGGCGATTTGCCCGAGGGCAAGTACGCGCGCCTGAGCGGCAACCAGATCGCTTACTTGAAAGGAGAGAGAGACCATGTTTGAGGTCAAACCGATTCAGGACAAGCCCACGCAGCAAGAGATCTGCCGCCTTTGCGGTGTGGAATTTCTGCCCGAGGATTTTTGCTACAGCGTTTGGGACGAGGGCAAATTTTCGGGTGTTTGCCAGTTTAACATTTACGCGGATCACGGCGAAGTGCACTCGCTGATCTCGCTGCCCGATGCCGACGCATACCAAGCCATGTTCACGGCAGGTCGCGCCGCGCTCAACTTTATCGACCTTTGCGACGTGCATCTTGCTTACTATACGGGAGAGGTGCAGGACGAAGGACTGATCAAGGCAATCGGATTTCGCCAAAACGCACAAGGACGCTGGGAGATGGATCTGACCGGATTTTTCACCAAGCCCTGCTCCTGCAAGTGCGAGTAAAAAACTGCATTTTTCCCAAAAAAACTGTTGACAAGCAATAAAATTCTCTGTATAATAAATTTGCATACTACTTAATTTTAAGGAGAAAAATTATGAAAAAAGTATTATCTTTGATGCTCTGCATGCTGATGCTGGTTTCTTGCATGGCTCTCTGCGTTTATGCAAACGAAGAAACCACCGAAGCGACCACCGAAGAAGCTACCACAGAGGGCACTGCTCCCGTTGAGCGCACCAATGACAGACTCGTATTTGACCTTGACCTGATCTCCAAGCCCAACCCCTTGTCCGGCAACAACGGCCTGAACAAGAACAGCGGCGTTTCCAAAAAGGGCGAGTGGGAAGGCTACAGAATTGACATCAAGTATCCCGAAGACCCCAACTTCACCATCAATTATTCCAACTACTTCAAAAAGTACGATCTGACCCCTCTAACCGGTGAGGAGGTTGGCTTTATCGTTCTCAAGATCGTTGTGCCCGAGGATGGCTACTACGATGACTTTGAGATCTACCACTGTGCAGGCTCCGTGACTGCTCCTACCGAGGATGCTAAGGCAGTCAGCGAATACTGCGATGAGGCAAACGGCTTTGTTTACTTCATCTTCAACGTTGAGGGTGCATGGGAAGGCAATATCACCCAGCTCAGAATCGACCCCATCGGCATGGATGAGGGCGAGGTTCTCTACCTGATGGAGATCGCTATGTTCAAGGCTGAGGAAGACGCTTACAACTGGTGCGGATTTGAGGAAGAGGAAGAGACCGAAGCTCCCACCACCGAGGCTGCTACCACTGAGGCCGAGACCGAGGAAGAGACCGAGGCTACCTCCAAGAAGCCTACCGCTGCAAAGCCCGAGGAAAAGAAGGGCTGCGGCAGCATCGTAAGCGTTGGCGCAGTTGTTGCTATGATCGCTCTGGGTGCTGTTTGCATCAAGAAGAAGGATTGATCTTTCGTTAAGAAATAAAAAAAACTCCGACAGATTTGGCGTGATACTCTTAACGGAGAATTTGCAAGCACAAAATTTCGGCAGAGAACTTGTTTTCTCTGCCGATTTGTGTTATAATGGAACTAACAAAAAGCCTCCCTTGTGTAAAGGGAGGTGCCGAACGAATGTGAGGCGGAGGGATTGTAAAAACAAAGGCAAACGGAAACCAATCCCTCAGTCACCTGCGGTGACAGCTCCCTTTACACAAAGGAGCCTATGGTTGCGTTCGTACTCTTCAGGGGTATGGGCTAAGCCCTGTGCCTTTGTAATACAAAGGCGAAACTGGCGATAAAAAGGAGATGCTTATGTATTATCAAAAATTGATGACAAAGTCTTTAACAAATTTATTGGATAGAGGAGAATCCTTAAATTGTTCCTTTTTTGCAATCTTGTTACAGGGAACAAATTTTTATTCAGGGTATTGGGGATTGACAGATCAAAACCTATTGGGGGCAATTCTTACTTTTTCCGGCAAAGAAGTATCATATACCATCAAGGTGCCTTTGGATATTAAAAAAGTTAAAATTAGAAAAAGCTTTTTCCCAAAACAATACATAGTAAAAATC
>JAZRDG010000091.1:0-7283 GCA_045660125.1 Eubacteriales bacterium | reverse complement strand
GTAGAAGACTAAGAAGGAGGTATACCGAAATGGCAAAGATGGGTAAGAAGTATTCCGATAGCGCTAAGCTGATCGAGAAGTCCAGATTGTATGATACCGCAGAAGCTCTTGCATTGGTATGCCAGACTTCCAAGGCTAAGTTTGACGAAACTGTAGAAGTACACGTTCGTCTGGGTGTTGACTCCCGTCACGCTGACCAGCAGGTCAGAGGTGCAGTAGTTCTGCCCAATGGTACCGGTAAGACCGTAAGAACCCTGGTATTCGCTAAGGTTGACAACGTACAGGCAGCTCTGGATGCAGGTGCTGACTTCGTTGGCGGCGCTGAGTACGCTGCGAAGATCCAGAAGGAAAACTGGTTTGATTTTGACGTTGTAATCGCATCTCCCGACATGATGGGCGTTATCGGCCGTCTGGGTAAGGTTCTGGGTCCTAAGGGCCTGATGCCCTCTCCCAAGGCAGGCACCGTTACTCCCGACGTAGCTCGCGCAGTTCGCGAGGCTAAGGCTGGTAAGATCGAGTACCGTCTTGACAAGACCAACATCATTCACTGCCCCATTGGCAAGGCATCCTTCGGCCCTGAGAAGCTGCAGGAGAACTTTGACACTCTGCTGGGTGCCATCATCAAGGCAAAGCCCGCAGCAGCAAAGGGTCAGTACATCAAGAGCTGCGTTGTGGCTTCCACCATGGGCCCCGGCGTTAAGGTTAACGGCGCAAAGCTTGGCTAATCTTAGCTTTTGAGTAATAGAAAAACGCACGATGCGATTGCATCGTGCGTTTTTTTGTTTTTCGTTGAGAGTGTGATTATACGGTCAACTTCTCTTGAAAAGTTTTGATCAAACTTTTTCAAAAGTTTGCGGGCTCCAAGGGCAGCGCCCTTGGGCGCCTCCGCAGAGGCGAAACAACCCCAAAACGCTGTTTGATTTCGCGAAGCGAAATAAGTTCTTCTTTGCAGCTCCTTGCTCAAAAAGAACGGAGAGAAATATCTCAATGTAAAAGAAAAGGAAGTTACTGACGCAAAGCAACTTCCTTTTTTGTTTACGTGAGCAAACTGTTTCCGTACTTTTCTTTGACACCGTTGGCGCAAAGAAAAGTACCAAAAGAAACGCCGAGACTATTTCGCGCCTGCGGGCGCGACCAAGGGCTCTGCGCAGGTTGAGTTTTAGATGTTGGACTTCGCAGAAGTCCAGCATCAGGGTGGCGTCAGAAACACTCGAAATATCAGCAGCATTCACACGCCACCATGCCTTTCTGGAAAAAGGTCGAACAAAAACTTTTATCCGTGATTATCTGAACAAAATGCCATAGCCCCAGCCCACGCGTCCGCCGCTTTTCAGGCGTTCGGCAAAGGCGCGGCGCAGGGTGGTATCGGTGGGCAGGCGGTCGGGATTGCGCTCTGCCGTGTCAAACAGGCACCAAAGGCTCTCGCCGTCGCTGTCATCCCAGGAAAGGATCTCAAATTCTTTCATAAAGCGGAGCACGTTGCTGCTTTCGGATACAAACTCGGTCATTTTGGGGTAAAGCAGCCAGGAGTGGCACACAAAGGGCACGGGGTTGTCGCCGGGGAAGGTGTCCTTGAAAAACGCCTTGGCGCGCGCAAAGGAGTCCTCGTAAGCGGCTTTGGAAAGCGGCTGCCCCGAGCGCGGAATGTGCATGTTCAGCACCTTGCTCTGCTTTTCCAGCGTGATGCCGTCCTTTTGGTACTCGCGTCCGAAATCCACCGCCTCAAATTGCAATCTGCCCAGCGCAAAGCGGGTCAGCTTGAACCAGCCCGGCATCCAGAACGCCACGAACATGCCGCGCACACCGCGCACCAGCTTGCATTCCTCCAGCTTGTACCTAAGGTCAAGCATGGAGTCGTGCCAGATAGCGTCGTCAATGCTGCGCTCGGCATACCTTTCGCGCAATTTTTTGGAAAGGCAGATATAAAGCAGCAGATCTGTCGTGTGATTGTGCACGCCAACCAGGCGCGCTGCTTTTTTTGTGTCTGCATTCAGCGCGTTGTAGTCACAGTCGGCGTTCGCCTCGTAAGCCGCGATCGCACCGTCAAACAGCGCTTTTGCCTCGGCGTTGTCTAAAATCCTGTCGTAAGCGTTCAGCAAGTATGCCGCGTCGGTCGGATCATAGCCAAACTCGGCAAAAAAGTCTTGTAAATAAGCTCTCATATCAGCGGTACAAAACGCCAAAGCCCCAGCCCACGCGTCCGCCGTTTTTCAGGTGGGTCACGAAAGCGCGGCGCAGCGAGGTGTCGGCGGGCAGACGGTCCGGATGCTGCTCCATGGTGTCAAACAGACGCCAGAGGTCCTCGCCGTTGTTGTAGTGGCTGTCAAGAATGGTAAATTCCGAAAGGAATTTGCAAACGTTGAGATGCGGAGGCACGAATTTTGCCGTGTCAGGGTAGAGCAACCAGGAATGGCAGACAAAGAGCGCGGGCTGATCCGTGGGGAAGGTGTCCTTGTAAAATTCCTTGGCGCGTGCAAAGGAGTCTTCGTACGCCTCCTTGGAAAGCGGCTGTCCCGAGCGCGGAATGTGCATATTGATCGCCTTGTCGGCCTTATGGACGGTCACGCCACCTGCCGTGTAGTCCTTATCAAACTCGTGCAGCTCAAACTGCAAGCGACCCAGCGCAAAGCGGGTCAGATTGAAAAATCCGGGGAACCAGCCTGCCACAAAGGAGCCGCAAATACCGTAAACGGCAAGGCATTCGTCAAGCTTGTAGCGCAGATCCAGCATGCTGTCGTGCCAGATGCCAAGGTCAATGCCGTTTTCGATATAACGCTCGCGCAGCTTGCGCGAAAAGCAGATAAAGAGCAAAAGCTCGGCGGTGTAGTTGTGCACGCCTGCTGCGTTGCCTGCTTTTCTGGCTTGATGCATCGCCTGTCCGTAATCGCAGTTCATGTCTGCTTCATAGGCATAGATCGCTTGCTCAAAATACCCACGCGCCTCATCGTTGTCTGCAATTTTTTTCGCACAGGACATCAGTTGCGCCGCGTCCTGCTCGCAATAGTTAAATTCCTTGAAAAAGTCACTCAAATAGTTCAGCATACCGCGCTCCTTACATTGCAAAGTATTTTTGGATCATAGCGGGGATCTGCCCCTTGATGGTCGCCAGCACCGCAGCGGCGGTCTTGTCGCCTGCGATGTATCTGTTCATAAAGTAGCCCTCGGTCGCGCATGCGGCGTCGTGCAGGGGATAGAACTGATCCATTAAGAAACAAGCGTATTTCATCAGGCGGAAGTCGCCAACCAGGCGGTATTCCTTGCTGATGGTGTCCACCGCGATCGAATATTTTTGCTTGATGGCGTCAATCAGCGCGCGGTCGGTGTTTTCGGGGGCAAAGACGATGGTGGTGCACAGCAGCGCGTTGCGGTTGTGCTCGGCAATCGAGTTGTGGCTGTCGGTACTGCCCACAACGGGGTGATCAATGCCTTTTTCCTTCATTTCGTAGTACAGCGCGGTCTGGAAGCCGTTGTGCGAGAAGTAGTTTTCGCCGCCCAGCACCTCAAAGGCGTCAAAGGGCGCTTTTTCGTAGATGTAGTAGGTGTACGCCTCGGGCAGCTGCATCATGTCAGAGAGCCAGTAGGGGTGCGGGAAAATGCCCAAGCCGCCGCCCTTTTGCACGTGCTCGTGAATCCATTCCAGCACGGCAAAGCTCATGCGCTCGGAGTGCTTGTCAAGGTCGGTGATCTTGGCAGCGCGCTGCTCGATCATGGCGGTGAACTCCTCGTGCGTCATGGTGTCGGGTGCTACGCCGTCCAGCGAGCGCCAAGCGAGATCGTCGCCCGCCTTTTCGCGATTGGGACGGGGCGTGACCAAGGCGTTGATGCTGTAAGAGCCGCCGAAATTGACGTAGTGCACGTCATTGTGGGGCAGGTGCACCTCTTCGCCCTGTACAATGTTGAGATCGGTCAGATCCTTCCAGTAAGCCTTTGCCTCCAGCGAGGGGTAGTATCTTTCGTGGTCGGAAATGACTGTAAAGTCATAGCCGTAGCCGCGGTAGTTTGCGCAAACGTTGGCAGGTGCTTGCGCGCCGTCCGAGCGGTTGGTGTGCAAATGCAGGTCACCGCGCCAGGGGTATCTGCCTGCCATATCCTCGGCAAGGGAATAGACCGATACCTGCACGCGGGGGCGTGCGTCGGGCGTGTCGCAAATGCGGATAAAGTGCTCGCCCTCACCTGCAAAGTACGCGGTGATGCGCAAGCAGCCGTCCTCGTCGGTCGTGACCGTGTGCACCGAGCTGGAGTTGTATTCGGGATAGGTGTAGGGAGCTGCCTCGTTGACCTTGCGCACGTGCACGGTGTAGGTGTGACCGGGCGAGAAGGCTACGTGCGCGCCAAGCGGCTGCACGGTAACGGTGGTTTCGCGGTTACCAAGGAATGCCTTGGGGAAAACGTCGTAGTTGTAAAGTGTATAATTCATAAGAAACCTCCCGATTTTCAGATAAATTTGACTGCCGTGCCGTATGCCATGATCTCGGCAGCGCCGTCCATGACGGCGGAGGATGCGTAGCGCACGGCGATGACGGCGTCCGCGCCCATTGCCTCTGCCTGCTCGATCATGCGCTCGGTCGCCTTTTTGCGTGCGTCGTTCATCATTTCGGTGTATCCCTTGAGCTCGCCGCCCACAATGGTCTTAAAGCTTGCGGCAATGTCGCGCCCGATGTGCTTGCTTTGCACCGTGCTGCCTTGTACCAGCCCCAGCGTTTCGATCTGCTTGCCGGTGATAAAGTCGGTGGAATAAATCTTCATGTGATGAATCCTCCCTTTGCGGTTTTTCGTTACTTTGATTGTAGCATAAACAGGAGGGATTGTCAAGGAAAAACGAGCTCTTAATGCAAAGCGGGCGATCACTGATCGCCCCTACATTCACTTTAGGTCTCGGCAAACCAAACCCCAAACAGTGTAGGGGCGAGAATTTCGGCAAAGCCGAAATATGTGATCGCCCGCTTTATTCTATGAACTTTTTATTTCGCCTTATCCTTCCCGCATACCAATCTGCGGCACAGGCGATAGAAGTGATATGCGCCCAGGGTGAACGCCATATCAAGGCATGTGACGATTGTGACGTACAGGATCTGCGTGGGCACGTAGCCGATCGCCTCTTGTATGGCAAGGCGTACGCTCTCCAGCGGTGCTACGTTGCATCTGTACAGGTTGTTGAAGTTGGTTTGGAGCAGGTGCGCGGCAATGGCGGCAACAATGCAGTATGCGCCGATAAAGAACACGGGGTTTTTCCACTCGCCCTTGCTTGGCTGATAGACGTCCAGCGCGACCATGAGCATAAAGGCAAACATGGCAAGGTTGTGGAATGTGACGGTATGGAAGGCAAAATAGCTGTTAAAGTAGTTTTGGATATCCCACGCGCTGTAGATCAGCGAGGGATAAATGGCGGTCAGCACAAAGACAGACGCGGTAAAGCCCACCGCAATGCTTGCCACCTGACGCTGATATTTGCCGCGATAAAAGGCAAACGCGGGTAGGGAAAACAGCACCAGCGAGCAAAAATGCAGCGGAATGTGGTAGAGATCGTACCCTCTTGCAAACGAAAGCCCCTGCTTGCCGATCTCCAGCAGTACCAGAATGCAGGATACGACCTGAATGGGGATCATGCGCGTGCGCCAAGACTTGTTTTTCAGCCAAAGGCGCAAAAGGATGGATAAGAGCAGCATGACCGCTAAGGAAGGAAGCAATGTTCTGAGGTGTTCGGGCGTCCAAAGTTGCATACGTGTGTCCTTTCCCGGCATGTGCGCCGCTGAGATTTGTTGGATTATAATCTCATCATAGCACAAGGGGAAAGCGGTGTCAATGAAAGTGGGGGAGATTTAAGGTATTAAGATTGCGGCGTATGCTACCGAAGCATACGCCGCAAGGCATTATTTTTCAAGCTGTGCGTCAAAGAAGGCAGCGATCTCTGCCATCAGCTCCATGTCAAGACTGCCGTCCTCCAGCGTCATCACGCCGTGGTCGCGGTCGGAGTATTTCTTGAAGGTAAAGCGCGGATCTTCGGCATACTTTTTATAGTAAGTGCCGTAGCCGTAGGAGATCGGAATGGTGTCGTCCTGCTCGCCGTGCACGATCATAACGCCGCAATCGCTGGATTTAAAGCCCTTCATGCCGGTGCTGAATGCGTACGAGCCGTATTCCAAAAACTCGTAAGCCGAGGCAAAGGGCAAAAGCAGCTTTGCCACGGGGCCAACCATTTCGCAGCCGCGGTGATCGATCATGTTCATGGATTTGTTCCAGCCCGCAAGCGAGGCAACTGCCTTGACCTCGGGATGGGTGTTGAGCGCATTGACAACCGAAAGTCCGCCCCAGCTGTAGCCCATGAGCACGAAGGGGAGGTCTGCCAGCTCGTCGAGTCCTTGCGCGTAGGTGATTGCGTGGTCAAGGTCGATAAAGCCCTGCGGCAAGCCGCCCATCTCCTCGCCCTCGCTCTCGTCGTTGGCGGTGGCGTCGTAGGCAAAAACGTAGTAGCCCTGCGCGCAGAAGTAATCAAAAATGTCCATGTATCCGGTCTGTCCGCCGCCGCCCATGCCGTGCGCAAAGACCATAACGGCTTTGGGAGCGGTTACCGTGTTGTTTTTGTAGAGGTAGCCCACCAGGGTGTGCCCCTGCAGGGTCAGAAAGGTGTGTCGCTCGCGCTCCAGCGCGGGGAATTCCGAGAGGTCAAATGCGTCCTCCTCGCTTGTGGTGCAGCGGTAGTTAAAGCTGCCCCGATAGATCGAGACCGACAGCGCGTAAAGACCGATCGCACCGCCCAGAATCACGACTGCAAGTGCGATGGAAACAATGGTGATGATACGTTTTTTCTTGGATTGCATACTGTGCCTCCTGTCAATTTACTGTGACTATTGTAACATAGCCGCGCGCAAAAATATAGCATCAAATGTAAACAATTTGTGCCAAAAGGGTGGCAAGGGGGCAAAAAGCCGTCCCCAGTGGGGAGGCTTTTTAAGTTGCCCTTATCGGATAATCAAACAAGGTGGATGCGCGCTATAAAGCCCCCCTCTTTGAGGGGGGGCGGACCGCAGCCGCGCGTGAAACGTAGTTGAAGCGCGGCGGTAAGCGGTGGGGGGAGTCGGGTACGCGCTCGGGTGTAGACCGCATTTACTCAAACTACTTATTGGTTAGTTTGAGTTCCCAATGTCTATACCCGAACGGGCAACCGACTCCCACCACCACTTCGTGGTCCCCCTCCCTCACAGAGGGAGGCTTTTTAAAGTTGCCCTTATCGGATAATCAAACAAGGTGGATGCGCGCTATAAAGCCCCCCTCTTTGAGGGGGG
>JAZRDG010000090.1:0-7366 GCA_045660125.1 Eubacteriales bacterium | reverse complement strand
CCTTGCGAGGAGCAGCTGCCCCAGCGCGTTTTTTGCGTGCGGATGGTGATGCGCCCGTATTCCACGCCAAGCAGGCTCGCATAATATGCCACGCGTGCGGGAATGACGCGCTTTGCCGTGCTTGCAAGCTCTGCAAGCTCGCTCTCGGTCAGCTTGGGCGCGTTTTCTGCCGCTTTTGCCTTGGCAAGATGCGTCTTGATCCAATCCGCATGCTTGAGCACAAAAGCATCGATCGCCGCCTTGGGCAATCTGCGCGGCGCGCGCACGATCACCTTTCCGTCCTTGATCTGCAATCCAACCGTTTTGCGGCTTGCGCGGATCAGCGTATATTCGATCATTTTCTCAGCTTGACCGCCAGTGCGCACCAGCCGTTTTCCTCGGCGCGCTCCACGATCTCAAAGCCGTGCGCTTCAAAGCAGTTGACCACGTCACTGCTGCGCTCCATAATGATACCGGACGCCAGCAGCACGCCGTCGTCGGCAATGTACTTATGCACGTCGGGCGTCATGCGAATGATGATGTCCGCTACGATGTTGGCGCATACCAAGCCGTACTTGCCGCCGTCCAGATCCACCGAGCGAAGCAGGTCGGACTGATCGCAGGTGATGTTGGTCAGCCCTGAATCCTTGATGTTCTCGCGTGCCACGCGTACCGACATGGGGTCGATATCATACGCCTTGCACTCCCCTGCGCCCAGCTTGGATGCACAGATAGCAAGAATGCCGCTGCCCGTGCCCACGTCCAGCATACGCACGCCGGGGGTGGTGTATTTTTCCAAAAGACCGATGACAAGGCGCGTGGTCTCGTGCGTACCCGTACCGAATGCCATACCGGGATCCATACGTACGATCAGCTCGCCCTCGGCAGCCTCGTACTTTTCCCATGCGGGCACGATAACCATACGCTGACCGATCTTGATCGGCTTATAATATGCCTTCCAAGCGTTTGCCCAGTCCTCTTCGTTCAGACCGATCATCTTGATCTCGCCCTCGATACCGTCCTTGGCAAGCATTTCGCGCAAGAACTCCACGTCCTCGCGGATATCGCGCTCTACGGGCAGATAGACCGACACGGACGCGATGGTCTTGTCTGCATTGAGAATGCTTTCGTCGATCAGGTCGCCGTAGCAGGTCTTGAGATCGATGTCGCTGTAGTCCTCGATCATCAGATTGTTGTTGATCATGCTCATGACCGCAACAAGCGCGTCAAGCTGCTCAAGCTTGACAGTCACGCGAATCTGCGTCCATTGGGTAGTCTCGCCCCAATCCTCGCAAACGTAATCCTTATCTACCATACTCATTTACCCTTCTTGAAAAAGTTCTTTTTCTTTTTGTAGTTGCTCTCACCGCAAGCCTCTGCGAATGCGCGCATGGCATCCTTTTGCTTTGCGGAAAGACCCGTGGGGATCTCTACGACAACCGTAAAGATCAAGTCTCCCCTGCGCGAGCCGTTGCCCAGATTGGGAATGCCCTTGCCGCGCAGCGTAAAGGACGTGCCCGACTGCGTGCCCTCGGGCAGCTCGAATTTCTGCGAGCCCTCCAGCGTGGGAATCTCAATCTCCGCGCCCAGCACCGCCTCGGATACCGTGATCGGTACGTCGCAATAGATATGCGAGCCGTCACGCTTGAAGATCTTGTGCGGCGCGACGCTGATCTGCATGATCAGATCACCTGCAGGTCCGCCGTTCTTGCCGTCGCAGCCCTGAGAGCGCAGCGCGATCTTCTCGCCGTGGTCAATACCTGCGGGAATATCAACGGTCAGATTCTTGTTCTCGCGCTCCATGCCTGCGCCCTTGCAGCGCGTGCAGGGATTTTTGATGATCTTACCCGTGCCGCGGCATCTCTCACAAGTGCCCGTGGACTGGAACTGCATGCCGCCCATATTATGCACCGTGCGCACCTGACCCGTGCCTCGGCAAGCCGAGCAGGTCTCGGGGGCAACTCCCCCCTCGCTGCCGTTGCCGCCGCAATCGGGACACTTGCGCAATCTCGTATAGGTAATGGTCTTTTTCGCACCGAATGCCGCCTCCTCAAACGAGAGAGAGACGCGGATCTGAATATCGTCGCCGCGCTGCGGTCCGTTGCGTCGCTTTTGTCCGCCGCCACCGAATGCACCGCCAAAGAACGAGCCGAAAATATCACCGATATCGCCAAAGTCACCAAATCCGCCGCCGTAGCCGCCACCGCCAAAGCCCGAGCTCTGATCAAAGGCTGCGTGACCGAACTGGTCGTATTTCGCCTTCTTTTCGCTGTCGGAAAGCACCTCGTAAGCCTCGTTAGCCTCCTTGAACTTTGCCTCAGCCTCGGCATTTCCGGGGTTCATATCGGGGTGGTACTTCTTTGCCAGCACGCGGTATGCCTTTTTGATCTCGGCATCGCTTGCGTTTTTATCAACGCCAAGCACCTCGTAATAATCTCTTTTGTCTGCCATCTTAAATATCCTTTATAACCTGTTACGGGGCTGCCGCAATTTGCGGCAGCCCGTAGTGTTTTTCAATTACTTGTTGGAGTTATCCTCGTAGTTTGCGTCGTAGTAGGTGCCGTCACCTGCGTTGTAGTTGCCGCCCTGTGCCTGGTCGCCGCCCTGTGCGCTCTGCTGACGGTACAGCTCCTCGGATACCTTGTAGAATGCCTTTTCGCAAGCCTCGGTATCTGCCTTGATCGCTGCGGTGTCGCTGCCCTTCAGGGTCTCCTTGAGCTTTTCAATGCCTGCGCGAGCCTCGTTGATCGCCTCTGCGCTGACCTTGCCCTCTACCTCGGAGAGCGTCTTTTCCATCTGGAATACCATGGACTCAGCGTGGTTGCGTACGTCAACGGCTTCCTTCTGCTTCTTGTCCTCTTCAGCAAACTTTTCAGCCTCGCGAACTGCCTTATCAATATCCTCCTGAGACATGTTGGTCGAGGAGGTGATCACGATGTGCTGCTCCTTGCCGGTGCCCTTATCCTTTGCGGTAACGTTTACGATGCCGTTGGCGTCAATGTCAAAGGTAACCTCGATCTGGGGCACGCCGCGGGGAGCGGGAGCAATGCCGTCCAGAATGAATCTGCCAAGCGTGGTGTTATACTGTGCCATCTCACGCTCGCCCTGCAGGACGTGGATCTCAACAGAGGTCTGACCGTCAGCTGCGGTGGAGTAGATCTGGCTCTTCTTTACGGGGATGGTGGTGTTTCTGTCAATGATGCGGTTGAATACGCCGCCCATGGTCTCAATACCCAGGGACAGAGGGGTTACGTCCAGAAGCAGCAGATCCTTGACCTCGCCGCCCAGTACGCCGCCCTGAATTGCAGCGCCGATTGCTACGCACTCGTCGGGGTTAATGCCCTTGAAGGGCTCCTTGCCGATGAACTTCTTGACTGCTTCCTGTACGGCGGGAATTCTGGTAGAACCGCCGACCAAGAGGCACTTGTCGATCTGAGAAACGCTCAGGCCTGCATCAGCCAGCGCCTTCTTGGTGGGAACCATAGCGCGGTCAACCAAGTCAGCGGTGATGCGGTCGAACTCGGCTCTGGTCAGGGTTGCCTCAAAGTGCAAGGGGCCTGCGCTGGTTGCGGTAATGAAGGGCAGGTTGATATCTGCGCTCATCATGCCGGAAA
The DNA here is from genome assembly GCA_045660125.1 of Eubacteriales bacterium. GTDB lineage: Bacteria > Bacillota > Clostridia > Oscillospirales > CAG-272 > SVQP01. Next base: position 3,773 of record JAZRDG010000090.1, on the reverse strand, counting down.
GCTCGATCTTTGCCTTCTCTGCTGCGTCCTTGAGTCTCTGCAGCACCATCTTGTCCTTGCGCAGGTCTACACCGTTCTCGCGCTGGAACTTATCAGCCATCCAGTCGATAATTCTCTGGTCGAAGTCGTCGCCACCCAGCTTGGTGTCGCCGTTGGTTGCAAGAACCTCAAATACGCCGTCCGAGATCTCGAGAATGGAAACGTCGAAGGTACCGCCGCCAAGGTCGAATACCATGATCTTCTGCTCGTTCTCCTTGTCCATACCGTAAGCAAGTGCTGCTGCGGTGGGCTCGTTGATGATTCTCTTTACGTCAAGGCCTGCGATCTTACCTGCATCCTTGGTTGCCTGACGCTGTGCGTCAGAGAAGTATGCGGGAACGGTGATAACTGCCTCGGTAACGGTAGTGCCAAGGTAGCTCTCTGCGTCAGCCTTGAGCTTCTGAAGGATCATTGCGGAGATCTCCTGAGGGGTGTATGCCTTGCCGTCGATGTTGGTCTTAAAAGCAGAGCCCATTTCTCTCTTGATAGAGATAACGGTTCTGTCGGGGTTGGTGATCTCCTGACGCTTTGCAACCTGGCCGACCATTCTTTCGCCTGCCTTGGAGAATGCGACTACCGAAGGGGTGGTTCTGCTGCCTTCGGGATTGGGGATAACGATGGGCTCAGAGCCCTCGAATACTGCTACGCAAGAGTTTGTTGTACCTAAATCTATACCGATGATCTTTCCCATAATTGTAATTCCTCCTTATATATGGTGTTCAATAGATTTCAAAAATTAGTTTGCGACGATGACCATGGCAAAGCGCAGAATCTTATCGCCCTTTGCATAGCCCTTTTGGTAAACCTCGGTGATCTCGCCCTCGGAGTACTGCTCGTCTTCGATATGCATAACTGCATTGTGCTTTTCGGGATCAAAGGTCTCGCCCTTCTCGCCAAAAGCGGTCACGCCCATCTTGGCAAGTGCGTCCTCGGCGCCCTTGAGCGTCATGGCAAGTCCCTTTTGCAGTGCCTCTGCCTCGCCAACACCCACAGCGCGCTCCAGATTATCCAGAATCGGGAGAATACCCTTAAGTGCGTCCGCATAAGCATCTGCGTAAATGCCGTCCTTTTCCTTTGCGGTGCGGCGGCGGTAGTTATCGTACTCTGCGATCATGCGCATGTACTTATCGTTTGCTGCTGCAAGCTCAGCCTTGCTCTCTTCCAGCTGCTTTTCCAGCTCGGCGATCTGTGCCTCTGCCTTCTTGAGCTTCTTTTTATCTGCGCGACCCGGCTTTTCCTCGGGCTCGCTCTGTACCTCGGCTGCTTCCGTTTCGGGCACTTCTGCCTCTACGGTCTCATCCGCGGGTCTTTGGGTCTGTTCCATTGGGTTGTCCTCCGTTCAAAAGTTTGGTATCATCGCCCAGCATATCCGCGATATTGCCGGTCAGGCTTTCAAGTGTTGCCAGCACCTTGGCGTAATCCATACGGCGCGGACCGATGATGCCGATCGCACCCACCGTCTTGCCGTCCTTGACAATGTGCTTATACACCATAGCCGAATTGTTCATAGGTCCCGTCATGCCGCCTGCACCGAACACCACGTTGACGTCCTCGCGGTCGCCTGCGGATACAAGGTCAAGGATCTCGTCCTGCCCTTCCAGTGCGCCAAGCACGTGCTTGAGCGTGTCGCGGTCCTCAAATTCGGGGTATTGCAGCAGCTGATCAATGCCGCTCCAGCGTACCTCACCGTCGTCCAGCTCGTTGAGCGTTTCGTACACCGCCTTGATCACGGGCGACACAAGGCTTGCTTGCTGCCCCATCTCGGCTTCCATATTCATAATAATGGGCAGATTGATCTGATGCGAGGTAAGTCCTGCGATGTTGGCGTTGAGCACGCTTGAAAGGTGCGCGGTCACGTCTGCGGTGATCTCCTGCTCGGTGTGTACGCTCTTGGTCTTGACGTCGCTTGACGCGGCAACCATAACCACGATAAACTCGGTGGGTCTGATATAAATGATCTCAAAGCGATTGATGCGTGCAGCAGATGCGCGGGGCTTGATGGCAATGCCCGTATAGTTGGTCAGATTGGACGCAACGCGCGAAGCCGCCAGCAGCACCTCGTCCAGCTCGTGCATCTTGGATTTTAACAGTCCGCCGATCTCCTTGATGTCGTGCGCGGTCATCGCGTAGTGCTCGATCAGCGAATCTACGTAAAAGCGGTAGCCCAGCTCACTTGGCACTCTGCCCGCAGAGGTGTGAGGCTGTACCAGATATCCCATCTCCTCAAGCTCTGCCATTTCGTTACGAATGGTAGCAGACGAGCAAACGATCTGCTGATTTGCCATGAGCGACTTGGAGCCAACCGGCTCGCCCTCGGCAATATGTGCCTCAACGATGGCCTTCAATATTAACTTTTTGCGTTCACTGAGCCCCTCGTGCTTGCCTGCCATGGCGAATCTCCTCTCTTTTGGGTATCTTTCGACGATTTTTAGCACTCTTTTTATGCAAGTGCTAACCGCTGACATAAATTTAGCACTTTTCAGCCGCTTTGTCAAGTCCCTTTTGCCTTTTTCTTTGTTAATATTTTATGAACTTTGCTAATTTCACGGGTGAGTGCTAATTTCACGCCCGACTCGCGCGCTATTCCCTGCACCCCAATTAGTATGCAAAATTTGGTGGGAAATATGCGTGGATGGGTCTATCCGTAGGGGCGATTCGTGAATGCCCCTACGGTGGTGGTTTAGATCGCGGGCGGATATGGAATCCGCCCCTACGACAAGACCGTTGGGGCAACGGAAACATTTCTTTATGACAATGTAGGGGCGATCAGTGATCGCCCGCGCATTTATGACGCGCAAAAAACCACCGCCTGCGAACAGACGGTGGTTTTCATTCTTATTGTAATACGTCCTTGATGCTCTTGATCAGCGTATGCCCACACGAATGGCACGCGGTCAGCTCGGCACGGTTATCGTCGCCGCAGACCGGGCATTCCACGTGGTCGCCCGCAAGCTCGGGCAAAATCAACGTGTGCTTGGCACCGTACAGGTGAAATACGGTATCTCCAGGGTGGAACTCATCTGCGATGGCATTATTGCCCAGCATGATCTTGACCTGCCTTGTGCTGCCATCAGGCTCCTTGACGTCCAGATACGCTGCCTGGATCAGCCTGCGCGACGTATATGAACGCGAAAACTGTTCCTTTTTTTCCATGGTATACTCGTTTTTGACGTGTACGTTTGTCACCGTTCCCACAAAGGTTTTGTCAAACAGGCAAAACGGAAAGCGTGTAATGGCAAACGGGAGCAGCATAGTCAAAATATAAGCCGCGATACGGGCAATCGGGGGCAGGATCTCGAAGATGCGCTCTCCCCAGAAATACAACACCACACCGAATACGAGCAACAGCAGCACGCACGGAGTAAGCTTTCTCATCACCGTTTTGCGCACGTGACCCGAAAGGTCACGTGGCAAAACGAGTTTGGGTTTGGACATAACGATTATTGATCGTTGTTAGCAGCTGCCTTACCGCCGACAAAGCCTGCGAGCATGCTCTTAAGGTCAATGCCTACGGATTCTTCAAGGCTCTCGGTAATCTGGCTTGCGCTGGTCATTACGTCCTTAAGTCGGATCGTAGCCATGTCGTTCTGTGAGCCAAGGAGTTGTTCCATGGAGTTGTCTTCCTAAGACCGCTTGGCCTCCGACTTAAAGCCTGCGAGCATGCTCTTAAGGTCAATGCCTACGGATTCTTCAAGGCTCTCGGTAATCTGGCTTGCGCTGGTCATTACGTCCTT
>JAZRDG010000089.1:0-5824 GCA_045660125.1 Eubacteriales bacterium | reverse complement strand
CGCTCTTGCAGGAGATCGCCCCATCATCATGCTGGGTGACTGGCACGGCAATCAGTCGCACGATTCCTAGAACATTCTCACCTCGGGCGACCTTGCCGTGGCACGCTACCGCACTCCCAATACCGACATTCACGGCACGTTTAACAAGTGGGGTGAATACTCGGCAGACTTCCAGACCCGCCTGCCCATCGACCATTGCTTTATTACCAAGGACAAGATCTGGGTTGAATCCTACAAGCAGGTTGGCGGCCCCGCGATCGAGAACGTCCCTCACCCCTCCGACCATAACATGACCGTGTTCTCGCTGCTGGTCAGCACGGGCGAGCCCCTGCCCGAGACCACCGAGGCAGACACCGCGCAGCCCGACGAGGGTGACAAGGATATGGCAATCTCCCCCGTTGGATGTAAATCCGCCATCGGCGCAGGCTTTACGCTGCTGTTTGCATGCCTTGCCGCGACGGTCGTGATCAAAAAGAAGTTTTAAAAAATCATAAAATGAGCCGAACGCTTTTGTAAGCATTCGGCTCATTTTGTATTCAATCCGAGGCAAGCACCCCTGCGTGCTGCAGCAGCGCAAGGATCTCCTTTTCGTATTCCTCTTTGTGGTCAAGATAGCTCATGCCGTGCGGCGAGCCCTCGAAAATGCACAGTCGCTTATACTCACTCGTGCAGGCGGCAAAGTTGCGCTCTGAGTTATTGGGAAGCACAAAATCATCGGCCGCACCGTGCGCAAACAAGGTGGGGATCTTGGCTTTTTTCAGTTCCCTTTCCACCTCGGCGTCGCCAAGGTAAGCACCGCCATACAAGCGGCAAAGCAGACTGGCTGCGGGCAATACCGCAAAAACAGGCAGGTGGAAATTCTCCTTGATGACCTGCGCGATCTGATCCTTTGCAGAGGCATAGCCGCAATCACCGATGACCGCCTTGACCTGCGGCGGGATATCGGGCAGGCAGGACGCCAGCAGGACCGTGGAACAGCCCATGGAAACGCCATCCAGAATGATGCTGTGCTCCTCGCCGTATCGCTCGACCAGATACTTGCACCAATCGCGCACGTCAAATCTCTCCTTTGCGCCAAAGGTCAGATACTCACCCATGCTGTCTCCATGCGCGCGCTGATACACGATCAGCATAGCGATATTTCTCTGCGCGTAAAAATCAAACACACAGCCGAAATCCATCTCGCCCTTACTGTGGTAGCCGTGCACCAGCACCACGGTTGCCGTCGGATTTTGGGGCGCATACAGCTTGGCGCACAGGCGGTGTCCGTCGTGCGAGGTGATATACACCTTTTCATGCTCGGTGCTTGCAAGCCGATCCCAGCCATGCTGTACGATCTCGACCTGCTTGTCAAAGCCCTTCTGTCGCAAGCCCTCCAAAAAGGCATTCTGTCCGTCGGGCGCAGGATTGGAGCGCCCAAACGATTGCTTGAACAGCTTATGGATGTACGGCACGGCAACACCCGCGCCAACCGCAACTGCAGCCGCGACTGCACCTGCGCCGATCAGGGTATAATGCAATGCGTTCAAAATTGTCAACTCCTTTATTCTTTCAGATCAACTCAAGCTGACGTCGTATGCGCAAGAGCCGATCACAAAATTGGCTTTTTCGATATCCGTCACGCGCTCGCCGTTGAAATACAAGCCATCCACGCGCACGCCGCGGACGCAATGCTCCTCGTCAAGTCCTGCAAAGATGGACACGGGCATGGGCAGGGGGGCATCGGTCAGCACGTAAATATCCTTGAACAGAATATCGTGCGCACAGCCGTGCTTGCCGTCCTTGGAGAACAGCCCCATATCGTAAAGTGCCACGTTGAGCAGGATGGGCTGTCTTGCGGGAACAGAGCTGCGGTATTCCTGCTCCTCGCTTTGCTGATGCAGATCAGACTGCTGATACTGCGTGTACTCCACGCGGATGTTTTCAAAGCTGACGTTGCGGATCTCGGCACGGTTATGGTGCTGGATATCCAACTGCATAGTCGAGCCGTGGATGACGTCACAATCCGAGAACGTAATATTGTAAAACGCGGGCGCGTTGGTCTCTGCACCGATCTCAAGTGCTCTGCCCCAGTCGCACCAAAGCACGCATTTCTCTACCGTGATATTGCGGTTGGGCGCGTCATCCCAGCCGCAGATGCCCTTGATGACCATGCAGTCGTCAAAGTTACGCAAAAAGCAATTCCGCACGCTGACGCCGGTACAGTTGAACAGATCAATGCCATCCGAATTGTACCGCCACATGCCGATGGTCTTGACGTTGTCGATCGACACGTTCTCGCATCCTGCCGCAATGATGGCAAACGAGGCGCTGTCACGGCAGACCACGCCCTCTACGTGCACGTTTCTGCAGCGATAAAAGCGCATATTGCCGCGCAGCACGCGCCGCGCATGCATAAAGGCGCGAATGCCCTGCTTATCGCGCGGAATCGGCGCGTCATAATTGTATGCCAACAGCGAGGTATCGCTTGTGCGCTCCTCGCGGCTGCCGTCTATGATACCGTTGCCCAGAATACGGATATTCTCGGCGCAAATGGCATAAAACGAGCCGTACACCACAGCACCCGCGTCAATATACACGGTATCGTTATCGGTCAGCTCGATAGATCCGATATGGTGCTCACCGCCCGCAAAGCGATAGGTGGTGCGCAAGCCGTCGATCTCCTTGATCGGATTGACAAACACGTGCAAAGCACCGTGATGTCCGTCTGCCTCAACTGTGTACTGACCGCATCCGGGCAGCGTAAAGGTAGCGGTGCAGCCGTCAATTTCGGCATGCACACCGCGTGAAAGCGGACGCACCAGCACCTGTGTGGGAGGCGTTTGCCAGGTCACAGTCATATTCACTGCCTCGTCAGCCTCAACCGACACAAAGCCTGCAAGCTCGGTCTGCTCCAAGGCACGCTGATGCCCCGGCCAGGAGCAATTGAACGGCATGGCGGACACGCGCGCCAAATACGGCTTTGCCTTTCTTTGGTTGACGGTAACACTGCAACCCTCAAAGATTTGTTGTCCTACGGGAAACACGGGAATTCTGATCATGGGAGATACCTCTCTTTTTTCAAATTCACGGCTATATCGAACAGTATATTAGTATTATATCACGATTTTTTTGGATTTGCAACACAAGTTTTGGGTTTTGGGGCGTTATTTGCGCAAAAAGCGCGCGTAAATCCCCTCTTTGAAGCGGGGGGGCGTGGCAGGCGTGCGTTATAAAGCCATCCCCTTGGGGGACGGCTTTTTTCAGTTGCCCGCAACGAATCATCATATAACACGGACACGCAAAAAAACGGGCCGAATCAATCCAAGTTGACTCAGCCCATCTTTATCATACATGCCTTTCCATTTCTTGCTTGAAGGCGCGATGTGCACTCGGCACAGCATACACGCCGTCAAGCTCCTGCACGGTAGCGCAGGTCAGCTTGCCCGATACGGGCGCGGTATCCTTCACACGCACAAGATATGCGGTCATGTGCCATTCCAGATGCGTAAAAATATGCTTTGCCGCGATGGGCTGGCCGATCTCCAACACCTCAAGTCCCAGCGAGCCTGCGTGCTGCGCGGCTTGCTCGGCTTGCATTGTGCCCTCGATCTGATAAAACTCGTACATGCCCGCAAGCAGACCCGAATCGGGGCGCTTGTGCAGCACCACGCGCTCGCCGTCCCACAAAGGCAGTACGGTCAAGGGCACGACCCTTCGCGGCTTTGCCTTGGAGCGCACGGGGAGCACATCCGTCTTCCCCTCTTCAAGTGCGGTACAAAACGCCTGCAAGGGGCACTTGTCGCACTTTGCCTCGCCCGCGGGCACGCAAACGGTAGCCCCCAGCTCGATCATGGCTTGGGTAAACGCAGCGGCGTGATCTTTGGGAATGACGGCGGCAACCTCATCTCTTGCCTGCTTTTGCACAGCAGGCTGCAAAACGTCGCGATCGTCACCCGTCAATCTTGCCCACACGCGCAAGACGTTGCCGTCCACGGCGGGCGCGGGAATGCCGTACGCTATAGACGCAATCGCTCCTGCGGTATAAGCACCGATCCCGCAAAGCTTTTGCAATTTTTCATAATCTGCGGGCAGCTCGCCCCCATATTGCTCACACACCTGTCTTGCCGCCTTTTGCAGATTGCGGGCGCGGCTGTAATACCCCAAGCCCTCCCAGAGCTTAAGCAGACGCTCCTCGTCCACCTCGGCAAGGCTTTGCACGCTTGGCAGCGCGCTCATAAAGCGCTCAAAATACGGCTTGACCGCCTCCACGCGCGTTTGCTGCAGCATGATCTCGGACACCCACACGCGGTAAGGGCTGATCTCTCGCCGCCACGGCAGGTCACGCGCATTCTGGCGATACCAGATCAGCAGCGGCTGTGCAATTTCCTTTGGTAAGCGCATCGATCAAAGCCCCGCAAATTTTTCGGTTGCCACCTTATATTGCGAACGGGAAATGGGCACAAGATCCCCGTTACGCATGGTATACTCGCGGTTATTGATGCGCGTGGTATGGCGCAGATTGACCGAATACGAGCGATGGCAACGGAAAAAGGTATCGGAGGGGAGCTTTTCGCAAAACGCCTCAAAGCTGCCCAAAAATACATATTGCTGACCGTCGCGTGCGTACACCACGATATCGTGCTTCTGGCTCTCCAGATACAGAATATCATCGTATTCCATCATGATCTGACCGTGCTTGCGGTCATTGATCACGATACCCGGCTGCTTTTCCATGCGCTCCAGGCACATTTGCACGGCGCGGCGCAGCTTGATGGGATCAACAGGCTTTGTCAGATACGTCAAGGGATATACCTCGTAAGCATCCAATGCAAACTCGGCACTTGACGTCATAAACACAATATTGACACGGCTACCTGCGCGACGCAGCTCACTTGCAAATTCAAGTCCCGTTTGCTTGTCCATCACGATATCCAAAAGCAACAGCGAGTAATCGCACCTGCGCATGGCAGCCTGCAGCTCCTCGGTTGAGCTAAAGCAATCCGTGCGGTGGGCGATACCCTTTTCGTCTAACATTTTATCCAAAAGCACCTTGGCTCTTTCGCTATAGACCAATTCATCGTCGCAAATTGCGGTATAAAACATACATGCTACCTCCTCTGTCAGAGCGTTTCAACAGGTCTATAGCTATTATAACAGAAAAGTACCGTTTTGTCTATAAAAACGCAATAAATTTCTCAATTACACTTGACAAAAACTGCCCGTCGTGCTACACTTAACGTAATGAATTCAAGGAAATCTGTATGCGCCGCACGATGGAGGCAGACAGTCACGCAAAATCGGCACGCCGCAGTATCGTCTGCGGTATTTTTGTTTTAGGGGAGGATATGGTCATGATCACGGTTGAAATACACGCTTCAAGGGCATATGACGTGTGCATTGGCAGCGGACTTTTGTCACGCGCGGGCAAGTTGGCTGCAAGCGTGCTCCCCCGCTGTCGCGCGCTGATTCTGACCGACGACAACGTTGCCCCCCTGTATGCAGACGCGCTTTCAGGCTCTCTGCAGGCGGCGGGCTTTGCGCCCGAGGTATACGTCGTGCCGCACGGTGAGGGCGCAAAATCGCTTGACGTGCTCGGTGCGCTCTTGGAGCATATGGCGGCAAATCACTACACGCGCACCGACGCGCTGTTTGCACTTGGCGGCGGTGTTGTCGGTGACCTTGGCGGCTTTTGCGCTTCGATCTATCTGCGCGGCATTGCCTTTGTGCAGGTGCCGACCACCCTGCTTGCCGCGGTGGACTCCTCGGTGGGCGGCAAGACCGCCATCAACCTGGGAGCGGGCAAAAATTTAGCAGGCGCGTTTTATCAGCCGCGCCTTGTGAT
>JAZRDG010000088.1:0-18935 GCA_045660125.1 Eubacteriales bacterium | reverse complement strand
GGGTGATTTTCCGGAATGTTGAGCTTCTGGAAGTTGTAAAGGTCATACTCTACCTCAGGACCTTCTGCAATAGAGAAGCCCATACCGATAAAGATCTCTTCCATATCTCTCTGTACGCGGGTCAGGGGGTGTACGTGACCTACGCGCGTGGTCTTGCCGGGCATGGTAACGTCCAGCTTTTCAGCTTTGAGCTGCTCCTCGAGCGCGCTTGCCTTGAGAGCCTCTGCCTTCTCGGCAATGGCAGCCTCGATCTCCTCGCGCACCTGGTTAGCCAGCTGACCGATAACGGGTCTTTCCTCGGCACTCAGCTTGCCCATACCGCGCAATACGGCGGTCAGCTCACCCTTTTTGCCAAGGTATTGAATTCTGATCTGCTCAAGATCCTCGCCTGCAGCAATCTTTTCAAGAGCCGAGACGCGAATGTTATTCAGCATTTCTTTCATGGTTGATTCCTTCCTTTTATTTACATATTGTTTTTTTTAAATATAAAAAGCCGTCCCATATAAACATGGGACGGCATAAAAACCGCGGTACCACCCAAATAAAGGCGTGGCGCAAATAGCGCACAAAGCCAACACTCTGCTGACGAATAACGGTGTCTGCCGTGTCCCACTACCAATCTTGGCTCACAGGACCTGCTCCGAAGGGAAATGCAACACACGCCACGTAAGACCGCTTTCAGCCGCGTCGGTCATCTCTGTGTACGCTTTTTCGTGTGCGCTGACTTCATCATCGCATTTACCGATACATTATATCACAATCAGTGCGCAAATGCAAGAGGTTTTGCGAATATTTTCGTATTTTTGATCAAATGATTGAAAAGTTTTCGCCCGCCTTTTTCAAAAGGCGGCGCGGTCGAGGGCGCGCAGCCCTCGACCGCGCCCGCAGGCGCGAAATCTCCCCAACGCCGTTTGATTTCGCGAAGCGAAATAAGTTCTTCTTTGCAGCTCCTTGCTCAAAAAGAACGGAAACGGTTTTCTCACATAAAATCCAAACGGATGCGTGCTATAGTCGGGGCGTCGAAGGCACCGCCCCCTACCGGTTGGGGGAATACGATCATAGCGCGATTACGGGCGGGCGATCACTGATCGCCCCTACGGTCATAAATTTTGCAATTACCTGTTGAAAAAATCGCTAAAAAATGTTATAATAATGCGAACTAAAACAGATTTGAATTGTTATATAAAACAAAACCCACAAAGGAGGCGCGCATGAACAAAACGCAAAAAATACTGCTGATTATATTCTGCGCGCTGCTTGCAATGCTGTTTGTCGCAGCCGGTGTGTCGGTCGCCAAAAACGGTATGCAGGGTATTGTGGGTGAGCTGTTTGGCAACGATGCGCTGCTTGCGGATACGGACGCAGAGACGGAAATCTCGCCCGACGTTACGCAAGGCGGTACTACCCAAGAACTTGTGACTAAAGTACCCGAAACGATGCCCGAAGAGCAGATGACGCTGAGCGAGCTGGATAAGCTGATGGATATATTATTTGATCTTGACCAAACGCACATGCCGTCATATGAGGATTATCTCAAAATTGAGGAAGATATGACAATTGTGGAGATAGTAGAAATTATGGGGAAGCCGCACAGTATTGAGTACGCTACGGGGAAGGCTTATTTTTATTGGGAAATGGCTGATGGCGGTTTTTGCCATATCCTATCGAATTATATGCATGAAGACAGAGATTTGTTGATGAGTGCGGGATATGGCGGGTCAATTGCGTTCGATATCAATTATTTCGGTCCTTCGAATGAAGACGGAAAATAAAGGCAGAGCCGAGCGACTCTGCCTTTGTCATTTGCGGGCGCACGCAGTGCGCCCCTACGGGCACATTTTTGTAATCTCCTATTGAAAAAATTGCAAAAAAATGTTATAATAATGCAAATTAAAACAGATTTGAATTGTTATATAAAACAAAACCCACAAAGGAGGCGCGCATGAACAAAACGCAAAAAATACTGCTGATTATATTCTGCGCGCTGCTTGCAATGCTGTTTGTTGCAGCCGGTGTGTCGGTTGCCAAAAACGGTATGCAGGGTATTGTGGGTGAGCTGTTTGCAGATGCGGACACCCAAACAGAGGCTTTGCCCGACGTCACACAAGGCGTAACCGAAGAGCAGACGACGCAAAGCGAAGCGGATATCATGGATGTGTTGTTTGATCGCGGTGGCAAAGAGCATAAGCCCAGTTATGAGGATTATCTCAAAATCAGGGAAGGAATGACTGTTGTGGAAATTGTGGAAATCCTTGGCAAACCGCACGGTTGGGATGCGGGCGCTGGGCAGAGATACTTTGGATGGTCTTTGGATAACGGAGACACCGTATGGATTCAGCTTGCCATGCCGGAGGGTGAGGGTCCTGACTGGGATGGATTACTTACAGAAAATTACGGTGGTGCAGTTGCGCGCTCCATAAGACATTCCGGCTCGGAATCAAACGAATTCGGAAAATAAAAAGGCAGAGCCGAGCGGCTCTGCCTTTTATGATGGTCTTGACGGACGACCAATGGTCGCCCCTACATTGATGCGATTACGGGCGGGCGATCACTGATCGCCCCTACGGGTTGTGGAAAATATATTGCTTATACATCAACGGTTTACATTGTAGGGGCGATCAGTGATCGCCCGCGGTAACGGTTTTGTGATTCTCTCGCCTCTATAGCCAAATAGAAAAGGCAGAAAGCGTTTGCTTTCTGCCATTTTCATATTTAAATCACGCCCAACGCGATTACGGCGGTAATGCCGATCAGCGCGGCGATCTGGAAAAATGCGATGACGGGAATGACCTTCATCTGCCAATGCTTGGTCTTGTGACGGATGGCAAGCATGGTCAGACACATGGCAACCGAGCCGCCAAGTAAGGGAAAGGTGAGAAACAACACCTTTTCGGGAATACGCAGCTGCACCTTGTTTTTCTTGGAAATGACTTTGTCGTACACGCAAACGATCATGGAGATCAGCGAGATGACGACCACCCAAGCAGCCAATACCGCATAGGGAATGGCGTAAGGCGTCAGATTTTCAAGCATTTGTGCAAAATCCATAGCTGCCTCTTATGCCTTGAAGCTGTCGCGCAGTCCTACGACACGGTTGAAGGTGTTCTCGTTCTTGGAGTCCTTGCAGAAGTAGCCAACGCGAACGAACTGGAACTTCTCTCCTGCCTTTGCTTCGGACAGGCAAGGCTCAACCATTGCGCCCTCGATCTTGGTAAGGGACTCGGGGTTGAGGAAGTCAAGATAGGTCTTGCCCTCGGGAACGTCAGCCGTGTTTTCAATGTTGAACAGGCGATCGTAGAGCATAACGGTAACGGGTTGCGCGTACTTTGCGGACAGCCAGTGGATCGTGCCCTTGATCTTTCTGCCGTCTGCGGGCATGCCGTTGCCGGTCTCCAGATCTGCGGTTGCGTGGATCTCCTTGATCGAGCCGTCCTCGTTCTTGACAATCTCGCCGCAGCGGATGATATAGCCGCCCATCAGGCGTACCTCGCTGTCGGGCTTGAGACGGAAGAACTTAGGAGGCGGAACCTCTGCAAAGTCGTCCGCGTCGATATAGATCTCACGGGTCATGGGAACTTCACGCTTGCCAAGCTCTTCCTTCTGGGGATGGTTGGGCAGGCTGATCATTTCTTCCTTGTCCTCGGGATAGTTGTCGATGATAACCTTGATGGGGTTGACGATCGCAACGCGGCGCAGCGCGTTCTCGTTGAGGTCGTCGCGCACGCAAGCCTCCAGCTGGCGAACGTCTACGGTGTGGTCGGTGTTGGTAACGCCTGCTTCTCTTACAAAGGTGAAGAGAGCCTCGGGGGTATAGCCGCGGCGGCGCAGACCGCAAAGGGTGGGCAGACGGGGGTCATCCCAGCCGTCCACGTGACCTTCCTCAACCAGCTGACGCAGGTAACGCTTGGACATAACCGTATAGGTGATGTTCATGCGTCCGAACTCCCACTGGTGGGGAGGCTGCTCAAAGCCGATCTTTTCAATGACCCAATCGTACAGGGGGCGGTGATTTCTGAACTCGCTGGAGCACAGGGAATAGGTGATGCCCTCAAGTGCGTCCTGAATGGGATGTGCGAAGTCGTACATGGGGTATACGCACCAATCGTCACCCTGACGGTGGTGGTGGATATGCTTGATTCTGTAGATAACGGGGTCACGGAGATAGGGGTTGTCGCTCGAAGGGTCGATCTTTGCGCGCAGGGTGCGTGCACCGTCGGGGAACTCGCCGTTCTTCATTCTCTCGAACAGGTCAAGGTTTTCCTCAACCGAGCGGTTACGGTAGGGGGATTCCTTGGATGCAACCGAGCGGTCGGTGCCCTTGTAATCGGCAAGGTCGTCCTTGGAGAGGTCGCAAACGTAAGCGTCGCCCTGCTTAATCAGCTGAACGGCAAATTCGTAGCACTTGCCAAAGTAATCAGAGCCGTAGAAAACGCCGCCCGTGGGGGTTGCACCCAGCCACTCCAGGTCCTCGCGGATGGAGCGAACGAACTCGTCGGACTCCTTTGCGGGGTTGGTATCGTCATAGCGCAGGTTGAACAGACCGTTATACTTTTTGGCAACGTCGGTGTTGATGCAGATTGCCTTTACCGAGCCGATGTGCAAATATCCGTTGGGCTCGGGCGGAAAACGCGTGTGGATCTTCTTATCGGGCTGTACGCCAAGATCCTCGTTGATGATCTCAAAAATAAAGTTGTTGTTGGTTTCTGCCATGGTTATATCCTCTTTATTTTAATATTACAGGGTTGCAAGCATTGCCTCAAGGCGCGCGACGGTTCTGTCGTAGCCGAGAATCTGCATAACCGTCCACAAATCGGGCGCGTTGGTCTTACCGGTCACGGCAAGGCGCAGGAACATGGAAACGTCAGCCACGCTGCCGCGGAACGCAGAGGGATCAGCCTTGTATGCCTTCATGTCTGCGGTGTAGCCCAGCGCTGCACCGATCTCCTTGATCTTTTCAAACCAAGTGTTCATATCGTCGGAAATGTCAAATACCTTGACAAAGCCTTCCAGCACCGCCTTGATGTCTGCCTTGTCAAACTGCTCGGGGTACTGCTCGGTCAAGGTGAACAGCTCGTCGTAGAAGAAGCCCATGTAGGGGCGCGCGTCCTTCCAGACAGCCAAGTCCTTACGCGGCTTCTTACCGCCTCTGCCGATCGCGAAAATGTTAGCGGCATATGCGGGATCGCGTGCAAGCAGTGCACCGAACTCGGGATCGTAGGTCTGTGCCCACTCGGTCACAGCCAGCGTGACCTTTTGTGCGCTCATGCGCGAGATGACGTTCTTGGAAACGTCGTTGAGCTTGTTGAAGTCAAACAGACAGCCCGAAGCACTCATCTTCTTGATGTTGAAGGGGAACTCGGTGTAGGGCTTTTCGGGGTTCTGCGCGTGCCACTCCTCGTAGTTGGAGTTGAGCAGCGTCATGACGTACTCGCAAACGCACTCGGGCGCATAGCCCATTGCAGCGTAGTCGTCCATGTTAGCACCCATGTCGCGCTTGGAAAGCTTTTTCTTGTTGCCGTTTTCGTCAAGGCGCATGATCTGCGAGATGTGCATATACTTGGGCAGCTTGAATCCAAGGTAACGGAACAGCTGAATGTGCTTTGCAAGGCTGGGCAGCCATTCCTCGCCGCGAATGACGTGGGTCGTGCCCATCAGGTGATCGTCCACTGCGTGTGCAAAGTGGTAGGTGGGAATGCCGTCAGACTTGAGCAGTACGAAATCCTCGTCGTTCTCGGGGATGTCGAGCTTGCCTCTGACAAGGTCGGTAAAGGGAGTTTTCTTTGCAGGATCACCGTCTGCGAGAATACGCAGCACAAAGGGGTTGCCTGCGTCAAGATTTGCCTTGACCTCGTCCATGGTAATGGAGCGAGCCTTGAGCATTTCTGCGCGTCTTTCCTCTGCCTGTGCCTGCCAGTCGGTATTCTTGATCTCTTCCTTCTTGTTAACCGCCTGCAGAGCCTCCAGCTCCTCCTCGGTGGTGAAGCAGGGATAAGCAAGTCCGCGGCTGACCAGATCCTTTGCATAGGTCTGGTAAAGCTCTGCGCGTGCGCTCTGCTTGTAAGGGCCGTACGCGCCTTGGTCGCTGACCTTGCCGCTCTCGTCCAGGATCGCGCCCTCGTCAAAGTGAATGCCGTAGTGTGCCAGCGTCTTGATCAGACCCTCTGCAGCACCGGGTACCTCACGCTTTGCGTCGGTGTCCTCAATACGCAGGAAAAATACGCCGCCGCTCTGGTGTGCCAGACGCTCGCCTACCGTGGTGGGGAACAAGCCGCCGAAATGCACAAAGCCTGTGGGGCTGGGAGCAAAACGGGTGACCTTTGCGCCCTCGGGGAGCTGGCGTGCGGGGTATGCCGCCTCAACGTCGGCGGGAGTTTTGGTGATCTGCGGGAAAAGCAGATCGGCTAAAAGCTGATAATCCATGTCGTGTTTCCTCAATATATTATAATTAGATTTTTTTACAGATAAAATGCAACGTCAAGCGCGCGACCCAAAAGACACGACTCGCCGTGACCGGGGTAGATGGTGACGTTCTTGGGGTACTGTCGCAAAGCACACAGCGAGGTGCGCAGGGTGAATGCGTTGCCGCCGTGCAGATCGGCTCGACCGTAGCCTTGCGCGAAGAGCAGATCGCCCGTGAACATGGTGCGCTCACCGGGGATATAGTAGCAAACCGAGCCCTTGGAGTGACCGGGCAGATGCACCACCTCGATATCCATACCGCCAAGCTGTATCTTGTCGCCACCCTCGAGCAATCGCTGCGCGGGAGCGTAAGAGATGTCCTGACCGAAGAACAGGGAAAAGGCGTTCTTGACGCCGTCCTCCAGCATCTCCGCGTCCTGTTTGTGGATCATGAGCGGAACGGGGCAGGCGCGGCGCAACGTATCAATGGATACGATATGGTCAAAGTGTCCGTGCGTCAGCAAAATGCCCTTTAAGGTTGCTCCTTCTTGCTCAACACGTACCAAGATGCTTTTTGCCGAAGCGCTGGGGTCAATGACCAAAGCCTCGCCGCCGTGCACCAGAATGTAGCAGTTTGAGTTGTACGAGCCGGGGAAAAGGTTGATGATTTGCATATTTCCTCCGCTTTACATAAATATTCATAATATTATACCACATTCATTTTGATTTGTCTACACTTTCAGGCGAAAAAAAGCCCTGCGATTTGCATCGCAGGGCAGTATTTTTTCATTATTTCTTGCTCTTCTCGTCCTCGAACAGGAAGCTGTAGTGAGAGGACTCACCCTTAAAGCCTTCGTAAGAGAATTCGCCGGCGGAGTAAACCTTGTCGTTAGACTTGAACTTGTTGTAGATGTAGGACTGTTTGTCCTCGCAGTATGCCTGGAAGTTAGCCTCCAGGAACTCTTCAACGTCTTTCAGGAAGGACTTGTAACCGGAAACGGAAGCCTTAGTCAGAACGATGGGGTTGGTGTAGGTATCCTTGACCTTGTTGATGTTGTTAGCGGTCAGGGAAGCGTGCTGGTTAGCAACGATGGGAGTTGCGGGAACCTCATCCATCAGGATATCCTCAGCAGCGTGCAACAGGGTTGCGCGGTCTTCAAGGTAGGTCTTGGTGGAGGGGGTGATGTTGTACTTGCCGTAGATCTCACCGATCTTGTTGTAAATTGCGTCTGCAGTTTCCTGAGAATCAAAGTAATCGGTGCCGTATGCGGTGTTGTAGAAGAACTTGTAGAAGTCGTTGTAGTACTGCAGGAAGTAAACAGCCTCCATCAGGTCGTTGTATTCCTGGTTGTCAAAGCCGGTAATGTGAGCGGAGAGCTGGTAGTTCTCGGAGTCGGACATGTCCATACCCTGACCGGAGAATGCCTTTGCGAAGGGAGCCAGCGTTGCGTATGCATCCATGGTCACAGCACCCAGATCCAGTGCGATAACCTCGAAGTCACCGCTGCGCAGATCCTCTGCGTACAGGTCGTCACAGATATCGTCCGGAACGTTTTCGGTCCACTTGTAGTAGTCGTTGTTTGCAATGGTGCCTCTCTTGTTGACCTTAACGTCAAAGCCAAGTGCTTCCCACTGCTCTGCAACCATCTCTGCAATTGCTACGTGAACTTCGTCGTAAGCAGCAACCGTGATAGAGAAGGAGTAGTTCTTTGCCTTGATGCCTGCGTCGGAGAGCTCAGCCTTCAGGGTTTCCACGTCAACGGTGGTCAGCGTGTCGTAAGCGGAGCTTGCAGCCTCGCGGAAGGTATCCTTGGAGGAGTTGGTCTCAAATACGCCGTTGGGAACGATACCGGTAGCAACCTCTGCATACCAGATTGCATCCACGATTGCCTGACGGTCGATCGCCTTGGACAGTACCTGACGAACGGTCTTGTTGGCAAACAGGTATTCACCCTCACCGCCGTTGTCGATCAGTGCGTTCTGGTTGAAGTAGTAGGTGTGGTTGGACATTGCATCGGTGGTCTCAACGTCCTTGAGCAGATCAACGTAAGCCTCGTCGCCGATCCAGGAGTAGGGAATATTATCGATGTACAGAATTGCGCCGGACTCGTAAGCCGCTGCGATCTGTTCGTCGGTCATGGAGAAATCTACAATAATTCTATAGGGAGTTACAAACTTATCCAGCTTCTCTTCCTTCTCAGCGTTACGGTAGTAGTACGCGTTACGCTCAAGAACCAGGAACTTCACCAGGGATTCCTTGAAATCCTTACCAACGATGATCTCATCGCTGCCGGTTTCCTGATACTCGTAGTTCGCATCGAAGTACTTGGTGTTGTTCTCAACAAACTCAACTCTGCCAAGCTTGAAGGGACCGCTGCACACGATGGTAGCGGGCTTCTTTGCCCAGTCGGGCTTAGCAGTGATGTCCTCACGCAGGGGAGCAAGTGCTACGCTGGTCAGGTTAAGAATGAACTGATCGTAGTTGATGGGACCCTCGAACTCAACAGAGATCATACGCTCACCCTCTGCGTAAATGCAAAGGTCGTCGATAGACATATCGCCTTCCTTAACGGAACGAGCGTTCTTGATGTCGTAGAGCAGAGCAGCAGCGTCATAGGAGCTTTCTACGTCCAGAATACGCTTCCATGCATAAACCACGTCGTTTGCGGAAACATAAGTACCGTCGGACCAGCAGGTCTCGTTGAGGTAAATGTCCATTCTGTATTCGTTGGCTGCAGCGTCCTCTTTGATGACGTACTTCTGAACCAGGGACTTCTTAACCTTACCGCTGTCGTTGATCTTGAACAGGGTTTCGAACAGCAGGTTAACGATGCTGGTGGTGCCGTCATTGTAGAATGCGTTGGCGGGGTCGAGATCATATACCTGATCTGCCACGTACATGGTCAGGTACTGACCTTTGTCTTCTGTTTTCTTGTCTTCTTCGCCGCATGCGCTCAGGCAAACCAGAGAGCCAACGAGCATTACCAGACAGAGAACGGATGCAAGGATGCGCTTTGTCATGATTGAGATTTCCTCCTCGTGATTTTGAAAATCACGGTAGCCCCTGCGGGCAACCGTCGGTGCAATTTGAGAGCTCGAAGATGGGTATGCAACCCGAAATTGTACAGATGCACAAAACCGAGCGGACAATCCTGTACAGAATGCACAGAACTCTCGCGCGCATACCAAATAGCGAACTCTTTTACTCGCATATTTACATATAGTATAAACGATTTTTGAAAAAAAAGCAAGAGCTAAAGCAAAATTTTAATATATAATTTATAATTTTTTTGGAGGGGTCATGAAAAGCTGCTTTCGGACTGATCTGGCGTGCGAGAGAGAAGGTGGCGTGCAGCGCCGCGAATACCTGCTGCACGGCTGCCGCGTCACAGAGCTGCAGGAGAGGATAAAGGGGGAGCGCGCAAGGTACGCGACCGTGCATTTTGCGCCGCTTGCCGCGTCCTTCGGGGATGCGCAGCAAAGCCCCTGGCGTGCGATTGCCGCGCTGCTGTCTGGGGTGTCTGAGCGTCTTGTGCCGCAACCGCGCTGCGTGCTGGTGGCTTGCCTTGGGAATCCGCGCATCACGCCGGATAGCCTGGGGCCTTGCACCGCACGCGCGCTGGAGGTCACGCGCCACGTGCAGCTGCTGGATGCCGCAGCCTTTTCTCGCTTTGGCAAGGGCGCGCTTTGCGCGGTGACGCCGGGCGTGCTGGGAGAGAGCGGCGTGGAGGCAGCCGAGCTTGTGCGCGGTGCTGTCAGAGAGGTGGGGGCTGAGCTGGTGATCGCGGTGGATGCGCTTACGGCAAGCAGCGTTGATCATTTGGGTGCTGCTGTGCAGATCTGTGACCGCGGCTTGCGCCCCGGCGCGGGGGTGGGCAACCGCCGCGTGGCGATTGACGCGTCGGGCGTGGGCTGCCCCGTGATCTCGGTCGGCATTCCCACCGCCATTGACAGCGGCACGCTGATCTGCGATGCCCTTAGCCGCGCGGGCATTTGCGGCGTGGGCGATGCGCTGGAGCAGCATCTTGCCAGCGTGGGCAGGTACTTGGTTGCGCCTGCGGATATCGACGTGACCGTCTCTCGCGGCGGTGCGCTGCTGGCGCGTGCGATCGGAGCTTGCTTTGGGCTTGGTGAGGCGTGAGGCATATCTCTGCTTGTGCTTGCATACAATGCAGCATCACACAAACGGAGGAGAGAGAAAATGGACGAGCATAAAACCAAGGGGATGACAGAATTTTTGCGGCGTGAGATACGCGCATGGGAGGAACTGAAGACGGCGGGCATCAGGGGTGGCGGCACGCGCCGATTGCCCAAATGGCTGCCCGTGGTAGCAGCCGTTACGGGTGCAGCCCTGCTGATCACGCTTGCAGCAGTATTCTTAGTGCCGTGGGGCAGCATCACGCCGCCGCTTTCGGGCACCGAGCAGCCGGGTGGATCGGGCAATGGCATCCTGCCGCCTGTGGGTGAGGAGAGCGACACGACGGAACCCGAGCAGAGCACCGAACAGGGCACCGAGCAAAACGCACCCCCGGCTGACCCGTACGCCTACGACTTTTCTGCAGTGCCCCGGGGCGCGACGCCCATCGTGCCGCTGGATATCAGCACAAAACAAAACCCCGTCAATCAGACTGACGGGGTGATCGATATGCAAGAGGTCATGGCAGCCGCCTGCCGGATTCCCGCAGCGCGCGGCAAGATCAGCGTGCTGATCATACATACGCATACGGGGGAGGGATATAACCGCACCGGCGCACTCTACCTTGCCGAGGGCGACGAGGAGTTTGCCCGCAGCGCGGACGGCTCGGACGGCGTGGTGGCGGTTGGTGCAAGGCTTGCGCAAAAGTTGAACGAGGCGGGCATTGGCACCATCCATTGCAAGACCGTGTTTGACGGCGAGTCCAATCGCGAGTCGTACACGCGTGCCGCGGAAGCCATTCAAGCCTTTCGCCTGGCGTACCCGTCGCTTGTGTGCGTGATCGACGTGCACCGCGCTGCCACGACGGACGAGAGCGGCAATATCGTGCGCACGCTTGCCGTTAAGGACGGGCAGGGGATCGCGCAAGCGCAGGTCGTTTGCGGTATGAACGCGGGCGAGACAAGCAAGACAAATCTTGCACTCGCGATGCTGCTGCACGAGCGCATGAACGCTGCCTTTGCGGGCAGCTGCGCAAGCGTGATGTGCAAATCCCAAACGCTCAATCAGAACCTGTGTCCGTTCTCTTTGACCTTGGAGATCGGCAGCTGCGGTAATACGCTGGCAGAGGCACTGGCGGCAGCCGACGTGACGGCAGACGCGCTGTGCACCTTATTTCAAACGCCTTAAGCCTTTTGCTTTAAGCAAAGGATCTCAATACCTGCAATCAGCACGGCAAGAACTGCGCCCATGCCAAAGCTGAGCAGACCTGCCTCAATGCCGCCGATGATGCCGAAAAATGCAAAGACGCAACCGGTCAGGGAAACGCCCTTGACTACCTTGCCAAGACCCAGCGCGCAAATGAACTGCCAGAGCGCTGCGGGCAGGGAAAGCAGAACGGAAAGCAGGGATTCGTTTTCGCTTGTGCGTGTGCCTACGTTTGTATTGGTGGTTGCGATTCTGTTATAATTTGTCATGATCATTCTCCTTTTCTTTATGCGCCGTATTTTCCAAGTTCGGAAAATCGGCTGCGAAACGTGGAACGGACTATGTGAAATTCGATCGGAAAATTCCGAAATCGGAATATTGTGACATGATTATACCACCCGAAATTGGATTTGTCAACCCCTATTTTTCAAAAATCGGAAAAAATTTTCAAAAACCTCTTTACAAAACGGAAAAACCGTGCTATAATGATACCACAAGAGAAAAAGCGCGTTCTTTTTCCGCAAAAGGGAGGGTGTTATGTCCGAGCTTACGTATATTGACAGAATTAAAAAGATCAAAAGCGAGCGCCGCATTACCAATGATAAGTTGTCTGAGATGACGGGGATTCCGCTTGGCACGCTTTCCAAAATTTTGGCAGGCATCAGCGATTCGCCCAAGCTTTCCAACATGCTGGCGATCTGCCGCGCCTTGGATTGTTCCTTAGATTATATTGTCAGCGGCACGCCCGAAAATCATCATAATTATACGTTGACGGACGGTGAGATCGCACTGGTCGAGCATTACCGCCGCCTTGACAGCCACGGCAGCGAGCTGGTGGCACTGGTGCTTGATAAGGAATACGAGCGCGTGACAGCGCAATCCTATGCAGCCGCACCTGCACCCGCAGCACCTGTGCGTCAACCCGAAATCAAACCCTCCAAGGCAAGCTTCACCCGTGTTGCGGGCGGTCTTGGCAAGCGCACCATCAGCCTGTACGACCTGCCTGTTTCCGCAGGCACGGGCGTGTATCTGTTTGACAGTGTTGCGACGGATATTGCGATTCCGGATAACGCCAAAACTGCCGAAGCCGACTACGCGCTGCGCATTTCGGGCGACAGTATGGAGCCCAAATATCACGACCGTGACGTGCTGCTGATTCAGGAATGCGACCAGGTCGAGCCGGGCGAGCTTGGCATTTTCGTGCTGGACGGCGAGGGCTATTTCAAGAAGTTCGGCGGCGATTGCCTGATCTCGCTCAACCCCTTCTACGCCCCCATCATGCTGCGCGATTTCGAGGATATCCGCTGCTGCGGCAGAGTCATCGGTAAGCTGCATAAGAAGTAATTGAATGAACAAAAAATCAAAGAATATATTTGTAGGAGAGGATATTATCCTCTCCTACAAATATGATCCCCCACCGAGGCGGTGGGGGATATTCTTTACGCATGATTATTTTCCTTTATCAATAAGACCCGGATGGTACGCGCTGGAGCTTTGCGTGTGGATATCATAGGCGTAAACAGAGCCGGCGCGGCGGATGTTGTCGGTGCGGATATCCGAGCGCTGTACCTCGGCTAAAACGTAGGTGCTGAAAATATCGGTGGTCATATCGCCTTGTCCGCAGTCGAACTTGACTACGGGATACAAGCCCAGATAAGAAACGCCGCCGTAGTTGTAAAGCTGCGCACCGAGGCCTGCAAGACCCAATACCTGCTCGGAGGAGCATTGCTGAACGTGAATCAGCACGATGGCAAATTCCTCGAAGTACTCGCGGTCGTAGCGCGCCGAGGTCAGCACGTGCGAGAATGCTTCGTATTCCTTGTAGGAATCAAGCACCGTCACCTCGTCAAGTCCCGACAAACTTAAGTCTCCCAGCACCTCTACGTTGTACATGGGCACCTCGGTATAAAGCTCTCTTTTAAAGCGATTCTTTACGAATTGCTCGGTCTGGTATGCCATCAGCTTGCTCGCATATCCGTGCCATTCGGGCTCGCTGAATCCTTGCGAACCCAGCATATAGTATACGGTATAATCGGGTGAATTCAGATTGTCGGGCGCGCTTTTATCGGCACTCGGCTCTTTGTGCACCGTGGGCGCGTCGCCCTTAAAGATCACCTCTTCAAGTTCCATGCATCCTTTGAAATCAATGTCGTATATATCGGTCAGGGTGAAGGGGAAGGTGATCGTGGAGATCGCGGTGCTCTCAAAAGCACCCTCACCGACGTATTCTATGCCCATAACCCGAATATCAGGCTTGGAGGAGAGTGCCACAGCAGCGGTATCAAATGTGATCTTGCTAAGTTCCGAGCAATTTGCAAAGGCATAGTTCCCGATCGAAACAACTGTGGAGGGGATGCTGATCTCGGTGATGGGCGTGCCGTAAAATACATAGTCCGAAATTACGATCAGGCCTGTCGGAAGATCGATCTTTGTAAGGCTTTCGCATTTGCCAAATGCATTCATGCCAAGTGTGTGCAAGGTATCAGGCAGATTGATCGCAGTCAGCGACGAGCAATACAGAAATGCTTCTTCACCAATCTCTTGCACGCCTTCACCCAAATCAACGGTCAAAAGGTTCGCGCAGTTAAAGAACGCTGCTTGCTCAATGACGGTCACGGTATCGGGGATGCTGACGTGCGTGATGTTGGGATTGTCTTTGAACGCCCCCTCGCCGATGGCGGTGACCTTTGCGCCTGCAATGGTTTCGGGGATTTCAATTACGGTTTCGTTGTATCCTGTTGCAAACTCCACGATCTTCATGGTGCCGTCATCCAACTTGACTGACTTGTAAACGTTATGCCCGATGGTTTCGGAGGGCATAGGTTCTTTACCCTGCAGCACGTCCAAGATCGCACCCCAGTTCACGTTACCGTCTTTTCCGATAGCGTCCTTTATTCCGCCCCAATCAATATCGCCAAACAGCTCGCCCACCAAGCCACCGGGTGCGAGATTTTGTTCTGCGTCGTCTTGTGTCGGGTTTTGAGTCTCGCCCGAGTCATTTGTGTCGTCACGCATCGCGAAATATCCCACCGCCAGCGCAAACGCGCCCGCAACAGGCGTCAGCAGCATGACGAATGCCAGCACGGCAGCGATCAGCGCAAGCCTGAATCCGCGTTTATGATGAAAGGGAACCGGCGCATTCGCTTCCGCAATGATATCGGGATCAATGTCGCCGATCAGTTCGTATAATTTTTCGTCATTCATACGTTGTTCCACTCCTTATCCAAGGTTTCCTTAAGCTTTAGTCTGGTTCTGGAAAGGATCTTGAGCACGTTCGCCTGCGAAATGCCGAACCGCTTTGCGATATCGGGCACGCTGTCCGTGAAAAAGTAGCGACGCACGAAAATTTTGCGGTGTCGCTCGGGCAGGGAACGGAGAAAGGCGTTGATCAGATTAACAAACTCCACCTCGCGCCATGCGTCCTCCACCTTATATTCCGATGCTGTGATCTCGCCAAGCTCCTCAAGTGCCAAGGGGAGTTGCCCACCGCCGCGCTTGTCGCGGTGCGTGGTCTTGTAGCGGTCAAATGCCAGATTGCGCGTGATTCTTCCAACGTA
Source organism: Eubacteriales bacterium (assembly GCA_045660125.1). Classification (GTDB taxonomy): domain Bacteria; phylum Bacillota; class Clostridia; order Oscillospirales; family CAG-272; genus SVQP01. Next base: position 3,638 of record JAZRDG010000088.1, on the reverse strand, counting down.
GCTGCCCAGTGCCTTGGGGGCTGCCGGCGGTATGGAATTCCAAGCGCGCAGCCAGGTGTCGTTGACGCATTCCTCAGCGTCCTGCATGTTTTGCAGAATGCCCAGCGCAATGCCCGTGCAAAAATCACCGTATTTTGCCGTTGTCTCCTTGATTGCGCGCTCGTCGCGTGCATGATAAAGCGCAACGATTTGACTGTCTTGCATGGCTTGCCCCTCCTTTCAAATGTCCTTCACTTATAAACACGACATCCGCCGCCGTTTCTGACACCATTTTAGCATATTTTTTGAATTTTTTCAAGATGTAGGGCGGGGCTTTATGTCCCGCCGCATGCCGCCACCCCCGTCCGTGTCATCCTGAGCGGAGAAAACATCCCGGGTGGATGTTTTCGGAGTCGAACTTTCAAAAATCTGCAACGAATTGCGGATTTTTGAAAGTCAAAACGCGGGAGGCGTTTTGAGGATCTCCGAACGGTGATTGAAATGCTTTTGCGCGGAAATATGACTTTGGCTAAGCAGACATTGAGCAAACCGCTCGGAGATCCCGCTTCGTATTCCGCCCGAGATCCTTCGCTTCGCTCGAGGATGACATGCGGGCGGAATGCTCGCGCTTTTGCTTGCTCGGTCACGCTGTGCCCTCGACCCGCAAAAGTTCGGCTCGCTGCTACGCAGCTCGCTCAGGATGACACAAGACGTGGCGGATATAAAATCCGCCCCTACGGGCAAAAAAACGCCCGCGGCGTGCACCGCGGGCGGGGTTTTTTTGGATCAATCATCTTCTATTACGATCTCTCCGTCTTTACAGAAAACTATGGTAAAGGAAGCGTTGGGGTGGGCGATATTGTTCCATTCTTCCTTGGTTCCGTCATAGTATATACCTCCATATCCAAAAGCACCTTCGCCAATGATTTTCACGCTGGCAGGGACGCAGCCTACACTATAGGAATAATCCAAAAATGCTCTCGCTCCGATGCTGATGACGCCATCGGGAATGACTGTTCCGTCAATTTTATATCCCATACAAAACGCATTGGCACCAATATGCTTGATGCTTTGATCGTTGGGAACGACGGATCCCGTGCAAGCTAACAGCAGGGTTTGCGTAGAGGGATCAATCAAGCAGTTTCCGTTTGCAATGTAAACAGGATTTCCCGCCTCTACTGTGATACTTTGTAAACAACTATTCGTAGTCCAAAAAGCACCTTGCTCGATATGTGTAACGCCTTTTCCGATTACAAGATTGCAATAGTTGACATTTTGGAAAGCCCTTTGCGCAATATAGCAATCATCACCCAATATTGTCAGAGCGGCATCGTCGAAGATAGCCGAACCCAGCAAATTATTGATAGCGAATGCATTTTCACCTATATACCGAACGTTTTCGGGAATTGTGAAACCCTTGTTGGAAAGATGAGCGGTAGCATTGTGAAATGCACCGTCTACTATGTATTCGGTGTCCTCATGAACGGCTTTTAAATATTCTCCCCCCAAGAGAATCGCATAGGGGTTGCTTTCTGTACCGATATACGTCGCATTTTCATATTCAATGCAGATTTTGCATTTGCTGAAGGCGGTATTCTCTACAAAGCGCAAGCTTTGAGGAAGTGTAAGGCTTGAAAGCTCTTTTGTATAGGCGAAGGCCATGCCGCCGATCGAAATCACACCTTCGGGGATATCGATACCTTGTAACGATTCACAGTTTGAAAAGGCTGCTCTTGCAATGATTTTTGTGTCGGGATGTATCTTACAGGAAGTGATGTCGGTATCGGTCGCACGCAGTAAAACCAAATAAGGGCTGTTCTGGTTGCCTAAGTAATATGCGTTGTCATACTTAGTAAGTCCGCTTGCCTGTACGGGAATTGACGGGAAACACCTGATCGTGTCGGGCACGGTAAAGCTTTGCAGGGAATTGCAATTCTCAAATGCATTCTCAATGACTTGTAAGCTGCCTTGCTCAACGTAGACCTTCTTGAGTGCGGTACAGCCGTTAAAGCTTCTTTTTCCAATGGTTTTTACGCTGCCGGGAATGATTACGCTTGTGATTTGCGTGTTTCCTTCAAATGCCCCCTTTTTGTCGAAGAGGTAGTATATCTCTGTTACAGGCAAACCGTTATATTCGGAGGGGATGACGATGTCGGTGTCCGTGCAAGAGCCTATACCTGTCAACGTATATCCGTCATTGGTTTCGTTGCGTGTAAATTCCAAGCCTTGGCTAGCAGGCGGCATAACAAATTCGGGTTCGGTTTCTGTCTCTGTCTCGGTTTCAGTTTCAGCTTCAGCTTCAGTCTCTGTTTCTGTTGCCGTTTCTTCTTCACTCGGATCCTTTTCATTCTTCAGCGCATCAAACACAGAGCCCAGCGTGTTCTTGACGTTCTCGGGGAGCAGGGAAGTAAGGAAGTGGTTTTCGTCACGAATCATTTCGTCCATGACATGCACAAGCCCACCCTCGATTTCGGGGTGCGCGTTGCTGTAGGAAACGACCACCGCCACAGGCGAGGCGATCATGGTGATGACCAGCAGCATAGCCACGGCTGCGGTTGCAAACGCGGCACGGAAGCGAGGCTTGCTGAAAAGCGGTACGGGGGCGTTGGCGCGCAGCAGCAGCTCCTCGTCAATATTGCCCATCATTTTGATCAGTCGAAGCTCTTTCATATAGCATAACCCTCCTTTTCCAAATACGCACGCAATTTCTGTCGCGTGCGGGAAAGGATCTTTTGCACGTTGGAAACGCTCAAGCCGTAACGCTTGGCGATCAGCGGAATGGGGTCGAGGTAGTAGTAGCGACGAATGAAAATATTGCAATCACGCTCGGGCAGCGACCACAGAAAACGGTTAAAGATCTCGGAAAATTCACGGTCTGCGATCTCGGTGGCAAGGTCCGAGTCTGCGGCAACCACGTCATGCATCTCGTCAAGTGCTAACACAAGCTCACCTCCGCCGCGCTTGGCAGCATTTTGTCTGCGAAATCTGTCCAGCGAGATGTGGCGCGTAATGCCACCTAAGTAAAGCTGCAGATGATCGGGCTTGGCAGGGGGAATCGAGTTCCAGGCGCGCAGCCACGTGTCGTTGACGCACTCCTCGGCATCCTGCATGTTCTTTAAAATGTTGAGCGCGATACTGTTGCAGTAGTATCCGTATTTGTTGGATGATTCTGTAATAGCCTGTTCGTTTCGGGCATAATACAGATCGATAATGTCTTGATCTTGCATACAAAGCAACTCCTTTCGGGATGATTTTTTGGGACTCTACTCTATAGGTCGCAAAGCCCCTTGCTTTGCTGACAATATTTTAGCATATTTTTAAAAAAATTGCAAGAAAATCAAATATGCAACGTTTGCGTTCGCGCAAATGATCGGTTTACAAAATAAGTTCTTTGCGCCTGCCGGGATCGTCGAGGGCGCCGACCCCTACCGGTTGATGGTTTGGTTTGTTACGGGCGGATATGGAATCCGCCCCTACGGAAATCCCCCTTCGTAGGGGAGCATTCTATATGCTCCCGCGCCCACGCAAAGGCGGATATGGAATCCGCCCCTACGGAAATCCCCCTTCGTAGGGGAGCATTCCATATGCTCCCGCGCCCACGCAAAGGCGGATATAAAATCCGCCCCTACGGGCAAAAAATCCGCCCGCGGCATGTGCCG
>JAZRDG010000087.1:0-24377 GCA_045660125.1 Eubacteriales bacterium | reverse complement strand
GAATTTCGAGATTCGTATTTCGCACTTACTTTTTTGCTTTGTACTTCTCTCTGTTATTCAATTGTCAAGGACCAATGTTCGTTACCGTTTCGGTAACTCGCTACCGTTTTTCGCGGCAGCCTGATTATTATATCACAGCGTGTTCGATTTGTCAATAGGTTTTTCAAAACTTTTTTAGAAAATTTTTGACTTTTTTCTACCGACTCTTTCGAGCTTCACTGTTTTTCAGTCGCCCTCGCGACCTTGAATATTCTACCACTTTCTTCCCTTTTTGTCAAGTATCTTGTTCGCCAAAGTGTATATGTTTTTACAATTGTTTTTGTGTAGGTTGCACAAGAGAGCGTGTGGATTGAGATAAAAGAAGCCCTCGGACGAGCCGAGGGCTGGGTTGTTGGGGGTTACGTCGAGAAATGTCTCTCCGTTCTTTTTGAGCAAGGAGCTGCAAAAAGAACCAAAAACAGCGTATGGGATATTTCGCGCCTGCGGGCGCGACTTGGGGCGCTGCCGGTTAAGTTTTGGATGCTGACTTCGCAGAAGTTCAGTATCAGGTGGCGTCAGAAACACTCGCAAGTAAAACGACATTCACACGCCACCATGCTTTTCCGGAAAAAGCGACGCAAAAACTTTCAAGATGTTTTGCTTTATTTGAGTTCGACGACGGTCACGCCGCTATCGCCCTCGCCGTACTGTCCGCGACGGAAAGATGCGACGCGCTTATCGGTGCGCAAAAAGTTCTGCATTGCCTGACGCAAAGCACCTGTTCCCTTACCGTGAATGATACGCACGGTGCGGAAGCCGTACAAGATCGCGCTATCCAGATATTTATCCACGGCAAACCAAGCCTCATCCCCGTTCATGCCGCGCAGATCGATCTCATCCTTGAAATCGTGATTCTTCTGCACGCTATAGGTAGACACCTTGTTCTTTTTGCCGTCCTTGGTCAGCGTTGCTTCTTCCTCGACCAGCTTCAGATCCTTTACGTTAACACGCGTGGTCAGAATACCCGCCTTGATCTGTGCGTTACCGCTCTTATCGGGCACTTCCACCACGACACCCTTAGTGCCAAGCGAGCGAATGATCACTTCATCGCCCTTGCGCAAGGCTCTGGGCAGCACGTAGTTCTTATCGTCATCGTCTTGCTTTTGCACGGGGTCGAATTTATCACCGTTTTGCTTCAGGTGATCGCGCACGGCGCGCTTTGCAGCGTCCATTTCCTCGCCCATTTTAGCACTTTCCTTGGACTTGCGGATCTTTTCCATCTGCTCCAGGATAAAGTCATAGGACGCCTTGGCGCTTTGCACCATGGAATTGGCTTTGACTCTTGCAGCCTCCAGCTCCTTATCGGCACGCGCGACCTGCTCGGCGATCTTTTTCTCGGATTGGCGCTTGAACTGCTCGTACTCGGCGCGCAGCTTGGCTGCCTCTTCCCTATGCTGCTCCATTTCCATGCGGCTTTGCTCCAGCTGGCCGATCACGTCCTCAAAGTGACGGTTATCGGCGCTGATCAGCTCCTGCGCTCTGCCGATAATATCGGTAGAAAGCCCCAGCTTTTCGGAAATGGCAAACGCGTTGGATTTACCGGGCGTGCCAATGATCAGCTTGTAGGTGGGGCGCAGCGTCTCTACGTCAAATTCGCAAGACGCATTGCGCACGCCGGGCGTATTCAGCGCGAAGGCTTTGAGCTCGGCATAGTGCGTGGTTGCGGCGCAAAGCGCACCCGCTGCACGCACGGATTCAATGACGGAAACGGCAAGTGCCGCGCCCTCGACGGGGTCAGTACCCACGCCAAGCTCGTCAAACAGCACAAGCGTATGTTCGCCCACGTGCTTCATGATATCCACGATATTGACCATATGCGAGGAGAAGGTGGAGAGCGATTGCTCAATGCTCTGCTCGTCGCCAAGGTCTACCAAGACCGAGTGCAGCACGGGTACGACAGATTCCTGATCTGCGGGGATATGCAGACCCGATTGCGCCATGAGCGCAAACAGACCCAGCGTTTTGAGCGTGACCGTTTTACCGCCCGTGTTAGGACCGGTAATGATCACGGTATCGTATCCGCACTCGCCGCCAAGCGCGACGTTGATGGGTACGACGCGGTCGCGATCGATCAGAGGATGACGCGCGCGCACAAGACGGAAGGTACAATCCTCGGACAATGCGGGCGCAGATGCATGCATTGCTGCGGACAGCTCGGCACACGCAAAGCAGAATGAAAGAGTTACAATATTATAATAGTTCAGCGTCAGCACACCTGTTGCGTTGCTGACAGCCTCGGAAAGCTCGGCAAGGATGCGCTCGATCTCATGCTGCTCCTTGGATTGCAGCACGCGCAGCTCGTTATTGGCTTCCACCACCGCCATGGGCTCGATAAACAGAGTCGCGCCCGAGGACGAGGTGTCGTGTACCAGACCCTTGACCTCGTTTTTATACTCGGTCTTGACCGGAATGACGTATCTGCCGTTACGGCTGGTGACGATATTTTCCTGCAGGAACTTGGCGTGCGTGCCGCCCTGCACGTACTTTTGCAGCGTTTCCTTGATGCGGCTGTTTGTCGCGCGGATCTTGCGGCGAATGTCCGCAAGCGCGGGAGATGCCTCGTCCGCAATCAGATCCTCTGCCACGATGGCGCGCGTGATGCGCTCCTCAAGGTGACGGTCGGGGGTCAGGCGGTCGAAGATCTCGTCCAGCACGGTATCAAAGATGTGATTGCCGTGGCAATAATCCACCAAAAGACGCGAGGTGCGCAGCACGTTGGCTACGTCCAGCAACTCACGCGGCGAGAGCACCGCGCCCTTATCGGCGCGCTCGCAGATCTCGCTCACGTCGCGCACGTATCCAAACGAGGGCGTGCCCTTGACGTCAAGCAGCCTTTTTGCATCGGTGGTTCTTCTTTGTCTGCGCAGAATCTCATCGGGGTCGTCCGTGGGAGAGAGCGTGATTGCCATGGCGCGCGCACCGTCGGTGTGTGCGTGCTCGGCAAGCATGGCGCAGACCTTATCAAATTCTAAAGTTTGTAGGGTTTTACTTGAAAATGCCATAATTCATTCCTTTTCGCGATTGAAGAAGGCATTTGCGAAGCGATTTATTGCTCGCAAGACTCGCAATCGGAGCAATCGCTCTCCGATGCGGCAATGCCGTCCTGATATTCGGCAACCTTGACCATCACGGCACACTCAATACGCTTGCGGAACAGCTCACAGCCGTACTCATACACGCCCTTGATCGAGCCGGTTGCATGATATGCGTTGGCAGCGCAGCCACCCGAGCAATACATTCTTGCCCAGCAATCTGCGCAATCGGGTCTTGCATATGCGTTGCAGAGCTTGAACTCGTCACGCAGCTCCGTATTGGTCACGCCCGTCCAAAGGTCGCCCAGCTTATATTCCTCCTCGCCAACGAACTGGTGGCAGGGGTACAGGTCGCCCCAAGGGGTAACCGCCATATACTCGGTGCCCGAGCCGCAGCCGCTGATGCGCTTGTAGACGCAAGGACCGTGCTCTAAGTTGAGCATGTAATGATAGAAGGTAAAGGGCTTGCCCTCTCTGCGGCGCTCGATCTGCGCCTTGGCAAGAATCTCGTACTGCTCAAACAGCACGGGCAGATCCTCTGCTCGAAGAGCATAAGGATCCTCGGGTGCGCAAACCACGGGCTCCATGGAGAGCTGGTCAAAGCCGAGGTCGATCATATGGAAAATGTCGTTGGTAAAGTCAAGATTGTTGCGCGTATAAGTGCCGCGCAGGTAGTAGCCGTTGCCCTCGCGCTTTTCCACAAAGTGCTGGAACTTGGGCACGATGGTCGCGTAGCTGCCCTTGCCGTTGACCGTCTTGCGCAGTCTGTCGTGCACCTCTTCTCTGCCGTCCAGAGAAAGCACAACGTTGTGGCACTCGCGGTTTGCCCATTCGATGACGTCGTCATCGACAAGCACGCCGTTGGTGGTCAGCGTGAAGCGGAAATTCTTGTTGTGCTGCTTCTCGATGCTGCGTGCATATGCCACGATCTCCTTGACCACGTCAAAGTTCATCAGCGGCTCGCCGCCGAAGAAGTCAACCTCAAGATTGCGGCGCGTGCCGGAATGCTTGATCAAAAAATCGATGGAAGCCTTACCGACCTCAAGCGACATCACAGCTCTGTCACCGTGATATTTGCCCTGCGCGGCAAAGCAATATTCACAGTTGAGGTTACAAGTGTGCGCGACGTGCAGGCAAAGTGCCTTGACGACCGTGTTTCTGTTCTTGAAATCAAACGCCTTGTCGCGGTAAACGTCGGGCGCGAACAGCTTGCCCTGCTCGGCAAGTGCGGTAATGTCGTCATAGCACTCGGCAAGCTCTGCTTCGGTCACGTCCTCGCGACCTGCGTACTTTGCCATCATCGCGTCGATGATAGTCTGCTTGTCGTTTGCCTCGTACATGGCGATCATATCGTATGCGATCTCGTCCACGCAATGCACCGAGCCGCTGTATACGTCAAGCACGATGTTATATCCGTTTAATTTATACTGGTGAATCATTTTTTAAAATTTCCTTTTTCAAAAGTAACGGGGCTACGGCAATTTGCCAAAGCCCCGTTCATTGGACTATGTAATTAGTCCTTCTTAGCCTCGCATTCCTGGTTAGCAACGCCGCAAGAGGTCTTGCAAGCGGACTGGCAGGAGGTCTGGCACTCGCCGCAACCACCGTTGTTTACGCTCTTAGCGAGATCACGGGTCTGGATAGTCTGAATTCTCTTCATGATAAATATCTCCTTATTAGAATAAGCTTAACAGATGTATTATAGCATCGAAAGCGATTTTTGTCAATAGGTTGTGAGAAAAAACAATGGAAATGGTGATATGTAGAATATGCATGACAAGGGACGCGGGCGAGCACATATTTCGGCATAGCCGAAATATGTGATCGCCCGTTCTACTACAAATTCATATTCTTACTCACATACAACAAGAATAACCCTCTTTTGCTTTTTCCTTGCATAAAGCTCGGTTGATTTTGTTCCTTTTGATTTCCCGTCCCATACAATCAAAACAACATCAGCCATTTCCACCATTTCGTGATTACGAATAATCGGTGCTGCCTTACCGTACAGATCATACCTCGGTCGCATGATCAGCTTGGATATTTTGTGTTGATCTGCATATTGTTCCGCTAACGTATCTATTCCTTTCGCTCCACCGCTGATGATCATATCGGTTTGTGGAGAAATGTAAACAGATAAATCAAATTGTTCAATACTCCTTGAGCCTGCAATCAATAATTTCACAACATTCATCCCCTTTTCATAATATACTTATATAAGTATATACTTAATTATGGGAATTGTCAATACGGTATATCTCTATTAAAATAGATATAGTGAAAGGATGTGAGCGAATGATTCGATTGACGCTTGATAAATATTTGGATAGTCATGGTATCACCCGTTATGAACTGGCTAAGCGAACCGGTATTCGCTTCCAGATCATCGATAATTACTACAAAAACAAGGTTGTGCGCTATGACAGCGAGGTGCTCTCAAAAATCTGTGCCGCTCTTGATTGCGACATCTGCGACTTGATTGAATACCTCAAATAACAAATCCCGTGACCGACGAACGGTCACGGGATTTTTCAATCAAGATTGATAGCAAACCTCTATGTGCGGTGGGCTATAGATCGGATCGGCACCGACACAGGTGTGGACCATTCCCTGCGAAAAGCACGCTTGGTCTTGTCCAAAAACTCTTTGACACCATGCGCGCATCAATGCGCGTGCCTGTTCAAGCTCCATATTGGGAATCTCTTTTTTGGCAGCGTCGCGGGAGATATGCTGGGGAAACAGTTTGACGCTTTGCAACGTATCCTTGTCAAAACAAAGACGCGCCAACACATATTCTCCCTGCTCTACGTCACACCAAACGTGATAGTGCCAAAAGCCGTTGGTTTCATAATGAGAAAGGATCAGATCGGGAATCTTCGATTCCAACTGCCACGGTGTCAAGTCGGCACAAATTGCAAATCCGCTTTGGCACAAAGTCATTTCGCCTGTATTGACATTGATCATACTATCCCTCCTTAAATCCTGTCGTCTTCGTAGGGGCGACCTGCGGTCGCCCGAAAATGCTTGTTTTATATAGGTGTTTGGCGGGCGACCACAGGTCGCCCCTACGGACAGCCGATCAAGCATTGTCTCCCACGAGCCTTTAATCTATCAGCAAGCTCTTCTCTCCCCACTCGGCGATTGCCTTGGTAAGCAGTCGCTGATACTCGTTCTCGGAGAGGTTGTAGTGCGATTTGAGCTGCTCCTTGGCAGCTGCGGGGCGGCGCACCATATAGTCGCGGATGACGTTGATGTAATACATCCACGAGGGTCTTGCGCCGTCATAGGGAGTGGGGGTGCCGTCGGTGCACTTCCAGCGATCCAGCTGCATCTGCATGACGGGGGCTACGTCGTCCACGATGCCCTCCAGGATAGGCAAGGATGCATCGGGTGCATAATACACCTCGGTGACCCAAATGTAGCGCATCAGGAACCGCTCGCGAAACTCGGGGTTGCCCATCAGACCGTTGATCAGCATGCCGATGACCGAGCCGTCACCAACCGTGCCTTGCAGATTGGTGTCTATGGTAGAGTTGAGTCCAACGCCGTGGTCGGTGTCCACCACGCAGAAGCGCCACTTGGTATCCTGCCCCGAAATGCTGTTCGGGTTACTGTTGCGCCAGACCTTGACGTTATTGTTGGGCCAGTCACTGCAGTTGAGATAGATCTGCGCGCAGAAATAGTCGATTAAGTTATCGGTATCCACGCGGTCGCACACGTACTTGTAATGCACGGGATCGGACAGATCGTTTTGCTGCGCGTACTTAAACAGCGCGTTAAAGTCGTCCGCGTCACGCTGGCTGCCGTGCGTCACCAAATATTCAAATTTCACATAAGGCAACGGATACGGACATTCCAGCACGGCAAGATCCTCTTCGGGCACGCCGTAGATGGTTTCAAAATACTTTTCGTCAAAGCGTTCGCGCGCGTTGTAAATGCCCCAGAACTCACCGTTGATAAACACGAACACCGGCTTATACGCCATGCTCTCGGCATGCAGCTTGGAGTCAAGGCGGGCGATATACGCATCACCAATATGCGAGCGCGAAATGGTGCATCCGGAGTTGTCACCGCCGCCGTTACGCAAAAGCAGTCTGCGGTAATACACGGTATCGTCGCCCGTGGCGGTGGGGGTGGCAAATTCCTCAAAAATATTGTGGTTAAAGGCATTTAAGTTCTCGGAAACCTCGGGGTTTGCATTCTCGCGGAACAGAATACGGAAGGATTTTTCGGTCATACCGAGAGAGCCCTTGCCGTTGAGCGCGATCTCGACCCAAGGGGAAAACTCACAGGTATCGTCGGAAAAATACTCAAGATACGCTTGAATGCGCTCGTGTCCGTCCGAGTAATTCATGTAAATATTCTTGCCCGTGGGATCGGTGCTGATAAAGTCCTCGGGCTGCACGGCAAGACAGAACACGTCCAGCTCGTCCGCGCGAATGTCCTTGCCCACAAAATAGGTCTGCGTGGTCACGGGCGTGGACTCCTTGCCGTTGGTGGCGTATGCACGCACCGTCCATGCGCCCATTTGCGAGAGCACGTTGGGCGAATAGGCGTTGCCCATGGCAAGCACGGCGTTCTGCGTCAGCTCACCCCACGCCATATTGGTGGTATCGGTCAGCAAGATCGGCTCGGCATACTGCTCTGCGATCACGGTGCGCGGATCTGCACCGTTGACGGTATAGAACACGGTATATCCCGCAGGGGCGGTCATTTCCAGCGAAAATTCCTCATTGTAAAAACCGCTCTGATGCGAGAACGCCACCTCAGCCGCCATGGTATGCACCTGCGTGTTGACGTCGCCTTGGCTGGTTTGCGGACGGATCTGTCGCAGGATCGCAGCGGATGCGCGGGTCAGGTCAACGGTATCAAAGGGCGCGTACGGAGAATCCGCATCGCGGCGGATCAGCGTATCCTTGGATGCGCTGCCAACGTAGTGACGCAGGTCGGTGCTATCCAGCGTGTGCGCGGAGAGGTACTCCACAACGCCCGCCTGTCCAGCAATCGGTCTGTTATTTTGCAACTGCGTACCCACGGGGGCAATGACCAAGCGCATATCGGTGGAGGCAAGCATCATATTGGGGCGAACGGCATCCGCTTGCTCGATCTGCAGCACGGGCTGCGCCATTTCGGTGCCTGTGGCTTGTCCTTGCACGAGATAGTAGCCGCCTGCGGGTACGGTTGCGCCAAAGGGCAGCGGATATTCGCGCCATACGTAATCACCGCCGCACACAAAGATCGAAAGCCCCTGCACGGCAAGATCCACCTTGCCCGTGTTATAAAAGCAAACGTAGCTGTGTGCCACGGGTGCGCTCTTGGAGCTTGCGCCTGCGTAGACCGACGAGATGATCAGCTTGGAAAAGTCCGCATTCGCGTCAAGATCGCCTGCCGTGGGATAATCCTCATCGGGCACAAAGATCTCGGTGGTCTGCTCCTCGGCAGAGCTTCCACTTCCCTGCTCGCCCTGCAGCGTTTCCCCCGAGCAAGCGCCAAGCAGCATGCAAAGCGCCAGAATTGCACATAATATATGTAGTTTTCGGATCGGTTTCATATCGGTCCTCCATCGTTTATGCATTTATAATTGCCAGATAACTTCTTCGGTCAGATCCACGTTGTCGGGCGTCTCTTTTGCCAACGCCTCCAGCTCGGGACGAGCGGCGGCGATTGCCTGCCAATACTGCTCCTCAAGGAAGAAAAATCCGCTCATCAGATAGAGATTGCGCAAGCCTGCGCGGATCTCAATGCGCAGCTTTTGCACCAGATTTTCGGGAGTGAGCGCGTTTTCGGGGTACACGGTGGACTCGCTGAATGCGTTTTGCATCTCGCCGATCTGTCGCAGATGCGCCTTGATCGAATGCAGGATCTCGCGCTCTGCCGTGGGACGGCAAAAGCTTGCGTCCTCAAAATGCGCCTCGCCCACGCGGAACAGCACCTGCGGAAAAGCAGCCTTGATGCGCGCGATATCCACACCGTGACGGCGGTCACCGTTATGCATGACCATGATGCCCGGGATCATGCCGTCGGGCACGGTCTTTTGCATAAATTCCAGCACCGCATCGCATTGCACGTCACTCCATGCGTTCCAAAGCGCGTCGCCCTCGGTAGCACCGGCAAAAATTTCGGGCGCGGAGAGGTGCGCGTACTGCGGATATTTGGTATAAAAAGCGTTCATGCAAGCATCACAGCAGCAGCCCTGCAAAGCGGGTCCCCAAGGACCTACGCGCAGATCGTCATCGTAAAACAGCTTGGTAAAGCCCTGCGCCTGCAAGGACTCTGCCACCTCGCGGCTCTCGCGGATCATGGCGTCACAGCGCATGCAGGAGGTAAACGGCATAGGCTGCCCGTGATAATTTACACGAAGCTGCCAATGCGCGGGCACGCCGGGATCTCCCGCATCACCCGACAAAGCCGCTCCGCCGTGTCCTACGGGCACGGTCAGCGCCTGCACCTCAAAGCCGTGAGACTCGAGCAGCTGCTTGGCATCCAAAATCTCCTGCGCCGTGGCAAGGTGATTGCCGTAAGCATAGGTATCCAGCCAGACCGTGCGCACGCCTGCCAGCTTCATGTGCGCAATGCGCTGCGCAGAGGTGGCGGGGTCAAGGATCTCACGGGGGATAAAGTCATAGTGGAAATGCAAAGAATGATTCATGATCTATTCCTCCACGATAACGCGTATGGTTTGCGGCATGCCGCCGCTTGTGCTATGAAGCTCTACACCGCTTTGTTGCAGCGCGGCAAAGGCTGCAAGCATCTCGTCCTCAAGCATTTCACCGGGTACGACAAGCGGAATGCCGGGCGGATACGCCCACACGTACTCGGCTGCCACGCCTACTGCGTGCTGCACAGGCACGCTCATGCTCGGCAGATCTGCGATTTGCCAAGGCGCGTACGCGGTATGCAGCTGCGGCAAGATGGGGGTGGAAGCAGACTCGCTCGCCTTTATCTGCACGTCGATCTTACACAGTGCATCGGCAAGCATGGCATAGCCTGTATCGGTATCGGCAAGCGAGGTCATGGCAATGACGTAATCACTCGCTGCCATTTCAATTTCAATTTTATACTCGTTGCGCAGTATCTCTGCAAGCGCGTGCCCCGTCAAGGACGTGCCGCGCGTGCCGATGACCAGCTTACCCCGATCATGCGCCCACACGCATTGCGGCAGCTCTTCCCTGAAATACAGGCGCAAGTGCTGCAAGCAAGAGAGCGCCTTGGCAAAAGCCGCGGTGCGCTCCGCCCACGCGTGCATCAGTGCCTCGCCCTGCTCTTCTATCAAGCGAATGCAGCGCGCGGATTGCTCCATGAGAATATACGAGGGGCTGGAGGTCTGGAACACGGCAAGCTGCGCAGCAAACGCCGCAGCATCGGGGCAGCTCTTGCCCACCAAGGCAAGCGCGGTCTGCGTGGGTGCGGGCAGCGTTTTATGCAAGGAGCAGATGACGATATCCGCGCCAAGCGTGACGGGATGCGCAGGCATATTGCCGATGCCGAAATGTGCACCGTGCGCGGCATCCACCAAAAGCAAAGCGCCCCTTGCGTGTGCGACACGGGCAATGCCCGCAATATCGCTGATCACGCCCTCGTAGGTAGGGCTTGTGATGATAACCAGCTTGGCATCGGGCGTATCTGCCAGCGCAAGATCCACCTGTGCAGGCGTGATACTGCCGCAAATGCCGCTGTCCGGATCTGTTTTGGGATACAAATAGGTTGGCTGCAGGCGGCAAAGCTCAATGCCGTTGTACACGGACTTATGAGAGTTGCGCGCCACGACCACGCCGCGATCATGCCCTGCAAAGGCGCGAATGGCGGCTAAGATACCGCAAGTAGAGCCGTTTACCAAAATATGCGCGCCCGCAGCACCCCAAAGGCGCGCTGCGCGGTTGCATTCTTCGAGTATCACACCGCTCATATCGTGCAGATTATCGCTGCCCGAGATCTCGGTGATGTCGCGCTCATACGGAAAAGCGTTGCCGAGCAGCGCGGTATTGCGCTTGTGCCCCGGCATGTGGAAGGGATAGCGGTCCACGCCGTCCAGCATTTGGGAAATTTGATTTTTATCCACGGCTGCCTCCCTTCGGTTTGACCGATTCGTAAAATTCCAGCGAGTCAAAGCCTCTGCCAAGATGGTTGAGCAGATAGGTTTGCGCCGTGCGCGAGAACTCGGTCACGTCCTCGGCGTCGATCAGCTCAAAGGAAAACACGCGCTCGACAGATGCGTGCAGAACGTAGCGCACGGCTGCCGTGACCGCAGGGGTCATGGCGCAAAGTACGCTCTTTTCATAATCGCCGTCCGCATTTGCCCCAACCATGGGGGTGCGCACCAGCTTTGACTGGCGCGACAGGCACTCTGCGCAAAGCAGTCTGCCGTTCATCACGTCCAAATAATTGAGCCGCTCGTCCACGCTGCCGCAGCGACAGCAAGCGTCCAGCTCGGGCAAATATCCCGAAATGGCAGCCGCGCGCAGCTCAAACACGCCCTTGACCAGCTCCTGCGGCTTTTTGTCGCGCCCGATCAGGTAAAGTGAATTGAGCAGCATGCGCAACAGCTCCTCTGCAGGCTCGTCGCGGTCAGAAAGCTCGTTTGCCACGTCGCAAAGGTACACGCCAAGGCTCATTTTGACAATATCCGAGGAAAGCTCGTAAAACGCATTGAGCACGCTTCCCTGTCGCATCCAGTAAAAATCACCCTTGCGGTACAGCTCGAAATTGCCGTATGTAAACATTTGAGAGCACGCCATTGCAGGGCTTTTGAGTGATTTTCCGCCCTTGACCATGACCGAAATTCTGCCGTGCTCGGCGGTCAGAATTTGCAACACCTTGTCGTGATCGCCCGTGTTGACCACGCGCGTGACAAGTCCGTCGGTACTCATCTGCATAGTAGTGCTCTCCTTTCGTATGTATATTACTCGCAGGGGCGCACTGCGTGCGCCCGCGGAAAAGTTCTCAACACCTGCTCTTAAAAATAGCTTTACCAATTACGTTGAGATGCTCTTCTCCGTTCTTTTTTGAGCAAGGAGCCGCAAAAAAGAACCAAAAAACGGCGTTTGGGGAATTTCGCCTCTGCGGAGGCGAGGAGGGCTTCGCGCCCTCCACCTGCGCAAACTTTTGAAAAAGTTTGATCAAAACTTTCAATCTTTATTCCGGCTTATACCCGAAATTGGAAACCGCTGCCGCGCTCTCGCGCCAGTTTTCCTTGACCTTGACCCACAGGTTGAGATATACCTTGGTGCCAAGCAGCGCCTCAAGATCCTGACGCGCATAGGTGCTGACTCGCTTGAGCTCCTCACCGTTCTTGCCGATGATAATGCCCTTGTGCGAAGCCTTTTCGCAATAAATGGTGGCGTAAATGCTGACCAGCGTGCGTGCATCCTCAAACTTGTCAATGACAACGGCAATACCGTGCGGTACTTCCTTGTTGAGCGTGCGCAAAAGCTTCTCGCGGATCAGCTCGGCAGCAACCTGTCTCTCGGGCTGGTCGGTTGCGATATCCTCGGGGAAATACCAAGGCGACTCGGAAAGGAAAGGCTTGCATTCGTCAAGCACCTCCTTGACGCCCTTGCCGTTCTTTGCGCAGATCGGTACGACAGCCGAGAAGGCATGCTTGTCCGCATATGCGGCAATGGTCTTGGCAACGATCTCGCGGTTATACATATCGATCTTGTTAAGCGCCAGCACGCAAGGCACGCCGCTTCTCTTGAGATAGGTGATCACATCCTCCTCTACGCGGGTGATCTCCTTGCCCGTATCGACAACCATGATCACGGCATCAGCCTCGTACATGGTGTTGTTGGCTTCCTTGACCATATAGTCGCCCAGCTCGTTCTGCGGACGGTGGATACCGGGGGTATCGATGAATACGTACTGATCCTCGCCCACGGTATGAATGCCCGTGATGCGGTTACGTGTGGTTTGGGGCTTGGAGGATACGATTGCCACCTTTTCACCCAAAATTGCGTTGAGCAGCGTGGACTTGCCCACGTTGGGTCTGCCCACGATTGCGATAAATCCTGTTTTTCTCATAGTCTTTTTCCTTTTATTCTTGATTAGGCTGATTTTTCTCTACAAATTCGTGCACGTCGTCGCGGAACAGATCCACGTATTCGCCCGTCAGCAGGCTGTAAACGCGAATGGTCTGCGGCGGATTCTGCGTGCCGTAGCCGCCTACGATGACGTAAAACGGCTCGTTTTTGACCTGCAAGGTCCAGCTGACGTAGCCGTCCTTATCATTGACGCTCTCGCTCTTGCCAAAGGCGCGGAAATCCTTCCAGCTCGCAGCCGTGCCCTTATCCGCAATGGCAAGCAGCGCACCCAGCGGCATTTGCGACTCCACTTTCTCTGCCGCTTGCTTTGCATTGACCATTTCGGTAATGCGCGACACGCTCAAGGGGCCGAGAAAGACCAAAAATACCGCTACGCAAACGATAAACGTGATCAGCTTGACGTTACGCGTAACAAAGGTCTCGGTCTTGCCAACCGTTTGCTCCTCGGGCGGCAGGTCCTCTTTGGGCTGCTTTTTATAGGGATTCTGTTTTTTATAGGGGTTTTCCCTCTTTTCGGGCTCTTGTCCGTCCATCATGCGCTATGTACCTCCAAGCCAAGCAGCTTCATAATCTCGGATTGTCTGTGTCGCATGTCGGCATCGTCCTCCTCGCCCTTCTCGTGGTCATAGCCCAAAAGGTGCAGCATGGAATGCACGCAAAGGAATGCTACCTCGCGCTCGTAGGAGTGACCGTACTCCTCCGCCTGACCCCAAGCCTTTTCCAAGGAGATGACAATGTCGCCAAGGTTATTGTGGATCTCGTCAAGCACCGGCTCGTCCGCCTCGCCCTCGTAGTCAAAGAGCGGGAAGGAAAGCACGTCGGTCTCGCGGTCGATCTCGCGGAAGCGACGGTTAAGCTCGCGAATGCCCATGTTATCGGTAAAGGTCAGCGATACCTCGCAGCCGTTGCAAAACTGCTCATAGTCCAGCGTTGCCTCAATGGCGCGGCGCATAAGGATCTTGAGCTTGTAGGTCACGGGCATGATATCCTGCTCGTTTTCAAAATAGATCTTCAAAAGCATCTTGCGGTTCATTTTTGTGCATCCTCTCTTTTTGCGTAATGGAATTTTTTATCCTTGGATCTGTGCTCGGTCTTTTCTCTTTCGTATTTCTCGTAGGCAAGAATGATCTTTTGTACGAGTCTGTGACGCACCACGTCCTTCTCGGTAAAGCGGTGCAGCGCAATGTCCTCAATGCCGTCTAAAATCTTGACGGCAGCTGCAAGTCCGGATTTCTGTCCCGAGGGCAGGTCGGTCTGCGTCAGGTCACCCGTGACCACCATCTTGGAGCGGAAGCCAAGACGGGTCAAGAACATCTTCATCTGCTCGGGGGTTGCGTTCTGCGCCTCGTCCAGAATGATAAACGAATCGTCCAAGGTACGTCCGCGCATATACGCCAAGGGAGCTACCTCGATGATGCCCTTCTCCACCTGTCTTTGGTAGTTCTCGGGGCCCAGCATTTCAAAGAGCGCGTCGTAAAGCGGACGCAGGTAGGGGTCGATCTTGCTTTGCAGATCGCCCGGCAAAAAGCCCAGCTTCTCGCCTGCTTCAATGGCAGGACGGGTTAAGATAATGCGCGAAACCTGTCTGTCTCGCAGCGCCTTGACCGCCATGGCAACTGCAAGGAAAGTTTTACCCGTACCCGCAGGGCCGACGCCCAAAATCACGGTGTTTTTGCGAATGGCTTCCACGTACTGCTTCTGTCCCACCGTTTTTGCCTTGATGGGCTTGCCCTTGGTGGTCACGCAAATGCAATCGTCGCCAAGCTCGGCAAGCTCGCGCGCCTTGCCGCTATCCACCATATCGATCACGTATCTGACGCTCTGCTCGGAAAGCTGGCTGTATTTGATCATGTCGGCAAGGTACTCGATCACCGCCGCGCCCTTATTGACCTGCTCGCGATCCGCTCCCGTGACGATAATGCTGTCGCCGCCGTCGTCTGTTGCGCGGTTACGGATCTGCACGCCCATGGTCTGCTCCACGGCACGCACGTTGACGTCATAGCTGCCGAAGATCGCAGCGGTATCCTCGGACGAGGCTACCTTGATAATTCTCTGTTCCATATACTCTTCCTTTAACGTTTGTTTTTAATATCCAATTCAAATTCCTGCACCGCGGCAATGTCCGCAATACAAATCACCTCGGCACGCAGCACGATGCCGCTCTCGCCAATCTCGGTGTAGATGCGTTTTTCCAGCAGCTCGCCGTCCTCGAGAACCTCTGCGATCTGCTCTGAAAGCTGCCTGTGCGCAAGCACAAGCGCCGCCTCGGGAGTGCGATACGCCGTCTCTTTGGTATAAGGCAGATACCGCTCGGTATGCAGCGACAGCGGCAGATCCACATCTGCCACGGGGCTACAGTTCTCCACAATATATATTATATCATAATCCCCACCGCAATTTCCAGTACTTTCGAAAACTTTTATCGGAAATGCGAAAAAAATTAACGATTTTTTCTCAAAAACCTCGCCCGTATGCACCTTTTGCTCGTATTCGTACGGAATTTCCACCCGAAAGGTATGCACCGTGCGCGCCATGACCTTACCCGACGCCCTTGTAAAGCGAAATCCCGTGGCTGCGCTGTCATACACGCCCGCGATCAGCAGATCTCCCTTGCCCACCTGCTGCCCCGCGCTGACCAGCACGTTGCCGCGGTACAGCTCGACCGCCACGATCTCGCCGCTGCGCGAGGCAACGATATGCGCAGGGCGCAGCACGGGCTTTGGCTGGGGCAATCTCTGCTCCACAAGCTCCACGTTTGCCACGTTTCCGCGCAAATTGACCGACAGCCAGCCGATCTTATCGGTGGACAGCATCACCCGATTTTCAAGGCGGTCGGTGTCCAGAGCGGGAATAAACGCGCCCGTCACAAGCCCCTGTTCTGCAAGCAAAGCCTTGACCTCGGTGCTTGTCAGGGTCGTGTTTCCCGTCACGCGGATATCAAACACAAAGCACTCCGAGCAAATGATCAGCGCAAGCGCGCAAATCCCACCAAGCAAAAGCCCGGGGCGGCAAAGCAAACGGCGAAGGATCACGGGCAATCCCCCGCGCCGCTCAACCGCAAACGGCACGCCTGCTTGCGCCATCATATAGCAAAGCTTGCGCGCGTGTCCGCTACGCAGGCAAAGGCGCATATACTCCACGTCGCTGCCGCCGTCCATATAGACGATGCCACCCTGCATGCAAAGATTGAGCACAAGCTCTGCATGCGCACGCGACAGGCGCACCACCGCGTATCCAAGCAACCAATAAGAGGGATTCATCTTGCATCCTCCTCAAAGCTGACCGATACGATATGACCGCCCACGCCCAGAGCGCCCGAGATAAACGAGGTGCACCAAAGCCGCTCGCCGCACACGCGCAGGCGCGTTTTGCCAAGATCGAGCAGCATCTCCTGCTCTCCGTATTTGAGTATTTTGCGGCAGCCCTCCAAGAGCAGCTTGTTCTGTCCGCGTATCTCCACGCGCACACCGCTGACGATATCGGGCGAGATATCAAATTTGCGCTCCAGCCATTCTATCGCACTGCCGCGTCCCTCTTTTTTGCGCCTTTGCATATTTTCCTCCGATTTTGCTATATTGTAACAGATATGCTATTATATGAGACGATGGGAGGGTATATGAAAAAAAGCAAACGCCGCATGGAGGTGGGCAGACTTGGCTTTGGCATTTTTGGGGCTGGCTGCATTCTGCTTTTGCTGTTTTTTGCGGACGGAGCGGTGAGCGCTGTGCGCACGGGGCTGCAATTATGCCGCGACACGGTCATTCCCGCGCTGTTTCCCTTTATGGTGGCATCCGAAATACTGGTGGGCTGCGGCGGAGCGGCTGCCATTGGGCGCGTGCTCTCGCGCCCGATGCAAAGGCTTTTGGGTGTACCGGGGGCTGCGGCATGCCCCGTGGTGCTGGGTGCGCTTTGCGGCTTTCCCACGGGGGCGCGCGCTGCGGCTGCCCTGTACGACACGGGTGCTTTGAGCAAAAAGCAATGCACGCGGCTGCTCACCTTTATCAACAATCCAAGCTCGGCTTACATGATCAGCGCGGTGGGTGCATCACTTTTGGGCAGCCGCAGGCTGGGGCTGTGGCTTTGGGGGATCTCGCTGCTGTGCTCGCTCGCCACCGCGCTTGCCACGCGCGTACTCATGCCCGACGACACCGCGTGCGCACCGCCCGAGCCGCAGCCGCTGCGCATCGGCGCGGGCGTATTTACAAGTGCAGTCGGTTCAGCTGCGCAAAGCATGCTTGCCGTGTGCTCTTACGTGCTGTTCTTCTCTGCCGTGCTGGGCGCACTCCAAAGCGCGCTTTTGCGCCTTGCGCTGCCGCCCGTGCCAAGCGCACTGTTATACGGCATGCTTGAAATGTCGGGCGGCATTGCACGCGCGGCACAGGTGCAAGACCCCACGCAAGCCGCCATGCTGTGCGCGGCACTTTCCTCGTGGTCGGGGCTATCTGTCATGTGCCAGATCATGAGCGTGTGCCACGGCAGAGGCTTTGGCTTTTTGCCCTATCTGCTTGCCAAGCTGGCGCAAGCGCTGGCAGCAGCTGCGCTGACGGGGATTGCCGTGCGCTATCTCTTGCCCCTGCTGCCGCCCGAGCACGTGCACGCCTCGCTGCTCTTGCCCGAGGGCACGGCAACGCTGATCGTGTATGCTGCCAATATCGCTTTCATCGTTTGCTGCGCTGCTTGCTTTGTGCGAAAAGCCACGCTGCGCATGCACCCTTTTGCCGCCTGCGACATATATTGACATTGAAGGGTGCAACCCTTCATGAAAGGCGGTCACCAAATGAAACGTTTGGACAATGATAAGCAGCAAAATTCCATGCCCGCCCGTGGGCAGACGGTTGCGGTGATCGGCTCTGCCACCTATGCCGCCAAGGCGCGCGATACGCTCTTTCGTGCCGGTGTGCGCGCCGAGATGATCAAGCTCAGCTACTCGCACACGCACGCAGGCTGCGTTTACGGCGTTGCGTTTTCAAGTACGCAAAAGCCCAATGCGGCAATCGTGCTTGAGCGCGCGGGGATCGCCGTGCGCGAATTTATGGAGAGCGGCACATGAGCGCACCGATTTATCTTGACCATGCCGCTACCTCTTGGCCCAAGCCCTCTGCCGTGCACCGCGCGGTATACGATTGCATGACGCGTGCAGGCGGCAATCCCGGGCACGGTGCGCACGCGCTTTCGGATGCCGCTGCGCAGACCGTGTACGATTGCAGATGTGCCTTGGCGCAGACGTTTGGCGCAAGCGGGCCCGAGCGCGTGGTGTTCACCTCGGGGGCGACGCACGCGCTCAATCTTGCGCTGCACGGTGCGCTGCGGCAGGGAGATCACGTGCTTTGCTCCGAAATGGAGCACAACGCGGTCTACCGTCCGCTTTGCGAGCTGCAAGGGCGCGGTGAGATCACGTTTGATACCTTTCTCTCCCCTGCAACCGATCCGCACGTGGGCACGGCGCGCATCATCACCGATGCCGCTGCCAAGAAAAAGCCGAACACGCGCATGCTGGTCTGCGCGCACATGTCCAACATCGTGTCCTCGGTCATGCCGCTCTCAGCCCTTGGCGCGTTTTGCAAGCGGCACGGTATGCTGTTTTGCGTGGACGCCGCGCAATCCGCAGGGCATTTGCCTATTGATATGAAGCAGATGCAGATTGATCTGCTTTGTATCCCCGGGCACAAGGGGCTTTACGGGCTGCAGGGCTGCGGTGCGCTGATTTTGGGCGACGGCGTGACGCTGACCCCACTGATGCAGGGCGGCAACGGCGTTTTTTCGCTTTCGGGCGAGATGCCTGAGCTGCCACCCGAACGCTATGAGGCGGGCACGCTGCCCACCCCTGCCATTGCGGGGCTGCTGGCAGGCATTCGCGAGGTACAGGCGCGCGGTATTGGCACGATTATGGCACAGGACAAACACCTCTACGACCGCGCACGTGCCATGCTCTGCAGATTTTCGGGCGTACGCGTTTATGCGCCGCATTGCCGCGGACCCGTGCTGCTGTTCAGCCACGACCGTATCCCTGCCGACGCGCTCGGAGCAGAGCTTGATCGGCGCGGTATTTGCACACGCGCAGGCTTTCATTGCGCAGCGCTTGGGCACGGCACGCTCGGCACGCCCGACACGGGTGCTGTGCGCATCAGCTTTGGCATGGATACCACGCAAAGCGATCTTGACGCGCTGTACGGCGCGCTGGGAGATATTTTGCTGTAAAAACAATACAGGCACCGCAATAGCGGTGCCTGTTCTGTATATGAATGTCTTTTATTTACTGGGGAAAAAGAACTGTTTGGAATACTCGCGATCAGTCGTCTTCAGACGAATGTACTCGCCCTTTTTTCCGCTCGGCTCAAAGGTAATGCCACTCTCCCATTCCTGCCACGTGCCGTCATAGTGGTACAAGAACGAATTCGGAATTTTGCCAACCTTGCGCAGACTTGCGGGCAGATGGATATTCAGCGTAGCCTGTCTCTCCGTTTCAATTCCCTTAAAGCAATCGCTTCCAAGTTCGGTGACGCCCTCGGGAATATACAAATCAAGCCTTGCGTTCATGTTCCCATCTGGCAGGGGCATATAAAAATGACTGAAGGCGTACGTATCCACAATTTGAATGCCGGCGTCCGTGGGCACGTTGCCGTCCTCGCGCAGATACAGCATCAGCGTGGCGTTTGCGGTATCCACAAGGCAGCCGTCGATCATTTTGATCGCGGGGTTATCCTGTGCTACCGTAACGCTTTTCAAATTTTCCGCATTTTTCCAAAGCTCGTTGTTGATCTTGGTCACACTCTTGGGAATCGAAATGCCCTCGACCTGCCCAAGACATACGTTACGAAAGGCGGTCAGACACAGCTCTGCCTCCTCAAGGCTCTCGCTCTGCTTGACCAGCGCCATGATCTCGTCAGCGTTCTTTTGATACTTGGCGTCATCCCACTCGGCATATTTGGTGATATAACCGTAAATCTTGGTCACCTCGGCTTCGGACGCATAGCGATAATAGGCGTATACCTTGCCGTATTTTGCAATGGGGTAGTCGTTAAGCAGCTGCGCTATCTTAGCCTCGTCATCCATGCCCTCGATGGAGATCTCGTAAAAGTTTGCGCGCATCTTATTGTAATCAAACTCGGGGATATTGTTCGCCTGTGCGGTCTGGCAGATTGCCTGATAGCTCGCCTCGGACAGCACCCAAGGGAAATTCTGCACAGAGGGATCCTTACCGAATGCGGCGGAAGCGTCCTGCACGATATCCACAGAGGTCACGGTATCGCCCGCAGGAGATTTTTCGGGGATCTCAAGCACAAAATTCTGCTCGTTTTCGGGATTGACGGTCACGTACTTGAGCGTACAGGTGCCGTCACCGTTGGACAGAAAATACAGGTGGTAGGGCTTGCCGTCTTCAAACGAATCTTCAATTTTCAAGTCCTTGAAAAGCGCATCCTTCACGCCTTGCTCAACGCCTTGTTCGATGCCCTGCTGGATATCCTCAATCGATTGGCAGCCGCAGAGCAGCATCAGAGCCAAACAGAACGTCAGAACAGCCATACTCTTTTTCATATTCATGCCTCCTTATTCGGACGCCTGCAACGCGTCCCTAACCAATATTATTTTAGCATAAGTTCTCCCGTAGGTCAAGAAAACCGTACTCACCTATATAGACGCAAAAAATCACACGAATGTCCGACGTTTTTCCAATATTTTTTCAAAAAATTTTTAAAAAAACAAAATAGCCGTGCCCGAAGGCACGGCTGCATTTCAAATTACATGCTTTTCTCTCAAAAATTCGTCCAAGACGTCTGCTGCGAGTGCGACAAGGTTGGGGCAAGGACGCTTTTGGTAGTACTCCGCAGTTCTCTGCTCGGGGTCACCGCCCGTGGTGGTCTCTACCTCGGCAAGCAGCTCGCGGCACACGATAGAGCCGCCCGATTGCGCCTTGAAGCGCTCTGCCAATTCGCGGATATCGGCGTACACGCGCTTTTTGCTTTCCATATCTCCGGGCTCTGCGTAACCGCAGACAATGTCGTACACCATAAACATACCGCTGACCGCACCGCAGACCTCGCGCAACCTGCCCATGCCGCCGCCAAAGCCGCTTGAAAGCTTTGCCGCCATGGTGGTATCCAAGCCCGTAACGTCCTCAAACGCCAGCAAAACCGCCTGCGCACAGGTGTAGCCTTGTAAGAAAAGTTCTTTTGCCTGATCTCCTCTTGTGCTCATATCTGCCTCCAAAGTCCGAAATAATCAAAAAACCCTCGCTACTGCGAGGGTTTTTGTGGAGCTGGTAATCAGAATCGAACTGATGACCTCGTCATTACCAATGACGTGCTCTACCGACTGAGCCATACCAGCATTGTGCCGTCTGTTGACGACTTTGATAGTATAACAGATTCTTTTCGATTTGTCAATACCTTTTTTCAATTTTTTTCGATTTTTTTGAAAATATTTTTTCGAGCGAAAATTGTTGACAAAATCCATACTATATGATATACTTTATCCGTATATGTCAAACGCTTGGAACGGAAGTAGTAGGCAATCCCCTTTCGCACAGAGATCGAACGGTTGGTGAGAGTTCGAGGAAAGCATTGCCCAAGTCGTCCGGGAGCGGTGCGGGTGAAACACAGTAGTCCGCAACGGAGGCTTTAGCCAACACGCCGTTATCGTGTTTTGAGTGCATGCCCGTATTGGGCGTGAAATCAGGTGGTACCGCGTTATCTCCACGTCCTGATACTGTCAGCGACGGTGGAGTTTTTTTATTGCAGAAAATTATATGAAGGAGAAAGATAGATATGAATTCCTATCACGAATTACCGAAAACCTATTCCCCCGGTGAATTTGAGGACAAGATCTATGCCAACTGGTGCGAAAAGGGCTACTTTACCCCCACCATTGACAAGACCAAGCCCTCCTATACCATTGTCATCCCCCCTCCAAACATCACAGGTCAGCTGCACATGGGTCACGCGCTGGACAACACCCTGCAGGATATTCTGATCCGCTATAAGCGCATGGCTGGTTTTTGCACGCTGTGGCTGCCCGGTACTGACCACGCATCCATCGCAACCGAGGCAAAGATCGTGGAAGCAATGCGCAAGGAAGGCATTACCAAGGAAGACCTTGGCAGAGACGGCTTCCTGGAGCGCGCTTGGGCTTGGAAGGAGCAGTACGGCGGCAGAATCATTTCTCAGCTGAAAAAGATGGGCTCCTCCTGCGACTGGACGCGCGAGCGCTTCACCATGGACGAGGGCTGCTCCGAGGCAGTTAAGACCGTTTTCGTCAAGCTGTACGACAAGGGCTTGATCTACCGCGGCAACCGCATTATCAACTGGTGCCCCAAGTGCTTGACCTCCATTTCCGACGCTGAGGTTGAATACGAGGATCAGGCAGGCCATTTCTGGCACATTCGCTACCCCTTCAAGGATGGCAGCGGTCACCTTGAGGTAGCTACCACCCGTCCCGAGACCCTCTTGGGCGATACCGCCGTTGCGGTCAACCCCAATGATGAGAGATACAAGGACATGATCGGCAAGATGCTGGTGCTTCCTCTGGTCGGCAGAGAGATCCCCGTCATCGCCGACGACTACGTTGAGGCTGACTTTGGTACCGGCTGCGTAAAGATCACCCCCGCGCACGACCCCAACGACTTTGGGGTTGGCGCACGCCACGATCTGCCCGTGATCAACGTCATGACTGACGATGCAAAGATCACCGAGGACTACCCCGCATACGCAGGTATGGACAGATTTGTTGCAAGAAAGCAGATCGTCAAGGATCTGGAAGAGGGCGGTTTCTTAATCAAGGTAGACAACTATGCGCACAACGTTGGCACCTGCTACCGTTGCGGCTCTACCATTGAGCCTCGCGTGTCTCTGCAGTGGTTCGTTAAGATGGAGCCCCTTGCAAAGCCCGCTATCGACGCTGTACGCAACGATGACATTCGTTTCGTTCCCGAAAGATTTGAAAAGAACTACTTCCACTGGATGGAAAACATCCGTGACTGGTGCATCTCCCGTCAGCTTTGGTGGGGTCACCGCATTCCCGCATTCTACTGCGACGATTGCGGCGAGACCGTAGTTACCAAGGAGTCCTCTGCTGTCTGCCCCAAGTGCGGCAAGGCAATGCGTCAGGACCCCGACACGCTGGATACCTGGTTCTCCTCCGCGCTTTGGCCCTTCTCTACGCTGGGCTGGCCCGAAGAGACCGAGGAACTGAAGTACTTCTATCCCACAAGCACGCTGGTTACCGGCTACGACATCATCACCTTCTGGGTTTCCAGAATGATCTTCTCCGCGCTGGCATATACCGATCAGGCTCCCTTTGATACCGTGCTGATTCACGGCTTGGTGCGTGACGCACAGGGCCGCAAGATGTCCAAGTCCTTGGGCAACGGCATTGATCCTCTGGAGATCATTGAAAAGTACGGTGCTGACGCGCTGCGCTTTGCGCTGGCAACCGGTAACTCGCCCGGAAACGACATGCGTTTCTCGGACGAAAAGATCGAGGCTGCACGTAATTTTGCAAACAAGCTCTGGAACGCTTCCAGATTCGTTCGTATGAACCTGACCATTGACGAGATCCATCTGCCTGCAGAGAGCGAGCTTGCAACCGAGGACAAGTGGATTCTGACCGAGCTTTCCAAGACCGCACAGGGCGTGCGCGCAAACCTTGACAAGTACGAGCTGGGCATTGCACTCTCCATGCTGTACGATTTCATTTGGGATATCTTCTGCGACTGGTACATTGAGCTTGCCAAGACCAGACTTTCCGACAAGGAAAATGCAGGCAACGAGGTCTGCCCGGACGTCATCGCATACGTTCTCATTCAGACGCTGGAGCTGCTGCATCCCTTCATGCCCTTCATTACCGAGGAGATCTACCAGTCCCTGCCGCATGACTGCGAGAGCATCATGATCGCAGAGTACCCCGATGCTGCCACCACCCCCGCTTTCGCAAAGGAATCCGAGGATATGGCACGCGTTATTGACGCTATTCGCGCCATCCGTACCCGCCGCGCAGAGATGAACGTTGCTCCCTCCCGCAAGGCGAAGGTATATATTGCAACCAAGCACGGCGCTTGCTTTACCGCAGCCGCAGGCTTCTTTGCAAGACTGGCATCCGCTTCCGAGGTCATCGTAGCAGAGGCGTTTGATGCCGAGGTGGTTTCGGGCGACAACGCTGTACAGATCATCACCGACTCTGCCGCAATTTTCCTGCCCATGGCTGATATCATCGACTTTGAAAAGGAAAAGGCAAGACTTGCCGCCGAGCAGAAGAAGCTGGAGGACGAGATCTC
>JAZRDG010000086.1:0-6575 GCA_045660125.1 Eubacteriales bacterium | reverse complement strand
GTACCCCATGCTGCGCGACGTTGTCAAGCAGGAGGATAAAAACGCATTCCTGATCGTAACAAAAGCAACCGAAATCTTCGGCGAAGGGTATAAAAACCATTACGCTGAGGAGTTGTAAAACAAAAAACGCCCGTATCGGGCGTTTTTTTGCGCAAAGCGTAATATCATTGGTATAATCTATCGTTTTTCATCCAAACGAACAAGTCATAAAAACGGACGCGCTCATAGCCTCCCCGCGGGGAGGCTTGTTTCGCGCATCTGCCTTGTATGATTATCCGTTATGGGAAACTTCAAAAGCCCTCCCCCGCGGGGAGGCTTTTTGAATACACCATTTTGTTTTTTACCGTTGTGAGTAAGTAGTTGATCTTTTGAATAAATTTTAAAATGGTCACCTCTATAGCATTTTCTTTATGGACGCGTACACAAATCGGACGCGCCCATAGCCTCCCCGCGGGGGAGGGGGACCGCAGCGGAGCCGACCCAAGAAGGCGACGCGATTGCGGTGGTGGGGGTTCCCTCTTCACCGCTCTTTTGCATCGTGGGGTGTAGTGCTGTAGAGATAGCGCGGGGTAACGGTTATCCGTTTGGGGTTCAGAGCGTCCGTATGGGAACCCCCACCACCGCTATCGCGGTCCCCCTCCCCCGCGGGGAGGCTTGTTTCGCGCATCTGCCTTGTATGATTATCCGTTACGGGAAACTTCAAAAACCCTCCCCGCGGGGAGGCTTGTTTCGCGCATCTGCCTTGTATGATTATCCGTTATGGGAAACTTCAAAAACCCTCCCCACGGGGAGGCTATGAGCCCGTCTGTCTTGCTCGATTATCCGTTACAGGCAAGTTGCTGATCGAATAATTGCACTCAAAAAATCGAGCAGGCAATTCTGCCTACTCGATGCTCTCCTTGACTACTTGGTCTATGTATGAACAGACCTGATAAAAATTTTTATCGACTTGCTCATTGGTTATACGAATGACTTTCAAATCATATCCCTCTAATATCTCGGTTCTGTATTGATCCTTTTCCAGTCCTTGCTGGGTATAATGTTGTGAACCATCTATTTCGATAATCAATTTTGCGTCTTTACAATAAAAATCTGCTATAAAATTATCTATCATTCTCTGTCTTCTGAATTTCACGGGATAAGTACTTAAAAAATCATACCACAGATGATTTTCTTGCTTAGTTGCATTTTTTCTCAACGCTTTGGCTAAAGGTTTATTTTCTCCATTATACGGTAACGGCATAGCAACTCTCCTTTTGATCCTGTTTCCTTTCGTATATTGTATCACATATCTCCAAAAAACACAAGTGTCTATGTAAAACCCGCCCGCACGGTTGTGCGGGCGTTTTTGCATTGTTCACATCTCTTCAGGCTGCTCAAAGGTATCTCTGACGCGGAAGATCAGGGAAATGCACCAAAGAGCGGCGAGGGCGACTGCCACGTACACGATTCTGGAAAGCACCGCGCCCTGTCCGCCAAACAGCCAAGCGACCGCATCAAAGCCGAACAGACCGACGCTGCCCCAGTTCAATCCCCCGATCGCAGCCACGATCAGGGCAATTCTGTCAACGATAGGCATCATAATTATTTCTCCTATTGTATTTTGATGATTGGATGATAGGATATCCATTGATAGTTTGCGCCCTTTTTGCCCTTTTATGCCCGAAAATTTTGCCGACACATGCAAAATATTAGAAAACATACCGATTGACAGACCGGAAAAACTGTGATATACTATAATAGAATTAGTATGTTCATATTCAAATATTGATAAATTAAAGGAGACTTATTATGCATTGGTCAGAAGAAATTGCAAAAAAGATCATCGCGCAAAATCCCGACAAGGATGAATACGTCTGCGCTGCCGGTGTTTCTCCCTCCGGCTCTGTTCACATTGGTAACTTCCGCGATCTGGCAACCCCCTTGTTCGTGGTTAAGGCACTGGAAAAGGCAGGCAAAAAGGCAAGACTTTTGATTTCCTGGGACGAATACGACCGCTGCCGCAAGATCCCTGCAAACGTGCAGGCTGTTGTTGGCAACGATTATGACAAATACATCGGCTGCCCTTACGTAGACATTCCCGACCCCTGGGGCTGCCACGAAAACTACGCAAAGCACTTTGAGGACGAGTTTCTCAAGGGCATTGAGCCCTTCGGCATCAAGCTGGATTGCCGCTATCAGGCAGATCTGTACCGCTCGGGCGCTTACGCTGACGCAATTCTTGAGTCCATTCAGAAGCGCGGCGAGATCTTTGAGATCCTTGACTCGTTCAAGACCAAGGACAAGAGCAAGAGCGAAGACGAGCTCAAGGCTGAGCACGACGCAGAAAAGGCAGCTTACAGCCCTGTAAGCATCTTCTGTGACGCTTGCCACACCGACTTTACCACCATTACAAACTTCTCCGCCGACGGCACCGAGGCAGACTACACCTGCCGCTGCGGTCATGCAGGTCACTTCAATTTCCTTGAAAATCACAACTGCAAGCTTGGCTGGAAGGTTGACTGGGCGATGAGATGGCGTCACGAGGGCGTTGACTTTGAGCCGGGCGGAAAGGACCACTCCGCGCCCACGGGCTCTTACAACAACTCCAAGCAGATCGCCAAGAAGGTATTCGGTCATCAGGCTCCCCTGTATCAGGGCTATGAGTTTATCGGCATCAAGGGTCTTGCGGGCAAGATGTCCTCTTCCTCGGGTATCAACCTGACTCCCGAGACCATGCTCAAGCTGTATCAGCCCGAGGTTCTCTTGTGGCTGTACGCAAAGACCGACCCTGTAAAGGCGTTCGACATTTGCTTTGACGACGGCATTCTGCGCCAGTATTTCGAGTTTGACAAGATGCTTAACGATTACCGCGAGGGCAAGGCAAACGAGGCAACCGTATCCATCATGGAAAAGTGCCTGATCGAGGGTCGCCACGTAGAGACCGTTCCCATGGGTCTTTTGGTACAGCTCGGCTCTATCGTTGACTTCAACGTGCCGCTTCTTGAGACCGTATTTGAAAAGATCGGTATGCCCTACAAGCACGAGCAGTTTGCAGACAGACTGGAGAGAGCAAAGTTCTGGCTGGAGCAGTGCGCTCCCGAGCAGGTCAACCGCCTGCGCGCGACCCGTAACTTTGAGGTATTCGAGCAGCTGACCGAGCAGGAAAAGCAGCAGATCGCGCTGCTTCACGACGTGATTGCCAAGGGTGGCTACACGCTTGACGAGCTCAACACCGCCATTTACGATATTCCCAAGCAGGTTTACCCCGAGCTTGCCGACTCCAAGGAGATCAAGGGCATTCAGGGCAACTTCTTCAAGACCGTTTACAAGCTGCTGATCGACAAGGAGCAGGGTCCCAGACTGTATCTGTTCCTGTACGCGATCGACGCGGACAAGTACGTGCACCTTCTGGACTTCTCCTACCCCAAGACCGAGGCTGAGATTGCTGCAGAAAAGTCTTGCGAGGTATGCGAGGCTCCCGCAGAGGAGACCCCTGCAGCGCCCGACGCACCCAGAGGCGAGGCTGACCCCGTACAGCCCGTCAAGGAGCAGGTGACCATTGAAGACTTTGACAAGATCGACCTGCGCGTTTGCAAGATCCTCAAGGCTGAAACGCTGCGCAAGTCCAACGCTTGCCTCAAGCTGACCTTGGACGACGGCATTGGCGAGAGAGTCATCATGTCCTCGATCAAGGCAGAGTACACGCCCGAGTCCATCATCGGCAAGAAGATCATCGTGATCGCAAACCTCAAGCCGAACAGAATTTGCAACATCAATTCTCAGGGCATGCTGCTGGCTGCCACCAACAACGCATGCGGCTGCAAGGTCATCTTTGTAGACGACAGCGTTCCCACCGGCACGCAGATTCACTAAAAAAAACGAGGCTGAGCCGCACGCTCAGCCTCTTTTTTACTTTATTTGCCTTCTCTGCCGCGCATTCTGCCGTTCATTCTGGACGGTGCGGTGGTTGTCGCTCCGGTGCTATCGCCCGTAATGGCATCGCTGACGTCACCTGCAATGCTGCCAAGCGCACCGTCGGTGGTGGTTGCTTCGGTGGTAGGTGCTTGGGTGGTGGGCGCTTGGGTGGTGGTTTGCGTGGTGCCCGTGGTATCGGTGTTTTCATTCACACCGCTATCATCACTCTCGGGTCCCACACAGCCAACCGCGCAAGCGGTCACGGCAGCCAAAATTAAGGCAAGAGCAAAAGCTTTACCGGTATTTTTCATTTGTATGATCCTCCGTAATTTTTGGGTCATGATTATTATGCGCACTCAGCGTCCCGACTTACATGGAAAATTACGGCGTGCTTGACAAATTTCGGATATTTATGTATAATGAGAATACACAAAACGTACCTTGCAGTAAAAGGAAAGGAGCATGGCATGAAAACGCGCTTTTGTTGTTTTTTAATTTGTTGCCTGTTGATTTGTACAATGATCCTGCCCACCCATGCCGGTGACCCACTTGCGCTGACGCTTACGCAGACCGGAGCGGCTGAGCCGGGACAGGAGATCACGCTATCCCTCTCCCTGCCCGCCACAGAGCTTGCGGGCGGCTTTTTGACGCTGCAATACGACGCTTCCCTGTTTACGCTGGCCAATATCACGCTCCTGCAAGCGACCGACGCACTGACGCTGACCTATCACGACAAGGGCGGCAGCATCAATTTACTGCTTGACGCCGTGCAAAACGTGCAGATCGAGGGCGCGTTGCTCTCCTTTTGCTTTACAAGCTCCGAGGAAGCGCAGCCCGGCACTTACCCCGTGAACTGCACCGTGCCCGAGGACGCGTCCTTTTACGTGCTTGCAAAGGACGGCAGCACTTCGCCCCTGTACGTGCAAGGCTGCACGGCGCAACTGACGCTGACCGCGCCCGCGCTACCCACCTGCCCTGCGCGCTACCTTGCCTGCCAGGAGACCAATCCCCATAACGGCAGTATTTCTGTGCGCCTGTGCGCGCTCGTTGCCCCCGAAACCACACTCTCGCGCGGCAGCTACGGCTTTATTTGTGCCGTCACCGACCAAAACGGCACGCGTGAGCTGACGCTGGGAGGCTCGGATATTGTAAGCGAGATTGATGGCGGCGGTAAAATCTACACCGCCGAGCAGCTTGGCGGCAATATTTTCACCGCTGCGCTGAGCGTTCCCGACACGGGAGAGGTGAGCATTACCGTGACCCCTTACGTGCATCTGGACGGCGTCAGCCTTTACGCGGGCACTTACACGCTGACCTACCGAAACGGCGTGTACGTGGGTACTTCAAGTTGACCGACCTGCACCTCGATAAAAACCGTCCCTTTTGTGGCTGACGCGTACTGTCAGCCACTTTTTTGTTTGTGATTTTTCACAAATCTCTAAAAAAATGCCTTGTTTATGTTGACATTTATGAAAAAATAGTATAAAATGATAAGTGCAAACTATTTATAGTAAAGGAGATTTTTACCATGAAAAAATTACTGGCTCTGGTTCTTTCCATGCTGCTGGTTGCTTCCTGCTTTGCACTGGTTGCAGTAGCTGCTGAAGAGACCACCGCTGAAGAGACCACCGAAGGCGCAGCTACCGAATACGTTAATACCAAGGTCGTTTTCGATGAAAACGCAAAGGAAATGAAGGTACTCGCCAGCCCCAACGGCATTCACAAGACGCTCTACAAGTCCGAGTGGGAAGGCGCAAGACTTAAGATCACCGACGTTGGTGACCCCTACCTGACCATCAACTGGTCCTCCTACATCAAGAAGGCAGGCCTTGAAAAGGTTGATTCTCAGTCCTATCCTTTCATCGTTATCAAGCTCAAGATCGAAGGCTACGTAGATGATTTCGAGCTGTTCTACAGCGCAGGCGACATTATGGGTCCTGACCCTGCTTACGCTACCACCACCGACTATCCCTGCGAAGGCAGCGGCGAGATCGAGTACATCATCTACGACCTGACCGGCGACTGCGAGGGTACCTACAACCAGTTCAGATTCGACCCCATGGGTGCTGACGAGGAGACCCTTGTTTACCTGTACGAGATGGCAATGTTCGCAACCGAGGACGAGGCTATTGCATACGCAGGCCTTGACCAGGAGCCCGAAGAGACCGAGCCCGAGACCACCGAGGCTGAGGTAACCACCGAGGAAGAGACCGAGGCAGAGGAAGAGCAGACCACCAAGAAGCCCGTTTCCAACCCCAATGCGGAAAAAGAGAAGAGCTGCGGCGGCGTGATCAGCGTTGGTGCTATTGTTGCTATCATTTCTCTGGGTGTTGTTTGCATCAAGAAGAAGGACTAATTTAGTTAGTTGAAATTGCTTTAAAGTTTATAAAAAGAGCTGCTTCAAATTTGAGGCAGCTCTTTTTTTGTATGTAGGGGGATAAATATTATCATACAATGCGGATGCGCGAAACAAGCCTCCCCGCGGGGGAGGGGGACCGCAGCGGCGCCGACCCAAGAAGGCGACGCGATTGCGGTGGTGGGGGTTCCCACTTCACCGCTCTTTTGCATCAGGGGTGTAGTGCTGTAGAGATAGCGCGGGGTAACGGTTATCCGTTTTGGGTTCAGAGCGTCCGTATGGGAACCCCCACCACCGCTATCGCGGTCCCCCTCCCCCGCGG
>JAZRDG010000085.1:0-11204 GCA_045660125.1 Eubacteriales bacterium | reverse complement strand
AATTCGCAAAAAAACTTTTGCGTAAACACTTGACATTCTGAAATGTTTGGTGTATAATACCAAAGGATATAACGGAAGTTATGTTTATTCACTCTTGGCCGACGCGAGGGGAGGGAAATAGATAATGGCAGAAGTAAGAATTAAAGAAGGCGAAACTCTGGACAGCGCCCTGAGACGTTTTAAGCGTCAGATGGCTCGCTCCAACGTTCTTGCCGAGCTCCGTAAGAGAGAATGCTACGAGAAGCCCAGCGTAAAGCGCAAGAAGAAGTCTGAAGCAGCGCGCAAGAGAAAGTATAAGTAATTACAACAAGAAAGAGGTTAAGTCTGTGACTTGACCTCTTATTGTTTTTGTGTGAAAAAAGCGGGCGAACACAGTTCGCCCCTACGGGTTAAAATGGTTTTGTTGAATTTACCGTAGGGGCGACCTGCGGTCGCCCGTATACAATGAAATGCAGAAAACCCTTGCGTTTGCAAGGGTTTTCTGCTGTAATGATTCATATTACTTCTGCTCGCTTCCTTGGGTCAGTGCCGCGGTACGGTACGTGCCCTCGGTCTTTTGGCATTCCTCATCCCAAAGCTGCTTCATGCGATCATAGGTGCTTTGCGGAATGTCGGGCGTGCCTCTGGAGAGGTTGGGCCAAAGCTGATCACCCGCTACCTTGGGGTCGGTGCAGGCAACGTCATTTCTCCATGCGTCGCGGATGGACTTGTCGCGCAGGTTGGGCACCTCCACGCTCACGCCGCCCGCCAGAATGGAGCGGTACGCAAAGTGACCGGGCAGGAACATATCCATTGCCTCGTATACGTCAATGATGTCGGCGCTCTCGTCGCCCAGAATGCGGTTGATAAAGTGGTACATGGAGTAGAAATCCGAGCCTCCGTGACCAAAGCCGTGAACGCGGTCCTCCATGCCGTGCGTGGGGTAGTAGTCCTTAAAGACCTCGCGGTCGTATGCGCCGTCCTCTTCGTCCACGTTGAC
This sequence comes from Eubacteriales bacterium, assembly GCA_045660125.1. GTDB lineage: Bacteria > Bacillota > Clostridia > Oscillospirales > CAG-272 > SVQP01. Next base: position 10,225 of record JAZRDG010000085.1, on the reverse strand, counting down.
GTAGATTCTTGCAATGTGACCGTTGCGTGCGTCTTCACGTCCGCATTCCATTCTGCCCTTGGAGCCGTACATGCAGTACCAGATCGAGTTTTTGTACAAGTCACCGTGAATGCTCTTGACAATGCCGCCGTTCTCCAGCGTGACCATTTCAATGCCGAACTGACCGCTCTTGCAGCCCGTGCGCGCGCGGCGCTCGTTCTTGCCGCCCTCAAAGCCTATGACCGATACGGGGCGCAGACCGGTTGCGTGAATGATCGGACCCAGCGAATGCGTGCAGTAGAAGGTTGCGTAGCCGCAGTTGCGCCAGTGATCGGGCTCACCGTAGGTAATGGAGTGCCAGATCGATTCGCAGTTGTGAATGTACTCGCCCTCGCCGTACTCAAATTCGCCAATCTCGCCTGCCTCGTAAAGCTTTTTCATCTCGTAAGCCGCAGGCATATAGCAGTAGTTTTCGCCGTAAGCGTACACAAGACCGGTCTCTTCCACCGCCTCGATCAGCTCCACAGCCTCCTTCATGGTCTGCACGGGCAGAACCTCGGAAAATACGTGCAAGCCCTTGCGCAGGCAGCGAATGGCAAAGGGAGCGTGCTCGTTGGCGTAGTTTGCAAGCACTACCGCGTCCATGTCGTGATTGATAAAGTTGTCAAAATGGTCGTAGAAGGTAATGTCAAGCCCCTCGGTGTACTGACGCTGCGCGTCCAGCGCCTCCTGGCTCTTGTCGCAAATGGCAACCACCTCTGCGTGGTCAGCTCTCTTGCAGTAGTTGATCATGCTGGTGCCGCGGTATGCGCCCAGCACGCCGATTCTGATCTTTTTCATGGCGGTAATTCCTTTCGGCTTTGAATTTTGTTACTATTTTGATTATATCATAAAATGCGCTTTTTTGCAGTTGGCAGAGTGGAGAATTTTATGGGTAAAAATTGTTTAATATGCTGAAAATCGCTTTAGTTTATTGACAATTATCCTGTGCTTATGTATAATGGATAGGACGGAGACATCCGAATATTGGAAACGAGGTAAGACATCTATGAAAAAAATCCTTTCTATGCTGGTGCTGGCTGCAATGCTGCTGTCCGCTCTGGCAATCGTAGCTTCTGCTGCTGAGTATGAATACGTCAATCAGGCAGACTACTATGAGCACAAGGCTGTTAAGGCTGAAGAGGTTTACGACTGTGAAGCAGGTATTGCTTCTACCAAGTGGACCGTTCCTTATCTGCCCGTAACCCCTGCGCTGGACGGCAAGATCAGCGTTGGCGAGTACGAGAAATTTGAAAACTACGAGGACTACCTGTTCTACGCAATGCGCACCAACAGCGGCAAGAACTCTGTTGACGAGTTCTACGCATTTTTGGATGCTGCTAAGCCCGGTTTCTTTGATGCATACTGGGGCTGGGACGGTCAGTACCTGTACATGGCATTCAATATGGACTGCTTTGACGGTTATTTCTGTGACCCCAGCGTCAACGGCGCTTCTTACCTGTACGCTTGCACCGCAGTACAGTTCGGTATCGGTCAGGCAGACGCTGAATACAGACAGTTCAGCGAGACCGGCTTTGGTATCAACCCCGATGGCAACACCGGCGTGACCACCAAGTGGCTGGGCAACTACTCTCCCGATGATACCAAGGACGTTGCAGGTGAGTACAACGAGACCACCAAGAGACTGACCATTGAGTTCAGAATCAACCTCCAGCTGGCTCTGGATATGGATACCACCGTTCAGAACGGTGACCAGGCTAAGATGTGCTGGCTGCTCAGCGTCGGCGGCGACGGTGACAACCTCAGATGTAAGCAGGTTTCCTTCTGCCACGGTATCGGCGGCACTCAGTCCAACAAGGCTGCGCAGTACTTTGCAACCATTACCTTTGACGGTCTGCCTGCAGACAAGGAAGTTCCGATCGAGGAACGCGTAGAGATCAGCGAGATCGATAAGGAATACGACCTGCGTGACTTTGTCGTGCTGTCTCAGGACGATGCGATCAACACCTTCTCCGGCAACAACGCAACCATTGAAAAGATCACCGAGGGTGACGAAACCTTCATGAGAATCACCGCAACCGGTGACGAGGCATACATTTACGGTAACAAGTACCCCGTAAGCGTAAGCAGCGAGACCAAGTACGTAGTGATCAAGTACCGCACCTCTTCCACCAAGGCAAACAATGCCGGTATCATCTATAAGTCCACCACGCTCAAGGAGTACGATCTTGAGTTTACCGCTTACGAGGAAATCAAGGCTGACGGTCAGTGGCACTATCTGTACATCGAGATGAGCGGCGAGCAGCATTGGCAGGACTGGATCGTTTCTCTGGGTGTTGTTCCGTTCGTTGCAACCGAAGGTATTGCAGGCGAATCCATTGATATTGCATGGATCAAGTTCTACTACGAAGATCCCTGGGATATCCCCGAGTACGAGGAAGACAGAAAGGCTACCGCCCCCACCACCGAGGAAGTAACCACCGAGCCCGTCGTTGAGACCACCGAGGAAGTCGTTACCACCGAGGCTCCCGTTACCGAAGAGCAGACCCAGCCCGCTGAAAAGAAGGGCTGCGGCGGCGTGATCGGCGGCGCATTTGCAGTTGTAGCTCTCGTTGCAGTTGCATTCGTAGCAAAGAAGAAGCAAGACTAATTCTTAAATCGCTATAAAAATGGCGGGGTCAAGCATTTGCTTGACACCGCTTTTTTTTGCGTTATCCGTAAATTTCCAGTTCGATGATGCTGAACCAGTTTTCACCCTCGCGCCACAGTCTGACGTAGCGGGCATCCAGATCAAGATCGGTCAAGGTCACGAACAGCTCGTCCTTGCTGCCTTGGTAAACGGTTTGGTAGCTCTGCCCGTCGGTCGAGATCTCAATGCGGTAGGGAACCCATGCGGATTCCAGCAGCAGCGTCAGCTGATCGACGTGCGCAGTGCTGCCAAGATCTACCTGCAGCCATGCCTGACCGGTGGGAAGCGAGCCCCAACGGGTCTCCATGTTGCCGTCCACGGCGTAAGGAGCAACGTATGCACCCTCGTGATTGGTTGCGGTAACGGTTTTGTTCAAGGCAAGGTTGGTTCTTGTATCCTCTTCGGGGCGCTGCGCTTTGTCCTCGTCGGTCGCGGCGTGCACCTTGAGCTCGTAGATCGAAACGAAATTTCCCTTGGGAATGCTCAGCTTGATGTAGCGTGCACTCTGACCGTACAGATTGAGCTCGCACGTGCCTGTCAGGGAGTCTTGCGTGTAAACGCCAGCCTGGGTATAGGTCTTGCCGTCCTCGGAGAAGGAGAGCGTAAAGGGTGCGTGGAGCGACTCCCAAACAATCTCGATCTCGCCGATCTCATAAACCTGCAGCAGATCCACGCTCAGCGTATGCACGGAAGCCGTGCAGCCCATGCCGCTCCAACGGGTAGAGGGAATGCCGTCCACCGCGAATTTGGATGCCAACGTATCGTTTTCGTGTCCGTTGTCGGTGGTGGGCTTGCCAAGGGCAAGGTTTTCCTTTTCCTCTTCGGGTGTGGGCAGGGTATAGGATTCTTTCTGGATATAATCAAACGTTGTGTCGGGGATTGCGATATTGGTCACGTCGCGCAGCACGGCAGGGTCAAGCGTCAGGGTCTTGGTCGCCTTGACGTCGGCTGCACTTGCCGCCAGCGAGAAGGTGTATTCGCCGCCGTCAATGATGTAGCGGCTGTTCTTGGTGTCGTAGCTTTCCAAAGCGTCTGCGGTGATCACAATGCGAACGCTCTCGCTCTGTCCGGGCTCAAGCAGCGCGGTCTTGGCAAAGCCTGCAAGCTCAAGCGCGGATTGCTCCATGACCGTTTCGGGCTTGGAAAGGTAGATCTGCACGATCTCGCGACCTGCAGCCTGACCGCTGTTGGTAACAAGGCAGGTGGCAAGCAGCGTGCCGTCCGCCTGCTTTTGTACGTCAAAATCGGAGTAGGTAAAGGTGGTATAGGAAAGACCGTAGCCAAAGGGATATGCCACGTCCACGCCAAAGGTGGTAAAGTAGCGGTAGCCTACGTAAATGTCCTCGTAATAAACCGTATCGGAGTTAGTACCGGGGTAATACTTGCCTGCAGGGGTGTGGAAGCAATCCACAGGCCAGGAAATCGTGGTTTTAGCACTCGGGTTGACGTTGCCGCAAAGTATTTCGGCAACCGCAGTGCCAATGCGTTCGCCCGCGTATCCCGTCCACAGAACGGCATCTGCCATATCCTGCCAGGAAAGCATTTCGATGGGCGAGCCTGTGTTGAGCAGCACGATCACGCGCTTGCCCTTTGCGCCAAACGCGGCGCTGACGCGCTCAATCATCTCTCTCTCGGTCTGGTTGAGTGCAAAGTCACCGTCCATATCTACGCGATCCTCACCCTCGGCAGAGCCGCGCGAGATCACGATCACGGCAGCGTCTGCGTTGTCTGCGCATTCGGCAGCGTATTCCGCGGAAACGGGGATATCAAGCGTGGGGTCAAGCGCGCTGTGCGCCTTGGCATTTCTGAACGGGTGACCGCTATATTTGTAAACGTTAAATGCAGAGGAGCTGTTCAGACCGTCTGCGATCGAAACCGTCTTTCTTGCGTTGACAGAGCCCGATCCCGCGCCGCCGTATACCGTGGCGAAAGCGCCGTTGCCGAATACTGCAAGCGTTTGTTGCTCGGTCAGGGGAAGGGCAGCGTTCTCGTTTTTGAGCAGCACCATGGTCTGCGCTGCCGCCTCGGCTGCCAGATTGCCGTGCTCGGTAAAGGCAATGCGTCCGTCACGCTCGGGTTGCGTGAATATCGGGCTCTTGACAACCAAGCCAAGCACGTTCTTGCAAGCGGTGTCAAGCATTGCCATATCCAGCGTGCCGTCCTTGGCAGCTGCTATGATCATGCCCGGATCTTCCGCGCTACCGGGCATATTGATATCGTTGCCCGCGTTGACCTTTTGCACCACCGTGCCGCCCGAGCCCCAGTCGGACATGACCATACCGTCAAAGCCGCGCTCGTCGCGCAGATAAGTGGTCAAAAGGTCATACGAGCAAGCCACGCGCGTGCCGTTGATCAGGTTGTAGCTGGACATAATGGTGTAGGGATCTGCGTCGCGCACGGTCATGCCGAACGCCTTGAGGTAGATCTCGCGCAAGGCGCGCTCGGTCACGTTTGCGCTGATAGATCCGCGTGAAAACTCCTGATTGTTGGCGGCAAAGTGCTTAAGCGATACGCCAACGCCCGTGGATTGAATGCCCTGCGTGTAGGCGGTGGCAATATAAGCGGTCAGGATGGGGTCCTCGGAGCTGTATTCAAAGTTTCTGCCGCCCAGCACGTTTTTCTGAATGTTCATGCCGGGAGCAAGAATGACGTCAACGCCTTTGACCAAGGAGTCCTTGCCCATGGCAATACCGATCTTTGCAGCAAGGTCGGCATCCCAAGAGGAGGAGACGTTGATGACCGAGGGATACCACACGGTCATGTCGTAGCGTAAGCCCGCAGGGCCGTCGTTCACGGTTACCGAGGGCACACCGAATCGCTCAATGGCGTACGTGCCGCCCGAAGCACCCTTCAAAAGTACGTTTTGCGTGCCCGTGACCATGTGTGCCTTTTCTTCAAGCGTCATGGCAGCCACAACGCAAGCAATCGCGTCTGCGCTCAGCTGCACAAGTCCGCCCTTGGTGTAAAGCGTCAAGGGAACTGCGGCAATGCCTGCCGCGTCGGTTGCGGTGACGGTCAGGGTCAGCTCGCCGTTCAGGCGATCCTCGCTGCCCGGCAGCGAGAGTGTGAGCGTGCCGTTTGCGGCATCCACCGTCTGCTCGGCAACCGTGCCGTCCGCGTCGGTCAGTACGCAGGCAACGCTGCCCGTGCTGCCCTCGGCAGCCGCGCAATCCAGCGTCAGCTTGACCTCACCGTTCTCAATTATAAGGCTCGTGGCATGCAGCGCGATCGCGCATACCGGCTCGGGCTCGGGCTCGGTTTCCGCCTCGGTTTGCTGTGTCTGGGCGGTGGTCTGCTCTTCAGGTAGGTCGGGCTGCGGCTTGTCCTTACAAGCAAAAAGCTGCAAAAGCATCACGCTAAGCAGCAAAAAGCCAATCCATGCAGTCAGTTTGCTTTTGTCAAAGCGTTTCATAAAAGCCTCCTTGTGCGTATCTGTTTTCATTATATACTGTTTTGTCATGACAATCAATGCGCATTTTTCACAAAACTGCGTCAGATACGGCTTTCGCGGTACTGTCCGGGGGTCATGCCGGTTTCTTTTTTGAAAATTTTTGCAAAATAATGCACGTCGGGAATGCCGCAATGCAGCGCCACCGTGCCGATCTGCAGATTGGTGGTGCGCAGCAGGTGTCGCGCGTGCTGCATGCGTCGCTCGCGGATATAGGCGGTCAGCGTTTGCCCCGTCTCTCTTTTAAAAGCAGCCGAAAGGTATCCCGCGCTCAGCTCCTGGTTTTGCGCCAGGGAGTGCAGCGTCAGGTTTGCCGAGAGGTCGGAGTCAATGAGCAATATGGTCGCCTGTACCGTGTGCGAATACTGCTGCATGGCGTGCTGGCGCACCAGCTTGCAATAGCCGAGATAGATCTGCTGCATCAGCTCGCCGCTTTGCTCCAGATTGCCCACCTGTTCGATCTTTTTGGCAAAATCGGAGGAAACGCGGTCAATGTACAAGGGGTGCACGCCGCCGCTCTCTGCAGCCTTGCGCAAAAGGGTATTCATGATAATGCAGTAGTTTTTTACGTTACGCACGGGGTCTGTTGCGCGCTGCTCGAAATTGACGTCACTCAAAGCGGAGAAAAGCAGCTCCTGCTTGTGCAGCTGCCCCATGCGCACCGATTCGATCAGCTCGTTTTCAAAGGCGTATCGCTGCTCCATTGCCTTCATGGAAAGCAGCACGTCGTCCAGGCGATCGGTATGAATGGGCACGTGAATGGGGGAGGGGGACGCCGTGTGCGCGTGATTGACGTCTACGACCGAAAAGGCAGGCGTGTCCCATATGCGCTCGCAAAAGGTGTCCAGCATCATAAATAGCGGATTGCTTTGCTCCATGACGGGAATGGACGCAAAAAATTCTGCCAGTCGCGCCTGCGCGTGGGGCGTTATGCCGATGCGCTCGCCAAGCTCAAGCAGCTGTTCTGCGGAAAGCGCGGCACTCAGATACGGGCCGATCAGCAAAAGCGGCGCATCCTCTTGCCGCCAAAGCCGCAGATACGTGTAGCTGAGCCCGAGCGGATCGGTATAGCGGTAGCGCACGCCCGCATTGATCGGCGGCAGCCCCGGGGGCTGATGATACCCCAGCTCGCTTGTATATTGCGCCACGGTTTCGGCAAGCATATCCTCGCTTGCGGTGCGCGCCTGCACGTGGTATTTGGCGTAGGTGGCGCACAAAAATTGCAGTTCGTTTTGATAAGGCATAAAAGCCTCCTTGCTTTAGTTGGGTGAAATTATATAATCTATTACCAATTATATCATGGAATTTGTACAAAAATCATATAAAATCGTGAACGATGTGAAAATAATACAAAAATACATGAAAATAATACTCACGCAAAAATCGTAAAAGCTTTATACTGAATAATAGCGTAACTCTATCCAAAATTCCATACAAACAAAGAAAGAGGAAAACTGTTATGAAAAAACAACCTAAGCTTGACGCAAACGGCAAGCGCGCGTTTAGCATGCGTGACTGTCTTGCGTATGCAGCCGGCGACTTTGGCTGTAACATGAGTTTTGCGCTCAAGGGAACCATGGCCATTTTCTGGACGCAGTTCATGAGAATGGATTCGCTTTTGTATGCTGCACTGCTGATCGTTGTGCAGATCTGGGATGCGATCAACGACCCGCTGATCGGCTCGATCATTGACAACGACAAAAAGACCACCTACAAAAGAGGCAAGTTCTTAACCTACATCTGGTTTGGCTCGCTGGGTCTGCTTGTGGCAGGCGCGCTTTGCTTTATTCCTTTTGTCAGGGATGCACAGCCCGTGATCAAGGCAATCGTGTTTGTGGCGGGATACATTCTCTGGGATGCATTCTACACCATTGCAAACGTGCCCTACGGCTCGCTGCTTTCTCTGATCTCCAATGACCCCGCAGACAGAGCTTCTCTGTCCGCTTGGCGTTCGGTAGGCTCTATGATCGGTAACATGGTGCCCATGGTACTGCTGCCTATGCTGATCTACGATGAAAACAACAACATTCTCGGCCAGCGCGTATTCCTGATCGCGCTGATCATGGGCGTTGCAGGCTTTATCGCATTCCAGTTCATGATCAAGAACACCACGGTACGCGTTGATGAAAACGTAAGCGTTAACGAGCAGCAGGAAAAGTTCAACGTGCTCAAGGCTATGGGCAACTTTGTAAAGAACCGCCCCGCGGTTGGCGCAACGCTGGCTGCTATGGGTATGTTTATCGGTATGCAGGCTGCAAACACCGCCGTGACCGTTATGTTCCAGTCTTACTTTAAGAACGTTGCGGTTTCGGGTATTGTCACCATGTTTGCCATGATCCCGATCGTTGCATTCACGCCTTTGGCAAGAAAGCTTGTTGTCAAATACGGCAAAAAGGAGCTTTCGGTTGTCGGCGCTATCTGCTCGGTTGTTGCTTGTGCGATCATGCTGCTTGCACCCATCACGCCCGACGGAAAGGGTATTGCCATTTATATCGTATGTCAGCTGATCAACTCGCTGGGCACCGGCATTTACAGCACGGTATCCTGGTCTATGATGGGTGACGCGATCGACTATAACGAATGGAAATTCGGCGTAAGAGAAGAGGGTACGGTTTACTCGCTGCACTCCTTCTTCCGTAAGCTTGCACAGGGCATTGGTCCCTCTATGGCACTGGTTATCATGGTCGCGCTCGGATATTCCGAGATCAACGCAGGCAACCAGCTGTTCTCGGTTGCGCTCAACATGCGTTATCTGGTAGCAGGTTTGTATCTCTTTGCTGCTGTGATGCAGGTCATCGGTCTGGGTGTGGTCTATAACCTGAACAAGAAGACTCTGACGCAGATGAACGAGGAGCTTGCTGAAAGACACAGCGTTGCTGCGTCTGCACAGGACCAAGCGTCCGTTTGATAAAGGGGGTAATGAACATGAAAAAAATCGTATCTTTATTACTCGCAGTTTTGTTTGCATGTTCCGTTCTCAGCCTTGTGGGCTGCGGAAAGATCAATGATTCGAGCGTTGCAATTCTTTGGAGCGGCGACGGCGTTGCGACTGATCCAAACAGCCTGATCAACTCTATGGACAGAGCGATGTATATTGAAAAGATCGCTTACGAGCACTACGGTGCAAAGGGCAACGCAGCAGAGCAGGTCAAGCAGGCAAAGGATGCTTTGGATGCAGGCTGCGCTGCACTGGTTGTAGAACCCGTAGAGGCAGATATCGCACAGGAGATCGTGGATGCTGCCAAGGCAAAAGACGTTCCCGTTATCTTTATCACGAGTGTGGATCTCATTCCCGACAGTGTGACTGCAACCTATGATAAGTGCGTTGTGATTGCCTCCGACTACTCCACCTTGGCAGAGGTCAAGGGCGAGATGATCGCGGACTACGTCAAGGCAAACTTCAAGAAGCTGGATAAGAACCAGGACGGCAAGATTACGTATTTCGCATACGATATAGGTGCGATCTCCACCCCCGCTGTCAAGAAGGCAAACGAGCTGCTTGCAACTGATGACTACAAAGTCAAGGGTGCAGACAAGAAGAAAATTAACGCAGTTGTCCAGGCTGCAGACGTGGATCTCAAGGACTTTCTGGATGTTCCCGTGGAGACCTATGAAATGATTCTGACCGCGGAAGACGCTACCGCGTTCTCCGTGCTGTGCAAGCTGCAGGAAAAGGGCTACAATACCGACAAGCTGACCACGCACTTCGTGCCCGTGTTTACGTTCGGTGATACCGTTGATTACAAGGCATACGTGGCAGAGCAGGGTAAGGATCATTACGAGGAGAACAAGTACCTTGTGGATCTGACCGTCGTAGAAGAGAAAGACCTTGATCAGATGATCTATACCACGCGTAACGTCATTGAGGCAGGCAGACTTGCAGGCACCGTTATCGCAGACGATGACGCGATCGCTGGCGCGGCTGCCAAGATTCTGAGCAATATGTTCAAGGGCAAGGACACCTTTGAGGGCGTTGCATCCGAGGTCAAGGATGGCGAGGCTGCTTCCGTGGTTTTGTACGGATCGCGCATCGGGGTTCGCCTGATTAAGTTCGTCCAGTAATATTGATGTATCGGCGGGGGTGGACAACGCGCTCCGGGCGACCGCCG
>JAZRDG010000084.1:0-5900 GCA_045660125.1 Eubacteriales bacterium | reverse complement strand
GCGCCCAGCGCCGCCTGCTGCTCCTTGTAGAACTTACGGGAGCGCTTTGCAAGTGCTGCGCCGCCAAGGCCGAAGATGGGGATAAAGATGACCGTGATCAGCGTCAGCCACACGTTGGTGGTCAGCATGAACACGAACGTGCCAAGCAGTGTGATCATACCCGAGATCAGCGAGGTCAGCGTGTTGGAGAGCATGTGGTCAATGTTGTCCACGTCGTTGGTAAAGCGGCTCATGGTCTCGCCCGTGGGGTTTGCGTCAAAGTAGCGCACGGGCAGCTTTTGCATTTTTTCAAACAGGTCGTTACGAATGCGCTCCAGCGAGGTCTGCGTGATGTGCACCATCAGTCTTGCCTGCGTGTAGGTTGCCACGATACCGCAAGCGTAAATGCCTGCGAAAATGCACAGCGCTGCAAACAGGTAGGGGAAGGGACCAGTCAAGCCCAAGGTGTTGCTCAGCGCGGTGACGGGTGCGCTCTCTACCAGCGCGGAGATGATCTTGTCGGCAAGCTTGGTAAAGATGCTTGCGTCCGCGCTCATTTCAACGCCTGCCAAGTGGTTGATAACGGGGGAGAGCAGGTAAGAGCCGATCAGCGAGGTCACGGTGCTTGCCAGCATGCAAACCAGCACCAAGATCAGCGAGAATGCGTGCGGACGCAGGTAGCCGAGCAGACGCGCGATGGTGTGCTTGGCATTCTTGGGCTTGCCGCCCATGCCTCTGCCGTGCGGGCCGCCGCCACGGGGACCGCCGGGTCCACCGGGTCCGCCGGGGCCGCCGTGAGAGGATTTTGCATATTGCTTTTGCAGGCTTTCAAGATTGCGCTTTGCCATTATGCCTTCACCTCCCCGGTCGTAGTAGTAGCTTGCGTTTGCTTGCTTTCCATTTGCGAGATATAAATTTCCTTGTATTCTTCGTTGGTCTGCATCAGCTCGTCGTGCGTGCCGATGCCAGTGATCGCGCCCTGATCCATAACCACGATCTTATCTGCATCCATGACGGACGAGATACGCTGCGCGATGATGATCTTGGTGGAGTTTTTGAGCTCGTTTGCAAAAGCCTGACGGATCTGCGCCTCGGTAGCGGTGTCAACCGCGCTGGTCGAGTCGTCCAGAATCAGGATCTTGGGGTTCTTGAGCAGTGCGCGCGCAATGCAAAGACGCTGCTTCTGACCGCCCGATACGTTAGTACCGCCCTGATCAAGGTTGGTGTTGTAGCCTTCGGGGAAGTTTTGCACGAACTTGTGCGCCTGTGCGTGATCAGCCGCCGTGCGGATCTGCTCCTCGGTAGCGTCCTGATTACCCCAGCGCAGGTTTTCTTCAATCGTGCCCGAGAACAGCACGTTCTTTTGCAGCACCATGCCAACGCCCTCGCGCAGATTGAACAGCGAGTAGTCGCGTACGTCCACGCCGTCCACCAGCACCTGTCCTGCGTCCACGTCGTAAAGACGGGGGATCATGGAAACCAGGGTGGTCTTGCCGCAGCCCGTAGGACCGATGATACCCACGGTCGAGCCGGGCTCAATGGTCAGGTCAATATCTGCCAGCACGCGATCCTCGCTGCCCTTGAAGTAGCGGAAGGATACGCCCTTGAATTCGATCTTGCCCTCGGTCACGTTTGCCTCTTTGCACTTGGCATCCGCATCGTCCAGGTCAAGCTTTTCGTCCAGCACCTCGCCAACGCGCTTGCAGGAGGCAAGAGCACGGGAGGACATCATCAGAAGGAAGGTCACCATCATCAGCGAGCTCAGGATCTGGTTTACGTAGGTAATGAATGCGGAAAGGTCGCCGATGGGCATGCCGTCCACAACCATGTGACCGCCAAACCACAGAACCAGAATGATAGTCAGGTTCATAAACAGCGTCATAACGGGGGAGAGCATGATCATGATCTTGACCGCGCTCATACCTGTCTGGCGCAGATCGCGGTTGGCAGCTCTGAACTTTTCGCTCTCTTCCTTTTCACGCACAAAGGACTTGACCACGCGCACGTTGGTGATGTTTTCCTGCACCGTGTTGTTCAGACCGTCGATCTTCTCCTGCACCTTGGCAAAGAGCGAGAAGCCGCGCGTGATGATCAAGAGGATGCTGACGAGCATGAGCGGAATGGTGACCGCCAGAATGACCGAAAGGCTGGGCTTGAGCGCGATTGCCATGATCAAGCCACCGATCAGCATACCGGGTGCACGCAGTGCCATACGCAAAAGCGCGTTGACAAAGTTTTGCATCTGGGTGATGTCGTTGGTCAGTCTTGTGGCCAGCGAGCCGGTCGAGAATTTGTCGATATTGGCAAAGGAGAAGGATTGCACCTTGCCATACACGTCGCGACGAATGTCGGATGCAAAGTACACAGCAGCCTTTGCGCCAAAGTATGCGCCGCCAATACCGCCTGCCATCATCAAGAGGGCAGTCAGCACGATCATACCGCAAACGCCCAGCATGTAGAAGATGCCGGATTTTGTCAGCTGCTCTGCCACGTGCGCCATGGACACGCTCGACCACTCACCGTTAAAGATGGGCAGGGAGAATGCCTTGAGCTCCTGATAAGCAGAGCCGAAGTTGATGATCATTGCCAGATATTTGGGCATGAGTACCTCGCCGATTACCTCGACCACCATGCAAAGCGGGCCGAGGATAAAAAAGGGCAGGTAGGGCTTTACGTATTTTAACCAGCGTTTCATAAAGTATCGTCCTTTCCGTGGGTGGGTTGCGAATTGTCAAGCAGCGTGTGCAGATTTTGCTCGATCTTTTCCAAGGCGCGCAGCAGCGCGTCCAGTTCCTGATCGTCAAAGCCCTGCACCATTGCTTTGTCTATGCATTCAAAAAGCTTCCAGGTTTTGTCTATGGCGCATTGTCCCTTCTCTGTCAGGGATATGCGGTTGCATCTGCAATCGTCCGCATCTGCATCCTTGGTGATGTAGCCGTCGGTCTCCAGACGCTTGAGCGATACCGCAATGGCGGCAGGGCTTACGCCAAGATCCTTTGCCAGCTGCTTTTGCGAGGGAATACAGCCTCGGGAGAGCCTGAGCAGCAGCATATGCTGCGAGCGGTGCAGACCCGTTTGCGCCGTGATGGTGGATTCCACAACCTGACGGTGCAGCCTGTCGGAGCGCACGAATTGCTTGATCACCGCGCGGGCGCGGTCGTGCTCTTCTTGTGGAAGATGGGTGTTTTCTTTCACGAAATCAACCTCCGTAAAAATAATTAGTCAGTTAACGATTAACGTGTTAATTATACCATGTTTCGGGTATTTGTCAAGAGAGTATTGACCGATTTTTCAAAAAATTTTCGAGCCTGTTCGACGCTCGCAGCGCCATGGTCATTTTGCACAATGTTTGCGCATACATCAAAAAAATTCATGGTAAATACTTTACAAATATATAAAGGTATGCTATAATAAAATTGTAAGCAGAGGGGAAATCGTCCCCGCGCTTGCAATAAAAACGGAGGTGGCACTTATGAAGACCAACATTATCGGCAGACAACTCAACGTGTACAACGACACGAAAGTCCTGATTGAAAAGAAGCTTGCCAAGCTTGATCGTTATTTTAAGGTCGAGCCTGACGCAACCGTTACGCTCAGCCGTAAGCGTAACGTGTCCACCTTGGAAATCACCATCAACGCACAAGGCACGCTGTTCCGCAGCGAGGTGGGTGCGGATTCGTTCAGGGATGCGCTGGATGCGTCGATCGACGCCATTGAGCGACAGATCCGTAAGAACAAAACGCGCCTTTCCAAACGTATTCGCGAGGATGCATTCCCCATCGAGGAATATTTCCCCGAGGATTTTGTAGAGGAGGAGCTGGTTATCAGAACCAAGACCTTCCCCTATAAGCCCATGTCTCCCGAGGAAGCGATCTTGCAAATGGAGCTGATCGGGCACCAATTCTTCGTATTTGTGGATGACGAGACACGCGCGACTTGCGTTGTATATAAGAGAAAGGACGACACCTACGGTCTGATCATGCCCGAATAATGCGGAAGACGTAACCGCCGGGCGATGCGACATGCGCATCATGTGAAAGTCAAAAGCGGGGAGATCGGCTTCGATCTCCCCCGTATTATGAATAAAAAACCTTTAGAAAAAGGGAAAGGATACCGAGATGCAACATAACATTCCTCGCGCGGAATATCCGCGCCCCCAGCTTGTCAGAGACAATTGGATCAACCTTAACGGTACTTGGGAGTACATGACAGACAGAGGCATGAGCGGCGAGCAGCGCGGCTTTGCAGGTAACGCTGTCTTTACCGAGCAGATCACCGTGCCCTTCTGCCGCGAGAGCGTGCTTTCCGGCATTGGCGACACCGATTTCTGCAATTGCGTGTGGTACCGCAAGAAAATCACGCTGCCCGAGTGCTGGCAGGGCGGCAAGAGAGTGCTCTTGCACGTAGGCGCTTGCGATTATAAGACCGACGTTTGGGTCAACGGCAAGTGGATCGATTATCATATCGGCGGCTACGTTGCCTTTACCATGGATATTACCAAGGCACTGACCGAGGGCGAGAACGTGATCACCATCCGCGCTATTGACGATCTGCGCACGGGCAATCAGCCCGCAGGCAAGCAGAGCCCGCAGTACGGCTCGTTCGGCTGCTTCTATACAAGAACCACCGGCATCTGGCAGACGGTATGGCTGGAGTGCGTGCCCGAGGTATATTTGCAGAGCGCACGCTACTTTACCGATATTGACGATTGCACCCTGACTGCCGAGCTGCACGTCAAGGGCGGCGAGGACACCCCCGTCTCTTTGGTAGCAAGCTATGAAGGCAAGGTCGTGGGTACTGCAAAGGGCACGGCGCACGGCGGCAAGTGCACCCTGCGCATGGCGCTTGACGAGCTGCACCTCTGGGAGGTCGGCAACGGCAGACTGTATGACTTGGAAATCACCTGTGGCGATGACGTGGCAAAGAGCTATTTCGGTATGCGTAGCGTCGAGTGCCGCAAGGGCATGATGTACCTCAACCACAAGCCTGTATTCCAGAGACTCGTGCTTGACCAGGGATTCTATCCCGACGGCATTTACACCGCACCCACCGTAGAGGAGCTGTATGCAGACGTGGATCGCTCTATGGCAATGGGCTTTAACGGCGCAAGACTGCACCAAAAGGTATTTGAGCCTCTGTTCCTGTCCTACTGTGATCAGAAGGGTTATATCGTTTGGGGCGAGCATGCAAACTGGGTGCAGGATTCCTCTCGCACCGAGGTATTTGAGAATTTCTTGCCCGAATGGCAGGAGATCATGGAGCGTGACTTCAACCATCCCGCGATCATTGGCTGGTGCCCGATCAACGAGAGCACGCCCAACCAGAACAGACTGTTTATGAAGTCGCTGGCTGCGCTGACCCGCGGTTACGACCCCACCAGACTCTACATTGATGCATCCGGTTGGGTACATCAGGACGATTTGACCGACATTTTCGACCTGCATGATTACGAGCAGAATCCGGAGGAATTTGCAAAGCATCTTGCGCCTCTTGCCAAGGGCGAGACGATTGACGTACACAGACACGTAGTCAACGGCTATAAGGATGAAAAATACGGCTGCTATTGCAACTGCACCTTTGTCAGTGAGTACGGCGGCACGCGCTGGGCAGGCACGGTGGATCCCGGTTGGGGCTACGGTGCAGCACCTGCGGACGAGCAGGAGTTCCTTGACCGCTTCAAGGGCCTTTCCGAGGCAATTCTGTTCCATCCCAACATGGGCGGTCTGTGCTACACGCAGCTGACCGACGTTGAGCAGGAGGTCAACGGTCTTTACACCTATGACCGCCGCGCCAAGTTCCCGCCCGAGTATTTCCATGCGGTGCTGACGCAGAAGGCTGCGATCGAGGAAGAATAACACAAAAACGTTCGAAAGTTTTTGCGTCGCTTTTTTCAAAAAGCGACCGGGGACTTGGGGCAGCGC
>JAZRDG010000083.1:0-28897 GCA_045660125.1 Eubacteriales bacterium | reverse complement strand
CGCAGAAAATCACCGTCTGCGTGCGCTGTTTACCTCGGATATTGTAACCGAGCACGTGTACGCCGAGGGTCAGTTTGACGTGGTACGCCGCAACGTTACCCCCTCCCCCATGTGGAAAAACCCCTGCAACGCCCAGCGCGCCCAGGCGTTTGTCACCTTGGAATCGGATGCCGGCACAGACGCGCTGATGGTTGCCAACCGCGGACTTTGCGAGTACGAGGTGCTGCGCGACGGACGCAATACCTTGGCGATCACGCTTTTGCGTGCGGTTGGTGAAATCGGTGACTGGGGCGTGTTCCCCACCCCGTTGGGTCAGAAGAAGGGCACGTGGACGCTGGAATACGCCATGATCCCGTACGCTGCAGTGGCACGCGCCGACGCATACCGCGAGGGCTACACCTTTGCTTACCCTGCCGCAGTCGCCATTGGCACGACCAAGCACGAGGGCACGCTTGCCGCTATGGCAGATTACGTGCGCTTTGACAACGAGTACGTGCGCATGACCGCCTTTAAGAAGGCGGAGGAGCGCGAGAGCGCGATCCTGCGTCTGTTCAACACCACCGATGCGCCCGTCAGCCTGACCATGGACGTCCCTGTCTTCAAGCAGGCGTGGCTGACCAACCTTGCCGAGGTGCGCGAGCGCGCGCTGACCGTAGAGGGCGGCAAGATCCAAATAGAAGTTCCCGCCAAGAAGATCTTGACGGTAGAGCTGGCGTAAAACACGCAAAAACCGATAAACAAAAAAGGCTGAGTTTGTAACTCAGCCTTTTTTTCTCTTATAAAACAGCGCGCCGACTGCCATGATAACGGCAAACACGATCAGGTAGAACAGCACGGGGAATGCAAACTCGCCGTTCTGTGCCGCCTGCTGATGCGGACGAATGCCGTGCGCATACACCGCCACGAACACCATAAACAGCGAGGACAGTATGGCAAGCAGCGGCATGACGATATTCTTGAACACGTTCCCCTTGCCCTCTTTGATCATAAACACCACGAACATGGGGATATACAGTGCATAGGTGGTGATGATGGGCAGCTCGGACGAATCAAAGCTGAACACGCCAAAGATAGGCGCGGTCAGGTTAGCACCGTAGAAATAGAAATACCACGCGCCGCAGCAAAGCAGGGCGATGATGCCCGCATTGGCAGGCATATTGGTGCCGGGGTCAATCGAGGCAAACGCTTGGGGCTTGGGGCCTCTGCCGCGCATGGCAATCGAATAGAAGGAGCGCGGACACGCGATCATCAGCCCATTGAGCGTGCCAAGGCAGGAAATGACCACGAATGCGTTGAGCACCGTGCCGCCCACCTTGCCAAACAGGTTGGTGACGGCGGTGGTTGCGCCCTCGCGCATCAGCACCTCAACAGGCGCGCCACCGGTCAGCCCAATGAAATACAGAATGTAGATCGCCATGATGATCAGCGTGCCGATCACAAGCGCACGCGGCAGATCCTTTTTGGGATTTTTGAGCTCTGCATTGATGGAGGTTGCCACGCTCCAGCCCTCGTAAGCAAAGGCTGCCGCAGCAATGCCCGCGAACACGCTGGAAAAATCACCGCTGCCCGATTGCACGCCGGATACAAACGCCTCGGTCGTGTTGCCGTTGACAAGTCCGCACACCGTGCCGACCACAATGATCAGCGCAAGCGGAACCAGCTTGATGACGGTTGCGCTGACCTCCAATTTGCCCGCCAGCTTGGGCGAGAGCATATTGACCGCGTAGATCAGGCACAGATAAAACGCGCCCAGCGCCATGCAAAGTCCGCCCGTGACGTCTGCCCCGGGATCAAACAGCAGCAGCGTATATCTTGCCGACACCCACGCCAGCACCGCGGTCATGGCAGGAAAATAGATGGTGGACAAGAACCAGCCCACCATATAGGCATACTTTTCACCTATGATGGATTCAGCATAGTCCACGATGCCGTTGACCTTGACATATTTGGTTGCAAAATTGGCAAAATTGAAGGCGCAAATGATCATGACGACACCGCCGATCACCCACGCAAGAATGCCCAGCAGCATATTGCCGCCGGTATAATTCAATATATCCTGTGCTTTAAAGAACACGCCCGAGCCGATGACGATACCCACCACCATGCAAATGGCGGTAAACAGCCCGTAGCGCTTGTGCAGTTGATTGTTTTCCAAAACCTAACCTCTTTGTGTGCTATAATGCTCTTATTATACCACAGTTCGAAAAAAATTCAATATGATTTTGTAAACTGCCCACAGCACCTGCCACTTTCTTTTCGAGGTTAGAAAACCTGAAATAGCACCCGTATGGTATCGCCCATCATATAGGATGCGCGAAAAAAGCCTCCCCGCTGCGGGAGGGGGACCGCAGCGGCGCCGACCCAAGAAGGCGACGCGATTGCGGTGGTGGGGGTTCCCATACGGACGCTCTAAAACCCAAACGGAGCACCGCCCCCCACGCCTTTCTAACGTAGCGCAAAGCACACGATGCAACAGAGCGGTGAGGTGGGAACCCCCACCACCGCTACGCGGTCCCCCTCCCGCAGCGGGGAGGCTTTTTTCGCACGCACTACCGGTTTCGCTGCTTGAAACACCGCAGTGCACATACCTGCAGAAAAGCAGCGTCAAGCAGACGCTCTTTCACAAAAACAAGCAAAAAAAAGCTGAGCCAACCAAGGTTGGCTCAGCGCTTTTTGGGATATTACTTCTTCATGAAATAATTGTTCAGATCGATATACAGCTGCTCGTCCTTGAAGGAAAGCATGCCTGCGTAGCCCAGAATGTCATTCATGCCCATTTCGTGGTTCTCATCCGTGTAAGTGAACAGCTTGAGGTACTGCTCCTTTGCTACGTCAAAGCCATCGGTATTGGCAACCTCGTACAGCTGCAGAACCGAAATAACCGAAACGCTGTAAGATACGTAATAGCACGGAGAGGTAACGGTCATGCCGTACTCCCAGTAACCGTCCAGCACCTTTTCCACACCGAAATCAGTGCAGATGTAGGTGTAGAGTGCATCGTACTCGTCAGCGGTAATGGTGCCGTCCGCCATGATCACGTCAGCGCCCAGGCCATCGTACTGATCAAGGTAGATCGCCTGCTCAAAGGCATCAATGGTAAAGCCTGCAACACCGGCATACAGCATGTTGACCAGTGCATAGGAGTTCACCATCGCAAATGCATCACGCGAATAACCGGAGTTCTCCTGCAGATAGCACAGGTAGAGCAGCTCGTTGCCCTGGGAGTGCATCTCAAGCAGGTCATAGGACTGGGAATACTCGCCGTCCGCATAGATCTCTGCGTTATAGACCTCGTTCATATAGTGACCGAACTCGTGGACAACGGTAAAGCAGTTGTCATAACCCTTACCGAAATATGCGATAGGCAGATTTTCGGAATAGATCGAGGTGACAAACGCGCCGTCATATTCGCCTCTGAACATGTTGCCATCGCTCATCAGCTTATTGAATTCATCCGAGAAGGAAATGGTCTTGTCGGGGTTCGTGTTAAACGCCATCAGATCGATATAATCGTTGACCAGCGTGTTACCCTCAAGGTTCTCAAAGAAGGGATACGATGCCTGTGCATAGTATTTTTCCTTGACCTCTTGGGAAGCACCCGAGAAGCCGGTCCATGCGCGGTATACTTCCGAGAATACGGGAGCAATATAGGTCTTTGCGTACTCGGAAAGCTGTGCAGCTTCCTGGTAAGTATAATCTCTGCCGTATACGTTCTCATACGCATACTCCAGATAGTTGTCATAGCCCATCAACTGCGCCATTTTGTTGTTGTTATCAACAAATTCAGCATAAAGCTCGGGCAGCTTGGAGGCAGAAAAGCCGGGAGCTACAACCTCTTCCTCAATGGCGTTGTTTCTTTCCTTGAGTGCGGTGTACTCGGGGTTGGAGATGGCATCCGAGTCAAACAGGAATGCGTTGATCTCTTCCTCGGTCATGCCGTAGTAGTAGAAATCGCGGTAGCAGGAATCATAGAAAGGACGGGAGAGCGTGTAGAACTTTGCAATGATGTTGGTCTGGTAGCCCATCATGTAGGAATAGGTCTCTTCCAGCGCATCGTTCTTCATATCACAGTAATACGCGATCTCTGCAAGCTGCTTTTGCGACATTGCATACATTACCAGATCATACAGCTCGGTATGTACTGCGTCGATCACCTTGTAAGCGTCTGCCAGCTCGCCGGTCTCTGCATAAGCGTGCAGCGCGGGATCGTACTTGGCAGCGGCATCCAGCATTGCCTTGACCTCATCGTACTTGGCGTCCAGTGCAGCCTCGTCTTCCTTGGTGAACTTAAAGGTCAACGCTTCGGTGTGCTTACCGTTGGACTCGTTCCACAGGCAGCTGGTGCAGCCCTCGTTCAGGCAGCGCTTGACGCGAGAGGGCTCGGAGGAGCTTTGCTCATATTCGTGTCCAAGCGGATCAACGTTGGTGTACTGCATCTTACCGCAGTTGGCGCATCTGTAGTCGGTAGAACCCTTACCCGTGCAGGTAGGCTTGGTTTCCATAGATACCTGCATGTCGTGACCGATTGCGGGGATGACGGTTTCCTGCTTTTCGCCGCAGGAGCATACCTTGACCTCTTTGCCGTCAGCATCGCAGCCAACGCGTACGGAATCGGTTTCGGACAGCACGAATTCATGCACGTGGTCGGTTGCCTCTTCTCCGGGTCCCTGCGTATTGCAGCTTACAAATGCAAACAGCATCACAAAGACCAATAACAATGTAAGTGATCTCTTCATAGTCATTCTCCTTGTTAAATAATAAACGATATATGGTATTGTAGCACATAACGCGATGGATTGCAATAGTTTTTGCAATTTTGTGCAAAGAAAATTGCATTTTTGAGTGAAATTACCCCCCATTTCCCTTTTCTCCCTTGAAATTACGGAAAGTATGTGCTATAATAAAGCAAGATGACTTGAGTGAAAGGAGCACGAGCATGCAAGCTTACGGCCTTGATATCACCCACCGCCAAGATCTGGTGGGCATTTGCTATACCATGTGGTTTAACGCCGTGCTGGGCAGCGGCGAGGAAAAGGTTGAGAGCGCGCCCAACGTCACAGAGCTGACCGAGAGGTACGGCTGGAGCGAGCAATACGGCTTTGGCAATGCGGACGAGCAGCACAATG
Source organism: Eubacteriales bacterium (assembly GCA_045660125.1). GTDB lineage: Bacteria > Bacillota > Clostridia > Oscillospirales > CAG-272 > SVQP01. The sequence goes on along the minus strand of JAZRDG010000083.1, from coordinate 23,771 downwards.
ACCTTGGCAGATTCCACTACTGGGGCAAGCCTGCGCAGGGCTACTACCGCTCAACGGACAAGGCAGCCATTCGCCGCAATCTGACGCTTTTGCAGGATGCGGGCGTGGATTTTTTGGTGCTGGACTTCACCTTTGTGGGCGGTAACACCGTGCGCCACAAGCCATTTTGGGACAGCCACGTGGAATGCTCCTCGATCGCACTGCTTGACACCATGACCGAAATGCGCGCCGAGGGGCTCAAGACCCCTTACGTGGTCATGTGGCCCAACACGCCCGATGCCTTCCCTGTTTTTTACGAGAAATTTTACGGAGTGGACAAGTGGAAGGACTGCTTTGTCTACCGCGACGGCAAGCCCTTTATCCTGCATTGGCGTTACAAGACGGCAGAAACCGATCTGTTCACCACGCGCGGCATGTACGGCTTGCAGGGCGAGGTGCGCACTGGTCAATGGAGCTATCTTGAGCCGGACAACCGCGCCACGGTATGCTATGCCGAGGACGGCACACCCGAGCACGTGGGCGTCTCTGTCGCCATGCAATCCACCTATATGTCAAACACAAAGACCGCACACGGCAGACAGGGCGGCAGATTCTGGCATGCACAATGGCAGACCGCCTTTGACGTGCACCCCAAGATCATCACCTTGACGTGGTGGAACGAATGGTGCGCGCAGCTGTTCTGCGTGGACGGCAAGTACGTGTTTACCGACAACTTCAATCAGGAATACAGCCGCGACATCGAGCCCATGCAGGGCGGTCACGGTGACCTTTACTACAACTGGCTTTGCGAGTACGTGCGCGCCTACAAGGCGAAAGAGCCCTGCCCGCAATTATTCACTCACGCATAGAAAGGAGCTTGCGAAATGGCTTTGGTCATAGACGTTATATTTGCGCTTTTGCCGCTTGCTCTCATACTGGTTCCCATCACCGCGCTGGTCGTGCTGCACGTGGTGCAAACGCGCCGCGAGCGCAAGTGACGCGCAAGGCGGCATTTTAGAAAAGATTAAAATCCTCATTCGCCCGAATGGGGATTTTTGTATTGAAAAATTTTTCCTTGTGTGCTATAATGAGGTTGTATATCTTAAGACGTCCCCTATTTTGCACAAGGCGGTACAGACCATGAAACACAATCTCATACGCGCGCTGGCGGCAATGGCGCTAGGCTTGGCGCTCTGTGCGCTCACAGCCGCTTGCACCCCTGCGCAAACGCAGCCGCAAGACGAGAGCCACAGCGACCGACAGATCGAATCCGACCGGCTTGCGCTGACCGATCCCGAGCAGCTGACGCCCATTCTGCACGCGGGCGGCGCTTTGGACGGCATGACCTACCTCAACGCACAGGAATCCTTTCTCTTGTATTACGAGCAGGGATATCGCTATTTTGAATACGACCTCTCACTTTCCACGGACGGCTACCTGATCGGCACGCACGGCGGCGAGCACTTAGGCGGCATTGACCCGTGCGCCTTGACCTATGCCGAGTTTGGGCAGCTGCGCCTTGACGGGGGCTATACGCCCGTTGACGAGCAATGGCTGATTGACACCCTGCGGCAATACCCCGACGTAAAAATCATCGTGGACGCCAAAATGCCCACGACCGCACAGGATGCCGAGGTGCTGCTGCGCATAGAGCAGCTGCAAGAGCTTTACGGCATTGACCTTTCCGCCAACATCATTCCCGAGGTGTTCAGCATTGAAATGTGGGAAATCCTCAAGGAAAGCACCTCGTTTGACAAGTACGTTTTCTCGCATTACAAGGTCAATTACTCAGCAGATACCATACTGGAGCATTTTTCGGACGAGCGCATTTGCGGCATTGCCCTGCCGCTTGACTCATCCCCCGAGCTGACCGAGCAGCTTTGGCGGCTGCAAGAGTCGGGCAAGGAGATCTGGGTGTTCACTTGTCTTGATCGGCAAGACCTCGCGCTTGCCGTTTCGATAGGCGCGGATCACGTTTACGTGGACACGCCCGAGATCCTGCCCGGCAATTCACAAAAAACGCAGGATACGAAAGGAAGATAATCATGACAATACAGTTCAAGCATTTGCAATTTTGTATTGAAAACGAATGCGTTTATCTTGCAAGCATCGGCACGCTGACGCTGACCGAGCGCGCGCCCTTTTGCGAGGTGCAGATTGCGGGCGAGATCAAGGACTCGCACCTTGGCATTAAGATGATCAACTCCTCCGAGGGGCGCAGACTGCGCTACGCAAGCCACACGCTGACAAAGGACACCTTGGAGATCGTGCAGGAGAGTGCGCTTGTGCGCGTCACGACCGCCTTTACCGCATACGACGACGGCAACGGCGTGCAGATCCGCACGTGCGTGACCAACCGCTCCCCCGAGCCCATTGTGCTGGAGGAGGTCTCTGCCTTTGTGCTTGCGGGCTTTGCTTACGCGGCACACTCCGATCGCCTGCACCTGACCCGATTTACCCAAAGCCACCACGCAGAATGTCAGCCGCTGACGCAAAGCCTTGATCAGCTGGGGCTTTACAGCGCGTTCGGGCAAAGACAGGCGCGCGTTGCTTATTGCAACGTGGGTTCATGGTCAACAAAAGAGGCTTTGCCGCAGGGCATTCTTTGCAACGCAGACACGCAGGACTCCCTGCTGTTCCAGATCGAGAGCAGCAACTCCTGGTACTACGAGATCGGCACGACGGGCGGCTCGCTCTACCTCTACCTTGGCGGCGCAAACGCCTCGCACGGCGGCTGGAGCAAGCAGCTGCGCTATGGTGAGAGCTATCAAACGGTTGCGGTCTCGCTGGCATTCGGCAAGGACCTCAACGACCTGCTTGGCAACGCCACGCGCCACCGCAGACACATTGCGGGCAAATGCGCCCCCGATGCCGACCTGCCCTCGATCTTCAACGAATACATGCACCTTTCCTGGGACAGCCCATCGGCTGAAGCCACGCGCAAGTACGCGCCCGTGGTCAGCCGCCTTGGCGTCAAATATTACGTCATTGACTGCGGCTGGCACAACGAGGAGGACGGCAATATCATCTACCCGTACGTGGGGCAATGGAAAGAGAGCAACAAGCGATTCCCGCTTGGCGTCAGAGAGACTACCAACTACATCCGCTCGCTGGGGCTCAAGGCAGGACTTTGGATCGAGCCCGAGATCATTGGCTGCAAGTGCACCGATATGCTGAACTTTTACGATGACGATTGCTTCCTTATGCGTCACGGCAAGCGCATCTGCGTCATGAACCGCTATTTCCTTGACTACAGACACCCCAAGGTGATTGCATACATGACCGAGTCGATTCGCCGCATGGTAGAGGACTATGGCGCAGACTACATCAAAATGGACTTTAACGAGGACTGCGGCATTGGCACGGACAAGGACGCGCTGACACCGGGCGAGGGGCTTGAGAGCCACGCACGCGCCTACCTTGCATGGATAGACCACCTGCGCAAGACCTTCCCCAACGTGCTGTTTGAGACCTGCTCCTCGGGCGGCATGCGCATGGACTACGGCACGCTCTCGCACTTCTCGATCGTGTCCACGTCCGACCAGACAAGCTACCTCCGCTATCCTTACATCGCGGGCAACGTGCTCGCTGCCGTCATTCCCGAGCAGGCAGCAGTGTGGAGCTATCCCGTAGGCACGGATACGCCCGGCTTTACCCCCACGTCCGAGTGGGTCAACGCCAACATTTCGGACGAGCAGGTCATTATGAACATGATCAACAGCCTGCTGGGGCGCATTCACTTAGCCAGCCATCTGGAGCTTTTGGATGAGCGCAAGCTCGACTTGATTGCCGAGGGCATTGCCTTTTACGACAGCATCATTGCATTCAAGAAAACGGCTGTTCCCTATATGCCGCTGGGTCTTTGCCGCTTTGGCAACACCTTGGTTGCAAGCGGTATCAAAAACGAGAGCACGCTGCTACTTGCTGTGTGGAATCTGGGTGGCGAGCCAAGCGTGCAGATCCCCCTGCAGGGTCTTGCACCCAAATCGGTGCGCGTCATCTACCCCGCAAAGCCCGAATTTGCAATCCCCTGCTCGCTTGCGGGCAACGTCTTACACGTTGCATTTACGCAGAGCAATCAAGCCAGAATGTTAGAGCTGCAATTATAAAAAAGGAAGAACAGACATGCAAGAAATCAAAAGCCGTGCGCAAGCCCTCGCAGACAAATACAACGCAGAACTGATTCCTTTGGGCGTTCGCGTCGAGCTTTCCAAAAAATATATGGAAACAGAGGTTGCGCAGCGCAGCACCTACAGCTCTGACGCAGGAGTGCGCCTGCTCAATTATGCCGACGCGCACGCGGACAAAAAAAGAGAGAAAGCATATAAAAATCAGCCCAACCGCTACCATTGCATCGTGCTGGACGTGCTGCCCACGGACAAAACGCAGGCAAGCCGCAAGGACTGTAAAACGTATGCGTTTATGCTGCGCAAGACAGAGCGCGCACACGTGGGCATGCAGCCCGAAAGCGTGACCTACAAGCAAGATAAAGTGCTCATGCGCATTGAAAAGCGACTTGAAAAGCTGCGCAAAAGCGCGCAAAAGCGCGGCGCTGCACGCACCTGCACAAACACGGTATTTGATACCATCCGATATTCCATGAGCGCAAAATACGCCTACAAAAGGAGAAACTTATGATTTTTGAAAAAGCAAAGGAAACGATGACCTCAAGAGAGCGCGTGCGCAAGACCTTTGAGTTTGAAAAAACAGACCGCGTGCCCATCGGCTATGACGCGAACGGCGGCATTCACGCGCGCCTTTGCGCGGCTTTGGGTATCGCTCCGCACGATTTTGAGGGGCTGCACGCTGCCCTTGGCGTGGATACCCGACCCATCAGCGCGCCGTATATCGGTCCGCAGCTGCACGCCGTGCCCGAGAACAGAATGGTCAATCAGCTGGAGGGCTGCATTATGCGCTGGGTGGAGCATGCCAGCGGCGGATATTGGGATTTTTGCGATTTCCCCTTAAAGGACGCCGAGGACGAGCTGTTTGACGCCTTCCCCATTCCCAATCCCGACCACTTTGACTATGACGCAGCGCTTGCGCAGGCAAAAAGCTACGGCGGCAAATTTGCCCTGTACGTGGGCGACCCCGGTGTGCCCGATATCATCAATTCCAACGGCAGAATCATGGGCATGGAGGACGTGCTTTGCCACCTGATTCTGGACGACGAGGCAGCCATGGGCTTTATGCGCCGTCGCGCCGCTTTTCAGCTGGCGGTCATGGAGCGCACCTTGGACAAGTGCCGCGGCTACATTGATTTTGTGTGGCTTGGCGAGGACCTTGGTACGCAGATCGCGCCCATGGTCAGCCTTGACCTTTACAGAGAGCAGATCAAGCCCATTCACAAGCAGTTTATCGATCTTGCCACCGCACACGGTCTGCCCAGCATGATGCACTCCTGCGGCAGCAGCTCGTGGGTTTACGAGGATCTGATCGAGCTTGGACTTCGCGGCGTGGACACGCTGCAGCCCGAGGCGGTCAATATGTCGCCCGATTATCTTGCCAAGCACTTTGGCGGCAGACTCAATTTCCGCGGCTGCATCTCCACCGCAGGCCCGCTTGCCTACGGCACGGCAGCCGAAACCGAACAGGTCTGCAAGGACACCCTTGAGACCATGATGGCGGTGCGCGGCTACCACTTTGCGCCCACGCACGCCATTCAGGACAACTCCCCCGTAGAAAACGTGCTTGCCATGTACGCGGCAGCACACAAATACGGACAATATTAAATAGCAACGAAAGGCGGTATGACTATGACAACGCAGGCACTTCCCGCATATATGCTGACCTACCCCACCGTGTTTGCCGTGGGGAATCAATACCAGATCTTCGTGCCCTTTTCGGACGAGGTGATCGTTTGGGTCAAGGTGGGTGACCACGTCTTTTACGACCATTGCAACGGCGTTTTGCGCTCGCGCACCAATATGCACCGCGTCACGCTACCCATGCACGTGCTGGACGAGGCACGCGCATACACGGTGGTGTACCGCAAGATGATCGACCGCGCGCCCTACTTCCCTACCAGCGAGGATGAGCGAGAGCTGACCGTGCCCTTCCGCCCCGTCAAAGAGGGCGGTGAGATCAACATCTACCACGTCTCCGACGCGCACAACTTGGTTGCCGAGCCTGTGGCTGCGGGGCAATATTTTGGTGATGCGCTCGACCTTTTGGTGTTGGGCGGTGACATTCCCAACCACAGCGGCGACGTGCGCAACTTCAACGCCATCTGCGAGATCGCGTCCGGCATCACGCACGGACAGTGCCCCTGCGTATTTGCACGCGGCAATCACGATACGCGCGGCATTCACGCCGAGGATATGCCCGATTACATTCCCATCAAGGACGGTCGCACCTACTACACCTTCCGCGTCGGCTGCGTGTGGGGTCTTTTGATGGATTGCGGCGAGGACAAGCCCGACTCCTGCGCCGAATACGGTTACACCATCTGCTTCCACGAATTCCGCCTGGAGGAGACCGAATTCCTCAAATCGGTCATTGCCAACGCGGACAAGGAATACAACGCCCCCGGGGTCAAGTACCGCCTGATCATCTCGCACATTGCATTCTCTCACGTGTGCCAGCACCCCTTTGACATTGAGCAGGAGCTTTACCGCGAGTGGACGCAGCTGACACACCAAATGCAGCCCGATCTGCTCTTGTACGGACACCACCACACGGTCAAGATCTGCCCTCCCGGCTGCGATTTTGACAACTGGGGACAGCCCTGCACCGCCATCATCGGCTCAAAGCCCATCTTTTCGGCACAGGGCAACGGCTTTATCGGCTGCGGCGTGACCTTGCGCCCCGATGGCACCAAGAGAGTCATCTTTAACGACCATCAGGGCAACGTGCTCACCGACCAGATCGTGCACGATTGATTCACGAAAACAGGCAGAGCCGAAAGCGTCATGTTCTTATCGGGGAAGCCACCATAACGAAAAGTTTCCACAGACCAATCAAAAGGTTTGTGGAAACTTTATTTTTATAAGCAGAAGAAGCAGATTATACCAAGCCTTCTCCAGCGGGAGAAGGTGGCAGCCGAAGGCTGACGGATGAGGTGTCGCTGCAGGGGTTTAAGATTGTAAAAATCCAACCCAAGAGCCTTTCTTTGCTTGTCAGCTTCATTTTGACTCCTCATCCACCGCTTCGCGGTCCCCCTTCTCCCACAGGAGAAGGCTTTTAAGAGTTCACCAAAACGAAAGGTTCCCATAAGCCGTTTGATTGGTCTGTGGGAATTTTTGGTGGTAATTTTTCCGTTAAGGACAGCAGAGAAAAGGCTCTGCCTGTTCTGTATGGATTAAATATACCGTAGGGGAGCATTCCATATGCTCCCGCGCAGAGGCGGATATGGAATCCGCCCTACGAAAAATGGGGTAACGGCGCGGGCGATCACTGATCGCCCCTACAGTGTATCCTTCTGAGATTTTAGATTGCTATATGGCAACACACAGTTGTAGGGGCGACCAGTGACCGCCCGCAGGCGTTCGAAGAACGCCCCTACGAAAAACAGATACCCCCGCCGATGGCTCGGCGGGGGTATTTTTACGTATATGACAGGATCTATGCCTCTATCAATTACCAAAGCCGTCTACGGCAGCGTTTGCCATGGCTTCCTCGGCGCTCAGTGCGCGGTTATAGAAGCGAATGGAACGATAGGTCGTATCAAAGGTCTTGGCAGCATCGGTATGACCGATAAAGAAGTTGCCTGCGCTCAAAGAGCCGGCTGCGGTATTGATCTGCCCTGCAAGCTCGCCATTGACGTAAATGCAGCACACGTCGCCTTGCGCGTACGTAATGGTGATCAGGCTGTTTTGCAGCAGCTCAAGTCCGCCCTTGATCTTAATTCTGCCGTTACCCAGCGTCTTAAGCTCCAAAACGTCCTCGGAATTGCGGCGGAACAGCGCGAAATGGTCGTCTATACTGCTGATAAAGGTATTGAAATTGCCGCCGATCGAGACAAACTCGCCAAGCAGGATCTCAATGGTAAAGCTTTCTCCGTTGACGGTATCTACCACAGCCTGGGGGAACTCATGCTTTGCGTTACTTGCGCGCAAGCCTGCATCGGTAAAGTAGTTGCTGTCATTCTTGGTGATCGCCATATCGTGACCGCCAACAAGGTCTTCCCATACAGCCGCATCCTTATCGTGTCCTGCACGGGTGCTTTGCGTGCCGCTGTAGTAAGCCACCAAGCCGTCTGCCACGTAATCGTGCTCAACGGGCTCAATGGGTGCGGCGGTTTCTGCCTCGGTGGTTTCGATCTCACGCTCGGGCAGGATATAGGGGAACTCGATCTTCATGCAGTCAAGCACCTTTTCCCAATAATTGACCTGCGTGCTCTTGGAGGGATATTTCTCATAAAGGCCTGCTACGATATCATATTCGCTTGCCTCCAAGAAGTTCTTGCCGAACACCCACTTTCTGACCTCGTCGATCTGATAGTTACCGCTTTCGTTCTTCCATACCCAGATAGGCGTGGGCCACAGGTGTACCTGTGCGTCAATGGCTTGGTAAACGTCCTTGTTCACGCCTGCCTGACCGTGGTGTGCCATCTGCACGATGTCACTCTTGAGCGCGTCGCCATAAGTAGCAAGCAGTCGTCTGCCGCCCATGGTGCCAAGGTCGTTTAAGAACAGCACGCTCTGCTCACCCACCACCATGCGGATGACAAGAGAGGTATCGTTGATATTGGAGGTGCCGTCCGCAGCATCCCAGGTCTGCAAAACGTCAAAGCGCACGCCGTCGATCTCAAAGGACAAGCCCTTGGCAACCGACTCTGCGTTGATCACCGCGCCGTTGAGCTGATCGTAATAGGTAGAGCCCTCGGGCACCTGCGCGCCGATGACCGCACCGTACTTGCCAAGGTTCTCGCGGATCTGCGAGATCTCCATGTCACCGTTCTGCGCGGCATATTCCTGCGTGCCGAACTCGGGGAAATCAAAATAGATGTTGTTGATCTTATAGTTAGAGTCTGCGGAGTACTCGGACAGCATCTTGGACAGCTCGTAGATATGGTCCTTGTGCGCGTGGGAGAGGAACCAAGCCTCTACCTCAAAATACTCGTCCTGACCGACGCCCGCAATGGCGCGCAGGGCGGCAGGCATATAAGGATCGCGATCCTTGCCCGTACCGTCAATACCGCCGTCAATGACGATCAGCTTGCCGTTCTGGGTCTTGATCACGTAGGACTGCAGCAGGCTGTCTCTTTCGGGTGCTAACTGATACAGGGTAACGGGCGCGGGAGCGGGGGGCTCGACCTCGTCACCGGTGGTCTGCTCGTCCTGCGCGGTCGTTTGCTCGGGAGCCGACGTAGTATCCTCTGTGGGAGCAGTGGTTTGGTCGGGTTGCGTTGTATCGTCTTGCGGCACGTTCTGCGTGCACGCAAACAACGACAGGCTCATGCACGCAAGCAGCAGTGCACATACCAGGGATGTCATTCTTTTCATGGTTGGTAAAGTCCTTTCTTATGATTTGTATTATTTATTCATCCAAAACAGGCTCGATGCAAAGCTCGTCAAACGCGGCGGCACACTCGTGCACGCGCACGCCGATCATACCCTGCATATAGGGATCGGGGTCGGTATAGGTCAGATACAGCTCTCCGTCCACGTAAACGCGCAGCGTCGCCCCCACGCATTCCGCGCGCAGCAGGTATTCCTTGCCCTCGGAAAAGCTGCCACGGGCGCGCGCAAGCTCGGTATAGCCGTAGTTCTGCTTGCCAAGTATCACGCCATCAGGCGTCAGCCCCACGAAATAGCCCTGTACCCAATCCGTTCCCGCTTGCGCATCCTGCGCGGTAACGGGGACGTGTGCAAAATTCGGTGCGCCCGGATTGGTGGCTCTGACCAAAAGTCCGCAATTGATGCCGCTTTGCGGCTTCACCTGCACCGAGACTGCATAATCGCCCCAATTCTCGTTGCCGTACAGCCGCTTGGCGCACACGGGTGTGCGCGTAGCCATTGCGCCGCGCCACAGCTCCCACGCGCCGTCGGTATATTGACAGTCCGGGTCCTGCTTGCCAAACGCCCAGCGCTGCTCGCTGACCGCGGCGTGCGACTTAAGCGTAAAATCAACAAAGCTTGCCTTACCCTCGATCACCCTGACAGAGAGCGTATGCTCCCCTGCACGCATGGGGATATTGCGGCAGATCTCGCCCAGAATTCCCGTGCCCGGTGCCAGACGCACGGTTGCAACCGCGTCGCCGTCCACCAAGATCTCTGCCACGGCGCTCTGCCTTGCCGTGTAGCGCAGGGTCATATCAAACGCATCTCCCTGCTGCGCAAGCACCAGATAGCGCAGCTCGCTGCCCGTGGGCGCAACAACCGCTCCCACGCCATCGACCCATTCGGTCGCGTCTGTGCCGTCAAGCGCGTGCGACGCGGGGATCAGCCCACTCTGTGCGCCGATGCTGTGATACGAATTTGCAGCACCCTTGCCGCCAACCGCAGCAGTGCCGCCGATAAAGCCAAACGATGCCTGTCCGCCGCGCACGGTATACCCGATCGCACCGTCCCACGGCGCGTCACACGTCATGCGGTACAGCTCGCGATCACCGAAATAAAAGGTATATGCATTGCCGCTGCGCTCGATCTGCAGGCTTTGCACGCAATCAAAGCGCACGTCCTCGCCAAACGATTTTGGCAGGGGCACGCTCTCGGTGCGCACCTTTCCGTTCTGCGTCAGCTCAATAAGCAGGCTTTGCGCTGCGGGATCAAAATAGCACGCGCCGTAATTTTGCGCGTCCGCAAAGGCGAATATCGCCCCTGCCTGCGCGCCATGCTCGATATACGTGACGTTGTATTCGGCGGTGAAATCCCCGACAAGCACCTGATCGGACACGACTCTTGCCCCGTCCGCCAGCGGAAGTCCCTTCCCTGCCGTGCCGAAATCGCCCTCCAGCTTCCAGCCCGCAAGCGACTCGCCTGCTCGGAAATGGTGATAGAGATCCGGCATTTCGGGCACCTGCTGCACGCCCGTGTTCGGGCCCAATATCTGCATTTGCGTGCCGTTAAAGGCAATGCGATCCACGTGCATATTGCGGTTGGGCGTGGCGTTGACCAGCGAATGATATACGATATAATAGCTATCCAGATCAGGGCCCTTGACCGTAGAGCTGTGCCCGATGCCGAACAGATCGCCCGCGGTATGGATGAGCAAGGGATTTTTGACCGAAGCGTCCGCAAACGCCAAGGGAGAGGTGGCAGAGACGCCGTAATTGATACGGTACGCACGGCTGAGCACGTGATTGCCCGTGTAGGTCATGTAATAATAGCCGTCGTGGTATACGGTCATAGGACCCTCGGTCCAGCCGCCGCCCACGGAAACAGACGAAAGCGTTCTGCCGTGCCGCATGTGGGTTGGCGAGGTCATATCGTACACCATCATCTCGCCGTGATTGGCGGTATAAAAATACCACTTGCCGTCACGGTCGATGAACACCGAGCCGTCAATCGACATGCCCATATTGTCGGTAACCACCTCAAAGCCCTCGGTGGGCGAGGTGCTGCGCAGCACGTAATGCCCTTGACCTGCAGGAGAGGTGTACATATAAAAATAGCCGTTATAATAATAGACCTCGGGGGCGTACGCACCGCGCGTGCGCGTATCCGTGGCGCAAAGTCCCTCGTACGTCCAATGGATCAGATCCTCGGACGACCAGCATTTGACACCGACCTGCCCGTCCTTGGTGCTGACGTACAAATAATAATTGCCGTTATAGCGCATAACGAAGGGGTCACCAAAGCCGTATCCTTGCCATGCATCCGCGGTATTTGCGCTCATGATGGGGTTTTGATAGTACGCACCGTTTTCCATAGGCAGCTGCTCGGGCGTATGCGAGTCTGCACCGCTCTGTATTTCCTCGGGCGGACTTGGATGCTCTGCCCCTTGGCAAGCGCACAGCGCAAGCAGCAGGGATGCAACGCATACGCCGATTGCAAATCTCTTCATAGCCGTTTCCCCCTTCCGTAAGATACCTTATTATACCACACGTTGCCAAAAAATGCAACCGATTGCCGCAAAATGTACGAGAAGGATTGACAAATCATGCGTGCAGTGGTATAATTTATCCATAGCAAACACCTTTAGGGTGATATATTTTTGCTTTTGGAGGTTGACTTATGAAAAAAATCCTTATGCTGCTCCTGGCAGCGATTCTTGTGACCATGCCGCTGGTAGCCTGCGACAAGGGTGAACAAACCCCCGCCGAAACCACCGCAGCCCAGACCGACGCTCCCACCGAAGAGACAACCGAGGAACCCACCGTTCCCGAAGTGACCGAGGAGATCACCACCGCCGAGGAAACCACCGAGGCTACCGAGGAGTCCACGCTCAACGAGCTGGGTCTTCCCTTTGAGATCTTTGACGTACCCGTTGGATACGTTAACGGTCAGCCCATGCGCGGCTACAACGCCTCCGGCTGCTTCGTCTATGACGAGGAGCTCAACTGCCTGTGGGCAGACGGCGACGACAACATGATGGTTGTTACCAACGATACCATGGCAGCAGGCACGCTGAGCGCAACCTTCTGCTCTTCCCCCGGCTACATCAACGATAACGGCATTATTTTCGGCCTTGAAGAAATTCCCACCGAGGACGAGGGCTACTACTTCTGGGAGTTCGGCCCTGCTTACTACTTCCTGTTCATCAGCGATGCGCAGCATCTGTACCTTGCCAAGGCAGGCTTTAACGGTGAGGCATGGACCGAGCTTGAGGTTACCGCATCTCCCGTAACCGATTACATGCACGGCGAGACCAACATTACCATTACGGTAGAGTTTGACGGTCAAGGCACCATTAAGTGCTACGCAAACGGCGAGCTGCTGATCGATTACTATGACAGCGAACCCATTCAGGGCACCTACTACGGTGTACGCTGCGAGGTCTTTGGCGTAGAATACTACAACATTCAGGCTACGCACGATTGATTTTCAAAATTATCTAAAACAGGGATGCTCCCATCGGAGCATCCCTGTTTTTATGATTCTTTTAATAGCCGTAGCTGAAATTCAGGCTGCCGATGGGGGCGGCGTCGCCTGTGGAGTACAGGTTGAGCGGATCGTTTTCCATATCCTGCACGTTATCGGTGACCTTGAACTCGATCTGATAGTTCTGCTCGTCAAGTCCGATGGCGGCAAGCGGAATGCGCACGATCATCGCTTTGCCGTACACGTACACATCCGCCTTACCCACGCTCTGTCCGTTTGCGGCAAGGATGTCGCTTTGGTTGCCGCTCACAGCGCGGTTGATGACGTATTCATAGCCGCAGAACAGCTCTGCGTCCGCATTTGCGGTCTTGAGCCACAAGTTCATCCAGCCCTCATCGCCCTCGGTATATGCCGTGATATCCTCGGCACAGCTGATGCGGAAATACAAATACGCATGGTCTCGCAGGATGCTGACAGTATCAATATCGTTTCTGCCCGTGGTATCGGTGTACACGGTATCCCCTGCCATTGCCTTGAAGCTGCGGTCTGCGCACTCGCCCGTGAAGTCACGGTAGGTAGGTGCGCTTGCCCATACTGCGTCATCCTTGGTCACGTCGGGCGTGATTGCGGGGTACTCGTAATGTACGGCGGGAGCATAGTTATCGTTATGGATGTTCATAACGGTCTGGAAGTAGGCGTAATCCTTGAGCCCTGACGAGCGCGAGGGCTCGATATCGCGGGAATATTCTGCATTGAAGGTATCGACCGTATAATACGTGCCGCTGCCTGTGCGGATCTTCTCGGCAACCCACTCGTTCCAGCCGGTCAGGAACACGAAACGCGCGTCGGTCGCCCTTTGCTCGGGCGTCATATCCAGCACCGTGTTCCATTGCGCCTGGAAATTGAGGTTTTGACGCCAGTTTTCGTGGTCGTTCTCTCCCTTCCACTCACCCTTTTTCTGTGTGGTGGGATACCAGCCTCTGCCGCGCGAGGCTTTGGTATCGGTCATGCAAACAGTCACGTGCTGCGCAATGGACAGATTGATCCAGCCCTCTTGCGACGTTTGCGGATACTCAAACGAGATCCACGGCGCACCGTATTCGTACACCGGCTCGTTGACGGGTGCGGCGATAGGCCATTGCGTCACGCGGAAGTCAAAGAATTCGGCAAAGCCCTTTTCCTGCGCGTTGCTTGACGAGCGGAACGCAGCTATGACGTTATCGGGGGCTACGATCATAGGCTTTGTGGGATCGTTGGGCGTAAACCAAAGGCTCTTGTAGGTGTCGTTTGCATAGAAAATATTGTATACCTGCTTGAATACCGAAATATCCGCACCGAGATCGTGCTTGCCAAGGTAATAGACGACCTTTGGCACGTTCCAGCCTGCGTCCTGATATTCCTTGAGAATGGAAAACAGCACCTCGGTCACGTCCTCGTACAGCACGTTATTGGAGGTATCCAGCACGATAAAATCAATGCCTGCCATGGTCAGCATTTCGATCTGCTTGCGCATGACCCAAGGGTCACAGCTGTTGTAGTATCCCCAAACAGGCTCGCCCCAGAAATGCGCAGAGCCTACGGGTGTGATGGGGGTATTGAAATGGGTAAACGCCTTATTGAAGGTGCCCTCGTAGGTGATCTTGTCAACGTCGTAAATGCCTGTATGGTTGGCGTGCTGACCCAAGGTCAGGAAATAGAACATGCCCACGTAGCGGTCGGCATTGACCTTGCCGTCTACAGGCAGGATGACGCGTCCGAAATCGTCTGTGCCCACAATGTTGCGCACGCTGTACTCGGCAGCACTCAAGCCTCGCTCATCAGGCACGCGCTGCACGGTAGGCTCTGCGTCGGGCAAGGTGCCGGCTTCGGACTCAGTGCCCTGCGCTACAGTATCCGACGGACGCGCATCGGGCTTGTCCGAGTTGCAGGCAGCCAGCGCTGCAAGCATGCCAAGCAGCAGCCAAAGTGCAAGAAAAGCTGAAATAGACTTACGCATATCTGTCCTCCTTTTTTCTCAGCGCAAATGCGGCTGCGCAAAGTGCGATCAGCGTACCGGGCAGCAGCACAGCGCCGCAGCCCTCATTGTCAATCGCAGGCTCGGAATCAAGGTCATCGGGGGCAGTTTCGGGAGCGAGGGACTCGGACTCCGATGCGCTCTCGCTCTCACTTACCGGCTCGGTGGTCGCTTGCTCGGTCTGCGGTGCTTCCAGCACGGTCACGGTATAAGACGCTGTCATGCCGTCATATTCCACCGTCACGGTCGCCTTGCCGGGTACGGAGAAATCATAGCTGACCATGCTCTCCAGCAGCATCATATCCAGCCCTTCACCGCTTACGTAATTGATGCGGACGACCAGCGTGGTCATGTCAATGCGATCCCCCACGTAATACGTGTCCTTGTATCCGTCCAGAATCGAAAGGCCGTTTGTCTTGACGCACACCTCGTCGTCTGTATTGACCGTAAAGGAAATCGGCTCAAGCACCAGCGTGCCCGGCACGGGCGTATACTTATCCTTATTGGTGCCTGCCCAGTTGCCCCAGTCGTCCTGTGTCCAGTTCATCCAGCGAAAGCCCGGGAGAATGACGATTTCATACTGCTGCTCCTTCAGAGCTGCAAGATACGTGGGGTTATCGATATGAAAGATCATCGTATCACCGTAGAAATTAAAGCGCGCGACCTTACCCTGTCCGACAAGCTCGGTCACCGTGATGCCGTCAATGGTCACAAGATCACCCAGCGTCTTGCCCGGAATGGCAGAGGGGCAAAGGTTGACAGCCGAGATTGCCTTGAGAGACGCGCTGTCACCGCGCTCGAAATTGATACGCAACGCACCGTCCACACCGCTCATCGGTCCTGTTTTGACCGCGGTAATGCCTGCCTTTGCGTTGACGGGAAAATACACGTCATGATCCAGCGTCAGTGCGGTCAGCTCCTTGGAAATGCCCGAGGGAGAGCCTGCGCACCACACAAAGCCTGCCTTGATCGTAATGGCGGTGAAATCCGAGGGCTTGAGCTTGGAGTGGTCATCCATATGGAAGCGCAAATTGAGATACAGCGCGCCATCGGGTGCGCTCTCATAGGTATAGCAGGTACGCTTGAGCGGCAGATCGCCAAACAGCTGCTTGACCTCCTTGACGGTCAGGTTATCATACGCAACGCCGTCCTTGACAAACGAAACCAAAATCAGATCGGTATTGTGGTCAAGCCCGTTATCCCAAGCATCCTTGGTAAGCCCCTGCGTATCTGCAGGCACGCGGAAGCTGACCTGCCCGTAGGTGACCCCCTCGGGCTGGAACGGCTCGGTATAACAGGGCTGCATTGCAATGCGATCTGCCGCAGCAGCGGGCACGGCACATACCGAAAGCAGTGCGCCAAGCATGATTGCGATAAGCGTGATACTCAAAAATGTACGGTAATTCATAAAGACCTCCTGCTGAAAATGTACTGCTTTTATTTTACTATATTTCTCTGCCACTGTCAAGCACAACTTGTCCGTACACCCTTGCCAAGCGGTGCGACTTATGGTATAATAAGACCAAACAATCCACCAAAAGAGGCACACCATGAAGCTTTACGCGCCCCATTATTATAATAAATTCCGCTGCATCGCCGACCGCTGCCGCCACTCCTGCTGCATTGGCTGGGAGATCGACGTGGACGAGCAGGCACGCGCACTTTACCAAACGCTTGACGGCGACTACGCCGATACCATTCGCGCAAGCATTGATGAGACCGACACACCGCACTTCTCTCTTGCCGCGCATGACCGTTGTCCGCATCTTGACGAGCGTGGTCTTTGCCGCATCATCAAAGCTTACGGGCAGGACGCGCTTTGTGAGATCTGCCGCGAGCACCCGCGCTTTTACCACGATACGCCTCACGGCAAGGAGGTGGGCTTGGGACTTGCCTGCGAGGAGGCTTGCCGCATCATTCTGTTCTCGGACGACTTTGACCAAATGACCCTGATCGGCGAGCTTGAAGGCGCGCCCGACGCGGACGCCTTTGACGCTACCGCCCTGCGTGCGCGCGTGTTTGCGATCTTAAAAGACTCCGCGCTTTCGCACGACGCGCGACTTGCGCGCATTGGTGCTGAATTCGGCGTATCTGCCGACGTGCGCTCGGATGACGCATGGTGCGAGCTGCTTGGAGAGCTGGAATACCTGGACGCACAGCATCTTGGCTTATTTATGCTGTACGGTGCAGACGCGGACGTGCTGCCCGAGCAGCAGCCTTGGCTGACGCGTGCGCTTGCCTACTTTGTGTACCGTCATTGCTCGGACGCGGCGGACGAGGAAGACTTTGCAGCCTCGCTGGGGCTTGCCCTGTTTTTCGAGCGTCTGCTTGCATCCCTGATTGCCGCAGGACACGACGCGCTTGACGCAGCGCGCATTGTTTCCGAGGAGCTGGAATACTCCGAGGACAACACCGATACCATCAAATCTGTATTTTACGAGGTAATTGCATGAGCACGAATTTCAAACGCACCAAGCTTGCCTGCTACTCGGCATACTTTACCATGTCCTCGATTTTTATCCTGCCGCCCCTTTTGTTTGCCACGCTGCAGGATATGTACGGCATTTCCTACACGCTGCTTGGCACGCTGGTGCTGACCAACTTCTGCACGCAGTTGCTGGTGGATCTGCTCTTTTCGCTGTTTGCCAAAAATTTCAACGCGTCAAAGCTGGTACGCGTCACGCCGCTGATCACCTCGCTGGGACTTGTGATCTATGCGCTCGTGCCTTGGTTTTTGCCGCAATACGCCTATGTGGGCTTGCTTGCGGGCACGGTGGTGTTCTCGATTGCCGCAGGACTTTCGGAGGTCATGCTCTCGCCCACCATTGCTGCCCTTCCCTCGGATAATCCGCAGCGCGACATGAGCATGCTGCACTCGCTTTACGCGTTCGGCATCTTTTTTGTCATCATAGTCAGCACCGTGTTTTTCGCGCTGTTTGACAGAACGCAATGGATGTGCCTGACCCTGTTCTTTGCCGCACTGCCCGTGATTGCCGCGGTGCTCTTTATGCTCTCCCCCATGCCCGACCTGCAAAAGAGCAGCGAGCAGGCAAGCGCAAGCCGCTCGCGCAGCCGCACGGTTGGTCTTGCCCTTTGCGTGGCTTGCATCTTTTTTGGCAGCTGCGCCGAGAACACCATGTCCAACTGGATCTCCAGCTACATGGAAAAGGCATTGCACATTGATAAGGCGGTGGGTGACCTTGTGGGCATGGCAGCCTTTGCCATCCTGCTGGGACTGACGCGTATTACCTACGCCAAGTACGGCAAAAACATCTTCCGCATGCTCACGGTGGGCATGATCGGCGCGGCTGTTTGCTATTTGGTGGTGGTCTTTTCGGGCGCCCCTGCGGTTGCACTGATCGCTTGCGTGCTGACAGGTATTTTTACCTCGATGCTGTGGCCCGGAGCTCTGATCATGATGGAGGAAAACATTCCTTACGTGGGCGTTGCCGCCTACGCGCTCATGGCATCGGGCGGTGACCTTGGCGCATCGGTTGCGCCGCAGCTGATGGGCATTGTGACCGACGCGGTCAGCGCATCCGACCTCGGCGTGCGCCTTGCCGAGCAGCTTGCGCTCTCCCCCGAGCAGGTGGGGCTTAAGGCAGGCATGCTTGCCTGCGCCGTCTTCCCGATCCTTGGCATTATCACGCTGTTTTTCACGGTGCGCTACTTCAAGCGCATCAAAAAGCAGGCTTGATTCCGTGAATATTCTGTAAACAATCCAAATAACCCCGAACTTTCTGCAGAGAAAATGCGTCTATAAAGGTAGAGCTACCCCGTAACACTGCAAGAAAAGGAGATTTGTATGACAGTAAAAGAATTTTTCGATCAAAGAGAAGTCAAAATCACGGTATTGGTGCTCAAAATTCTGTTGACCGTTGCCATCCTGCTTGCATGGCCCATAGCTGCATTGTTCTCCATGCTGATGATCGCTCTTTTGGGCTACAGCGAGTGGATCGCTTACACAAGCGTGCTGATCCTTCCCGCCATCATCCCCGTGCTTTGGACAAAAAAGAAAGCAAGACTGATCTGCCTTTCCGTATTTTGCTGCATTGTTTTGGTGGTGGGCATTCCGCTTGGCGTGCTGATCGGGCAGGATTTGTACGAGGACTCGATCACCATTGACACCACGCCCAACATCAATCTGAGCGAATATCTGCCCTTTGACGAGAATTCCAAAATCGTCAAGCTTGAGGACGCCTCGCTGCAGTTGGAGGGCGACTTACCTATCATAGACGGCGCAACCGCCGCCTTCCCCGTTTACTCGGCATTCGTGCATGCGGTATATCCCGAAACCACCGAGCTGTACGACGGCGTGTTTGAATACAACAACACGGTGGGTGGCTATAAAATGCTGGCGGAAAAGAAAACCGATATTTTCATTGGCGCTGCCCCCTCCAAAGAACAGATCGCGTACGCCGAGAAAATGGGCACGACCTATGCGTACACGCAGATCGGTTACGAGGCATTCGTATTCTTCGTGCACAAGGACAACCCCATCGACTCACTGACCAGCCAGCAGATCAAGGACATCTACTCCGGCAAGATTACCAACTGGAAAGAGGTTGGAGGCGAGGACAAGCCAATAGAGGCATTCCAGCGCGACAAGGACAGCGGCAGTCAGAGCATGATGCTGCGCTTTATGGGCGACACTACTATGATCGACCCCGAAATCAAGGAAGTGAAAGGCATGGGTGCCATGATAGAAGAGGTTGCAGACTACCGTAACCTGTCGGGCTCGATCGGTTTTTCGTTCCGCTTTTACATAGAGGGTATGATCAAAAATCCCGATATCAAGATGATCGCGGTGGATGGCGTTGCTCCCACTGTGGAAAATATCCGAAGCGGCGCTTACCCCATCATCGCGCCTGTCTATGCCGTGACCTACGAGGGTAACGACAACCCCAACGTGCAGTTGCTGCTGGATTGGATTCTGTCCAAGGAAGGACAATACATCATCGAGCAGTCGGGATACGTGGGAAACAGCACGTCCGATCCGTTCTCATAAACATATAAAAAGCGCAACCGCGTGGCGGTTGCGCTTTTATTATGCCCTTAGTCTAAAAACGAGGTTTCCATTTGGATGGTCAAGGTGACCTCATAGGTATCTCTGCCCGACTGAATGCTGCCCCTGGAGGCAAGCACGTTTTTAATGCGAATCAGCTTGCCGTCCTGCACGGTCACGGTTACGGTCTGGGTTGCCGACTTATACGTGCCGCCCAAAGCGTCGTAAAGCTCATCAAAAGTAGCGGTGTCGCTCACCGCCAGCTCGATCTCCCAGATGCCATCGTTCTTCTTGGTAATGTTGGTGATCGACTCGGAATTATAGCCCAAGGTGGGATCGTTGATCATAGACTCGATAAGCTCTTTTGCTTCCTGCTCGGTCTGCGGCTCGTCATAGCTCTCGCCTTCATAGGTGACGGTCAGCGTGCCGTTTTTGTAGGTCACGCCTGCACTCTCTCCGTTAACGCTCAATTCAATCTCGTAAAAATATTTTCCGTCCTCCACGCCGTACTTGACAATACTGGTCTCGTCATAGGTCTCGGTCTGTCCCATGACCTTGACGGTCTGAATCATCTTATACTCAAACTTCCCCTGCTCGGCTTGGTTGCGCTGCTCGATCATATCATCGATCTGCTTGCGAATGGCAAGGTCGTCCACCTCTTTGTATTTTTTGGGATCGATGGTATCGGTCACGCGCACGACTTCATCGCCCACTGCATCCAGCCCAAGGCGAATATCCAGCTGCGGCTCGGCAGCACCGTCCTCGGGTTTTGCAAACTCGAATACAATGCCGATATCGGTCACACGGAAATCCTCGTTTGTCTTGAACGTAACCTGCATGTCCTCAATATCCGCGCCGAACACGTCCGCAATGCCGGAAAACGCATTCGTGATGATATTGATGGTCTTTTTGGTGTAGCCCGAATAGGTCAGCGTCCAGGTCTTGTCCTCGTTTTGCGCAAAGCTCTCCTGCGTGCAATCGCCAAAATCGGGCTCCTCTTCCTGCTCGTCCGAAGCCTTGTAGGCTTGATATTCCTCGCTCGTCATCTTGCTGTACAGCTTGCGCTCGTATCCATTCTCACCGCGGAATTCAAACGCCCTGCCGTCCGCGTACGCGCTGATCGACTTAACGGTTTCCTCCATATCCAGCTCCTCGCAGCTGACGGTCACGTCGGTCTCGCTGTAATAATAGTAGTCCTCGCCCGCGTCCTCGATCATCGTGCCCGTAGCCTTGGAGATCATCTCGTGCCCCGCGACCACCATCACCATATCCATTTCCAAGGACATCGCGTATGCATCGTATCCCTGCATCGCCTCGCCAATGCGCTCCCACAGCTCGTCGGCAGTTTTGGGATCGGGGCGAAGCGCGTCCGCAATTCCCTGACAGGATGCCAGCAGCATGGCGCACGCAAGTAAAACACAGATCAAAAGCGTTCTTTTTTTCATGATTTTTTCCTCCTTTGCGAAATATCGGATCGCTCTACTTATATAGACGCATTTTCTGTGCAAAAAGTTCGCGTTTTTTGAAAATTTTTTTATTTTTCGAAAAAAATTTTTCAATCCGATGAAAACAGAGAAACGGCTCTCCCGAAGGAGAGCCGTTTGAAACATGATTTTATTGTAACTACGCCGTGCTTATCCCAAGCTGCCCGGCTTGCCCTTTTGCGAGAAGTCGATCAGCGCGCCCTCGCGGTAATGGGTCAGCCCATACTTTTCGCACAGGTCGTACATGGTGTTGAGATATTCCTTGCGGTTCTTGCTCTTGAGGTGTGCCATATAGTACGCCTGGATCATGGATTTTTCCACGTGCTCCTTTTGCACCTCGGTCTGCGCCTCTTCCAGCGCCTTGACCCAAAGCGCAAGCATATCGTCGCCAAACGCGACCATTTGGGCGTTTTCATCCATATGTCCCATCATCATGGTTCTGACCGAATCGTAAATGCCCACGTGGTTGAGCGCCGCTGCCTCGGTGGTGGCATCGATATACGCGCGGATGTTCTCCCACCCCGCGCCGTAGTAGTCCTGCAAAAATTCGTTCATGTGGCGCTGATACTCTTCCTCGCTCATGTCGGGATTCCACAAGAGCTTTGCCAGCAGATACGAGCGCAGCTCACCAAACTCACCCGAGGTGGACTGGAAGTTGCCCTGCTCGAACATGCCGATGACGTGGTGATCCTTATAGAACTTGACGTTCGCACGCAGCACGCCCAGATTGGGGAACGGCGAAAGATAATACATGAAATTGGTGGTGTAGTCCCAGATATAGAGGTTGTCGCAAATCGCGCTCCATTCCTCAATATCCTTTTTGAAGGCGGCGTTGCGCTCGCAGCTTGCATCGTCCAGCGGGTGAGAGAAGCAGCATTCGATCGAGCACAGACGAATGATGACGTTATCTGCGGGCTTGATGGTCTTGGGCGCCTGGCGCGTGTATCTGTACGCCAGCGTATCCACGTACACGTTCGGGAACTCGTCCTTGATGTCGCCCGCGATACGGTTGACAAAGGTCAGCAGCGAGCCCATGGGCGTGCCCTCGCGCTCGTCGATCGCCTTGCAGTTTGCGCACTGACAGCCAAGGTGCTCCGCTGCGGAGTCGTTCTGCGAGACAGACACGATCTTGGCATCGGGGTTGGCACGCAGCCAAGCCTTGACGTTGCCAAGCACCTTTTGATATACCGCCTCATCGGTCAGGCAGGGCTGCTTGCCTATCTCGTGTGCCGTGCCCGTCAGCGATGCCAGCGTGTGCACGAACGAGCCAGCATAGGAAATGCCGCCCTCAATATCGGCATTGTAGCCGCTGTTATCCTTGAGTTGGACGGAAAGCACCGGATTGTGCTCCAGATCGTACCAGAAGGAGTCACGCGCGATAAACGCAGGGCTGTACACCTCTTGATAGCCCGTGGGAATGCGCACGATGGGGGTATCGCGCACAACGGTAAAATCGGTGGCGTAAAAGCGCACGCCAAGATACTCTTCCATAAACGAGTACACGCCGTACACCGTTCCTGCGGTACAGTTGCCCGTGATATACAGCTTGCCGCCGTCCTCAACGATGGCGTAGCCGTCATTCTTGATCTGTGCGCGCGCAGCAGTCACAGCCTCGGTATCGCGGTCTGTCATACCGATCACGATCTCATGCGCTGCAGACTCACCCTCGCTCACGGTCAGCTTGTGTCCCGTTGCCTTTTCGGTATACTCGATCAGGCTCTCGACCGCCGCGGTAATGCCACGGGGCGCATCGGGCTGCACGTAAAGAGAAAATTCGGCAAAAGCAACCCCGCCGATCTCCATCAGATCAACGGGATAACCCGTATCGGGTACGGTCTCCTCGGGCTCGGTGGTCTGCTCCGGCTCTGTGGTCTGCTCGGGCAGAGTCGTCTGGGGCGCGTCATCTGCGGTGGTGTCCTCGGGCGTATCCGGCGTAGTCGTGCAGGCTGCCAGGCAGGAAAGCGGCATCAGTAGCGCTAACAGAAAAGATAGCTTTTTCATCACAAATTCCTCCTTCGTGAAATCAGACAGATATCAATTACCAGGGCAAACCGTGGAAATAGTGTCCCGTGCCGATAAAGCCGACCTGACGGAAGTCCTGCGGATTGTGGCGGATGATGTAATCCATATAGGAAACGACCATCTTTGCAGTCAGCAAATAGCCTTGCGCGTTGAGGTGTCCGCCGATCCAGAAATGCTCGTAGAATTTCTGATCGTATACGGGTCCGTATTCGCGCAGGTCGATGACGTAGGTATTGTCAAAATACTTGGCAAGATCGTACATCAGCTCTCTGTGCGCATCTGCCTTTGCCTCTGCCTCCTCGCCGTGATGGGGCGTTTTGGGCATGGTGATCAGGAAAAAC
>JAZRDG010000082.1:0-17838 GCA_045660125.1 Eubacteriales bacterium | reverse complement strand
CAATGATTGAGTAAAGCACCTGCTTTTGCAAAAGATTCAGGCAAAGCTTGGTGTAATTGTCGTTGAGCTTGACCGCATCCGTGCCGTTGCCGAATGCAGAGGAATGCACGTCGTCTGCGTTGTGCAGCGCCTGTACGGTCGCAATGGGGTAGAAGATTGCAAGATCGCCCGCCTCGGTCGTGCCTTCCAGCAGCGCATTGAGTCTGCCTACGTAGGCATTGAGCGCGTTGATCTGCTCCACGCTGTAATCTCTTTGGGGGTTGATTACGTTATAAACGGTGGTACCGAACAGACGGGTCAGCGTGATGCCGCCGATCGATGCGCCCATTTTGTCGTTGTTGAAATCGTCGGTGGGTACTGCCGAGGGATTGTACTCGACCATAACGTCGGTCTTGCCCGCGTTGCGTGCCGCGCTTGCCACAAAGCGAATACCCAAATGGTTGCCGATATAGCACTGCGAGAGCAGCTGATTGGGGTGCACCCACAAAATGTCCACACCGGGCATGGCCATGCCGCCGATGATCTGCATAAAGTCGCCGTCGTAGGTTTCCACGTGGTCGTTCATGTTCTCCTCAAAGAGCAAGTGTCCCGAGGAAATCGTGCCGTTTTGCTCGCACCAGGCAGAGATCTGGTCAATATAAGAGGTCTTGAACAGCTCGGCTACCAAGGAATAATAGTGGATACGCATGCGCTGTGCCTGCTCGGTTCTGCCCTCAAACAGCAAAGGCAGCTCAAGCTCGTAGCCGTACTTTTCCTTGAATTTCTGCTCTAAACCGTCTGTCCAGACAATATAATTTTCCTGATCGCGGTTGCCCTGGCTGGGCTCGTCGGTAAAGAACGCCTCGACCATGGAGAAATCCTTGCCAAAGGAGTCCTTGTAGTGCTGATGTGTCAGCTCGATAAAGCGCGCCACAGAGTCGGGACGCAAGGTGTCCACGTGATAGAGCGTGCTGAAATCGTTTCTGTTCTCCTCGTGCGTGTCGGAGTAGCGCAGCACGTAAAGGTCAAGAATGCACTCACCCTTGATCTCGCTTGTCAGGTCGAATTTTAAAGCTGCGCCGTCGGTATCCAAGGTCCACGTCTTGCCGTCTGCCTTGATGGTAGCCAGCTTGAGAGAGATATCATGCTCGCGCAGGGAATAAGAGCCTTTTGCGGCGTTCAGCACCACCTTAATGTGCTCAATGCCGGTTGCGCGCCACGCTGCGTTGGTGTCCAGCACCTGCCCGAACGCCGAGCCGCTGGGCCATTGATATTCATCGTAGATCCAAAGCGTCATGTCCTTGCCGTGCGCGTACTTATAGGTGTCGAGCAGCAGCTTGAATTCCGCCTCGTCCTTGAGGTATTGGGGGTTGAAATTGACGTTGGAGACAATGCCGCCGTACCCCTGCGCCAGCAGCTGATCCACCTGCGCTTTGTAGGTGCTGTTAAAGCCGTAGGAGAGCCAATTCATGCGGTAGGGATTGGCAGGAGAGCCAAAGGCATCGCCTCTCCAGAATGCGGAATAATCAATATCGGGCGTCACGGGCTTTTCCGTGACCGTGCTTTCAAAATGGATAAAGGTTTTTGCGTCCTCGTAGCTTTGGTAAAGACCGTAAGCCTTGAGATAAAAGGCGGTGTCCGCGTCGCAGCTGTTGTTGAACATATCCAGGCGCAGGTTGGAAAGCGCACCCTCGATGGTCATGCCGGGGGGATACGCGCCCGCAGCCGATGCGTTGGTGACGTCAATGATGATCAGCTGCCAATCCGCTGTTTTCTGATACGAATAGCGGAAGAAGGGATACTGATTTTGCGTGGTGGCAGAGCGCAGGCGCAGCTCACCCTGCAGGTCGGTATAGTCGGTCTTGACCAGCATGGCAAGGTAGTGATATTGGTTCAGATTGACCGTTTCGGTCGGCAGGGCAAGGTTGATATAAGGGTCGTCGCAAATGCCCTGCGCGTTTGTCGAAAACAAAAGCTGCATTGCCTGCTGCTCGGCGCTATGCACGGCAGCCACGGCATTTGCGCCAAAGCATCCCGCCACGTTGGCTTTGTCGTTGAAATCCACGAGGTACGCAGGGGCTACGTAATCGCTGCTCTGCGCCATACCGGGAATTGCGATTGCTGTCGCCGTACAAGCCAGCGCGCACGTCGCGATCATGAGTAAAGCAATGCGTTTTTTGCTCATTGGTTCGGTCCTTTCGTGTATGAATTGATGTCTGCCCACCATGGGCGTGCGTCACCCAGCAAAAACGCGCGGATCTGCTCGGCTTCTTCTTTTGCCGCCTGCATCGAGGCAGAGGAGGGGTTCTTTTTGCGAATGGCGCGCAAAAGCACGTTTTTCGGGGTCTCCTCGGGGTCAATCAGCTCAAGAGCGGTGGTTGTATATCCGTGTGCCTCCAGAATTTTGAGGCGTAGCGCGTCGGTTGCCGCGTCGCAAAGCTTGCCCTTGAGGATCGAGTGCTTGGCAATAAAGGCAAGCGCGGGGGAATCGAGCAGGGGGCTCATGGCGTGATGGCAGCAGGGGGTGGACAGAATGACGTCCGCCTCAAAGGCGATCGCGCGTCCAAGCACCAGGTCGGTGGCAATATCGCAAGCGTGCAGCGAAATGACCAAGTGCACCTTGTCCTCGGTGTGGTATTTGCTGACGTCGCCGCACAGAAATTCAAGCCCGTCAAAGCCGAGATCGCCGGCGGTCGCGTTGCAGAAGTCGATCACGTCCTGCTTGAGATCCACGCCCGTCATGCGCACCTCTCTGCCTTTGATCACGGCAAAGTAGTGGTACACGGCAAAGGAAAGGTAGCTTTTGCCGCAGCAAAGATCGCAAATGCGCAGCTGACCTTGCGCGGGCAATTTGTCCTCAATATCGCGCACCAGCTCCAAAAAGCGGTTGATCTGGCGGAACTTCGCGCGTTTTTTGTCGTGCACGCGTCCGTTTTTGTCGCTGACCTCCAGCTTGATCAAAAAAGGCTCGTTGCCCGAAAGAATGTATTGCTTTTCGCGGTTGTTAAAAAGCGTTGCAACGGTGGGAGCGGCAGGGGTCGCGCCGGCGAGCTTTTTCTGCAATGCGTCGCCGCCGATCAGCGTCACCTTGCCGGATTTTGCTGTGCGGTACTCGCAATCTCCCAGCGTGGTCAGAATATTGATCTGTCCTGCGGTCGCAAGCAGGGAAAGCAGGGTGTCGCCGTCCCCGATCTCAATATTTTGATGCTTTGCCTTGTTGTCGGTGTGCAAGCTTTCCGCCTGCAGGCAGTTGCGTCCGCCAATCTGGCGCACGGTCAGCGTGGTCTTGACGGCATCGCCCTCGGTGTGCTTGGAGAGCACCGCCTTCTTAAGCAGCCCTGCGCGCGCAGCAAGCGTGATCAGCTGCGCGGCGGTGTGCAATTGTGCGTTGTATTCACTCATTCCTGTTCTTCCTCCGCGTCCTGCTTGCGCTTGCCAAATTCAATGCGAGGCTCTTCTCTCTCCAGCATATTGCGCATGTTTTGCCAATGCGAGAAGACCATGAGCACCACCACGCCAACCGAAAGCAGCACGGCGGTGGGGTTTGCGTTCATCAAAAATGCGGATGCGATCAAGGGGTAGAGCAGCGTGGGGAACAGACGCGCCGCGGTGCGGAAGCGCATGCCCAAAAAGACTACCAAAAAGATCGCCAGCAAAATACCAAAGGTCAGGGGAGAGAGCACAAGCAGGCAAAGCGCCGCGGTCTCAAAGCCGCGCGAGCCGCGCATCTTGTTCCAGACGGGCAGCATCTCACCCAGCACGCAGAAAAATCCTGCCACGGCTGCGCCGTCCGCGCCAAGGCAGAAAAAGCCGAGCGTCATGCAAAGCAGCACCTTGACCGCTTCAAGTGCAAAGCAAGCAATGCCGTGCCATTTGCCAACGCATCTCCACACGTCACCAATCTCGCCCTTGCCCGAGCCCAGCGCGCACAGGTCAAGGCGCTTGACCTTTTTGCAGTACAGGCGGGGAATGGATACCGCGCCCAGCAGATAGGGGAGCACGGCAAAGCCCAGGATCAGGCACAGGATAAAGAGCGCCTGCGCAGCGGTATTGACAGGGTGAAAGATCTCCTGCCCCTCAAAGGTCTGCGCCTCGGCAAGCCCGAGCTTGATAAAAAGTCGCGGAACGTCCACAATAAACAGGCTCAAATAATCTAAAAACATAATAAAGTCGTCTCCTTTCGGGTGAAAAAACCCGATACTTACATACATTATATCATAAAGCGCGCGCACTTGCAAGGGGCTGCGGACAAAGTTTTTTCTTGACAAGCATCTGCAGGCGTGTTATAATGATAATGGATAGATGCATCTTACAAGGGAGGTTTTGACATGGGAGACTTTACCGGCATTGAGCCCATTATCAAATGGTTGGAGGAAACGGGGCTTTTGGATACGCTGACCGACGTTTTGTCCGACTATTCCGTGAATTTGCTCAGCGGCATTTTGACCATCATTCTGGATCTGCTGGCAAAAAGCGCGTTTCTTATGATCGGCTTGGTCGCGTCCGTGATCATTGGCATCATGGTCGTGCTTACGTATCTCGTTTGCTACGTGCTCAGAAGCATCGGCTTGATGAAGATTGCCAAAAAGCTGGGCGTTGGGCATCGCTTTCTTGCGTGGATTCCGTTTGGCGTGTATTATCTGGTAGGCGATTGCACCGAAAAAAGCATTGTGCGCGAGGGCAAAAAGGCTTGGAAATGGAGCTTGATCCTGATCCTGACCCGTCTTGCAACCACGGTTGGCATGCCGATCGTGCAGGCGGTCGTTTCGGTCATTCTCGCGTTTTTCCCACCCCTGTCCATGCTGCTGAATCTGATCTTGTCCTGCGCTGGCTTGATCTTTGCGGGCTTGTATTGCTACTGCCTGTACAGGATCTTCAAGCAATTCACGGGCAATACCGCAAGCATCATCTTTACTGCGTGCGCGCTGGTCCTGGGTCCCCTGGAGGGCTTGTTCGTCCTGATCGTGGGCTGCATGAAGCTGCGCGAGCAGGAAGTGGTACAGCAGGCTGTGCCCGAAGCAGTGCCCGAAGCAGTGCCCGAAGCCGAGCAAACCCAGCCCGAGGCGGCTTTGAGCGGCGATTGAACTTGGTAAAAATTTTTTAAATAAAGGAGACTACATCATGGGAAATTTTCTCACCACCCCTTCTACTGACATCATCGGCGGCGAAGACGTAGTAATGGGATCGGCAGCGGCTGTTGTATTGATCGTTGCGTTGATCTTTTTTGCGATCGGTCTTTTGGTCACCTTGGCTTATTATCTGATCTATTCGTTTGGCCTTTACCGTGTTGCCAAAAAGCTGGACGTCAAGTACGCTTTTGTTGCATGGATTCCCCTGGCGCAGTACTACACGCTGGGTAAGGTTGCAGAAAAGTGCGACGAACGCCACGGTAAAATTGCCCGTCCTTGGGGTCTTTACGTGCTGATCGGCTCGGTCGGCGCAAGCCTGCTTGGCGGTGCGCTGGGCGCAATTGCGTCCATTGCCTCGATCATTCCCTTGCTTGGTATGATCATTTACATGATCTGCTATCTGGCAATCATGCTGCTGTCCTTTGCACCCCTGGTGCTGGATTGCATTTGCCGCTGGAAGATCTACCGCGAATTTTTCCCCGAAACCGTCAACATCGTGCTCTTTATCGTGGGCATCGTGCTCAACGCACACTATATCATTACGCTGGTTGCTGCCTTCCGTAAGCCCAACGACGTAGAGAGCGAGTACATTGAAAACGTAGAGTATTCTTATAACGACTAAGCTTGGCTGTCATCTTGGGGAATTTCCCCTGTGACTCTTTGGAAAGGAGTACGTTATGATTGGCTTGATCATTTTTATGATTTTCTTTTTGGTCGTGATCCTGCCGCTGATGATTCTGATCGGCGTTGCCATCGATTACGTTGCCCTGAGCTACGCGTTGTATCGCGTTGCGAAGCAGACCGAGGTGGAAAATCCCAAGCGCGCGTGGATTCCCGTGCTGCGTTATGGGGTCATGGGTAAGTGCGCCGAGGCGATCGACGCGCAAAACGGCCTTGCGGGTGATAAAAAGCCTTGGAAATGGGGCAAAATATTGCTCATTCTGCGTGCCTCGTACCTTGGCGCGGTCATTTTCCTGATGCCGCTTGCATTTTTGCTGGCGATATTCGGCTTTGGCATCGTGCTGGAGGCGATCTCGTGGCTTGCCATTGTGGTCACGGTTGCCGTGGCGGTGTGCGCGTTCAAGATCTTCCGCTATTACTTAGACGATCCTTACGATATCATCGTGTCTGTGGTCACCGTGCTGTATCCCGGCTGGTTGATCGCTGCGCTGCTGATCGTGTCGTTCTTTAATCCGCGCGAGCAAAAGGAGTCCGCACCCAAGGTGGACTTTGAGGAGTGCGACGGCACAGTTGTGATCCCTGCAGAAGTGTCCGACGAGGTCTGATACGGGAGGGCGTATGGTTTACGACATTATCAGAGAATATCCGGATCTCGGATCATTTTGGTACGGGCATTGGGAGGACGTGGAACTCACGCCCCTTGCGTTTTTGATCTTGGTAGGTGTTGTGTTCGGTCTGCTGCTTGCGCTTGTGCTTGCTCTATTTGTCGGTTACGTGCTGCAATCCGCGGCGCTTGCAAAAATCGGCAAAAGAATGGGCGCGTGGCGCAATATCCGCACCATGGCGGCTCTTCCGTTTGCAAGGTATTTTGCCATTGGCAAGCTTGCCGAGCGGAGTGACGCGGTGCACGGCACGCAGGGAAAGCGTCGCCTGTGGGGCAGAATTTTGCTCATTTGCTGCTGCATACTGATCCCGATTACGGCGGTTGTGCTGATCATCGGCATTGTCGGTTTGCCGGGAACGCAGCTGTTTGCCATGCTTGTAGAATCATCGGACCGTGCCTTGGGCGGTGCCGATTCGCGCGTGGTGACCATTCTTGTATCCCTTGCGTACGTGCTGCTTGTGCTGATCGCCCTTCCCGCATTGCTGCTCAATCTGATCTCTTATGAGCTGTTCGCGCTGATTATGGTCGCGCTGCCCATCGTGGGCTTGGTGTGCTTGCTTGTGGGAGTACTGCTCTTAGCAATTGTTCGCACGCTTTGCGGCGTTTGCTATTATAAGGTGCTGCGCTCGTATTTTGAGAGCAAGGTCGCCATGGCTTTGACCGTGATCGGTGCGGTGACGGGTTTGACCCCCATCGCCCTGTTCGTAGCAAGCCGTAAGAAAACGCTAAATTGAATCAGAAAAAAGGCTCGGCAATCGCCGAGCCTTTTTAGATAGTTTGTGCTTGTGCGGGCGATCACTGATCGCCCCTACAACTGTGCATGCTGGGGGTATAATACCAAAACCTCAAAGAATACACTGTAGAGGCGAGAATTTCGGCATAGCCGAAATATTTGATCGCCCGCTCCTGCGACAACAAATCCCCCACCCAATGTTGGGTGGGGGATGCTTTGTATAGGCTTTTATCAGAAGATCGGATAACCTGCTGCCTCGTGAGCGGCGCGGAGCTCGTCGCAAAGTGCTACGATCTCGTCGGTGGAGAGCTGGCTGCCGGTGTGGGGATCCATCATAGCAGCGTGATATACGTGCTCCATCTTACCGGTAACGGCTGCCTCGATGGTCAAGAGCTGCACGTTGATGTTAGTCATGTTCATAGCAGCAAGCTGCAGGGGCAGGGGACCTGCGTAGGTGGGATGTACGCCGGTGCGGTCAACCATGCAGGAAACCTCAACGCAAGCCTCGTCGGGCAGGTTGGGGATCAGACCGTTGTTGAGCACGTTACCGCCAATGCGGTAGGGCTGATCGGTCAGGATGGCTTCCATGATGCGAGAAGCGTACTCACGGGAGCGGGTGTGGGTGATGTTACCGCCTGCCATCAGCTCTTCCTTCTGGCGAGCCCAGTGTGCGATCTGGTTAACGCAGCGGCGAGGATACTCGTCCAGCGGAATGTTGAACTTTTCAATCAGCTCAGGGCGGTTTTCCTTGATGTAGAAGTAGTTGTATTCGGAGTTGTGCTCGCTGGACTCGGTGCAGTAGTAGCCAAGCTTATCAATGTAGTCAAAGCGCACCATGTCGTCGTGCTTTTCGTTTGCGTTCTTTGCCTTTGCGCGCTCCTTGATCTCGGGGTAAAGGTCGTTGCCGTCCTTGTCCTGAATTTCCAAGAGCCAAGCCATGTGGTTAATGCCCGCAATCTTTTCTTTTCTGCCCTCCAGCTTATCCTGCATGCCAAGGCGGTTGAGCAGACCCTCGGAGCAAACCTGTACGCTGTGGCAAAGACCAACCGTCTTGATCTTGGTGTATCTCTGCATATATCCTGCCAGCATTGCCATGGGGTTGGTGTAGTTTAAGAACCAAGCGTTGGGGCACACCTCTTCCATATCCGCAGCAAACTCCTTGAGCACCACGATGGTACGCAGTGCGCGGAAGATACCGCCGATACCCAGCGTGTCGCCAATGGTCTGGCGCAGACCGTACTTCTTGGGCACTTCAAAGTCGATGATGGTGCAAGGATCGTAAAGTCCTACCTGAATGGCGTCAACCACGAAATCCGCACCGCGCAGCGCGTCCTTGCGGTTCTCAACGCCCAGATACTTGCTGATCTTTGCGCGACTTTCGTTAATGTTTTCGTTGAGCTTGGTGATCAGCAGATAGGATTCGTCAAGTCTGTCTGCGTCAATGTCGTACAGTGCAATTTCTGCGTCATGCAGGCAGGGGGTAAGCATTGCGTCGCCAAGGACGTTTTTTGCAAAAACGGTGCTGCCCGCACCCATAAATGTAATCTTAGCCATAATGGTACTCCTTTGCTAATCTAAGTGATTTTATTATACTGTCTTTTGTGCAAAAAATCAATAGGATTTTGGCACATTTTTATTTTTTTGTCGCAAAGGGCTTTTCGGAACGTGAATTTTATGATATAATTGTCACAGTTGTAATTTTGGAGCGTTTGGTTTATGATAAAAAAGAAATTTTTCAAAAATATAAAGTGGGGACTGCTGCCCACGGTGGTCGCACTCGCGCTGCCCACCATGCTTGAGCAGCTGATGCACACGGCGGTGCAGTACGTGGATACCGCCATGGTCGGCTCGCTTGGCACGCAGGCGTCGGCTGCGGTGGGCTCAACCAGCACTGTCGGCTGGCTGGTGGGCAGCTCGCTGTCCGCGCTCGGCGTTGGATTTTTGTCCTATATCGCGCGCTCTATGGGAGCGGGGGACAAGGAGCGTTGCCGTCGCGCGTCCGCGCAGGCGGTGCTTGCGGTGCTGGTGGGCGGCATTTTGTTCACCGTGCTCACGCTGGCGCTCGCACCCATCGTGCCCGTGCTGATGCAGGTGGATCCGGATATCCGCAATACGGCTGCCACCTATTTCTTTATCGTCTATACCCCCATGCTGTTCCGTGCCGCGTCCATCATTTTCGGTGCGGTTTTGCGCGGTGCAGGGGATACCAAAACGCCCATGCGCGTGGGCATTGTGGTCAATCTGGTCAACGTGGTGCTCAATTTCCTGCTCATTTACCCCACCAGAACCGTCGCGCTGCCCTGGTTTGGCGGCACGCAGCTGCCCGTGTTCATTCCGGGTGCGGATCTTGGCGTAGTGGGCGCTGCCGTGGCAAGTGCGGTTGCCTTTGCCGTGGGCGGTATTTTGATCACGCTTGCGCTGTGGCGTCATCCCGTCATCTCTCCCCGTGGGCAGAGCCTGCGCCCCGACCGCGAGATTTTGCGCCCCTGTCTGAAGGTCGCGCTGCCCAACATGGCGCAAAGATTTGCCACCTCGTTTGGCTACGTGGTGTTTGCTTCCATGATCAATTCGCTTGGCGACGTTTCCACCGCCGCGCACGGCTTTGCCAATACGGTTGAGTCGGCGTTCTATATCCCCGGCTTTGGCATGCAGGCGGCTGCCGCAACTCTTGCGGGCAACTGCGTGGGCGCAAAGGATAAGCAAAGGCTCAAGGATCTTAGCAGGCTGATGCTGGTTTGCGAGGTGCTGCTCATGGTGCTCTCGGGTGGGCTTTTGTTCCTGCTTGCACCGCATATGCTGCGCCTGTTCTCGTCCGATCCCTTGGTCATCTCACTTGGCACCACCGTTTTGCGCATGGTGGCGCTGTCCGAGCCGTTCTACGGCGTGACCATCATCACCGAGGGCATGATGCAGGGCGTGGGAAACACCAAAACGCCGTTTGCATTCAACGTGCTTGGCATGTGGGGCATTCGCATTTTCGGCACGTTTTTGTGCCTGTTGCTCCTGCCTAACCCCACCTTGGTGGCGGCTTGGGCGTGCATGATCGCGCATAATCTTGCGCTGTTTTGCATGTTCTCGATATATTTCGCAAAGGGCAAATGGAGCCCGTTGCACAAGGAGCTCGTATAAAGATCGCGCGTCACAGGGGAGTGCCCCTGTGACGCCCTTTTTTTGCCCAATTCCCGTGCTCAACCGAAAATATTGTTGACAAATATAACATAATATGATAAAATAAAATCAAATAGGCGTTTTTACGGAGGATATTTGTGATCACCTATGAATCTTTAAAGCATAACGAGGAGATCCGCACCTATATTCGGTGTGCGGACGAGTCTTTGCGTGCGCTTGGCTTTACCGAGCACAGCTTTGCGCACGTCACGCGCGTGTCCGAAACGGCTGCCAACATTTTGGTCGAGCTTGGATACGACGCGCATACGGTCGAGCTGACGCGCATTGCGGGATATTTGCACGATATCGGCAATCTTGTCAACCGCGTGGATCACTCGCAAAGCGGTGCACTCATGGCGTTCCGTATCTTGGATCACATGGGCATGCCGCCTGCCGACATTGCCACCATCGTCACCGCCATCGGCAACCACGACGAGGGCACGGGCGTGCCCGTCAACGGCGTGTCTGCCGCGCTGATCCTGGCGGACAAGAGTGACGTGCGCCGCACGCGCGTGCGCAACGAGGACTTTGCTACCTTTGATATTCACGACCGCGTCAATTATTCGGTCACCTCGTCCGAGCTGGTGCTGGACAAGGAGCAAAAGACCGTGACGCTGACCTTGGATATCGATACCGATATGGCGTCGGTCATGTCGTATTTTGAAATCTTTCTTGGCAGAATGGTCATGTGCCGCAAGGCTGCGGACAGGCTCGGATTACAATTTAAGCTGAATATAAACGGACAAATGTTGATCTGACGAATCGATCTTGACGATCGGGAAAGGAACTTTGACATGCAAAACTTTTTGAACAATTTCCACGCCGTTATCACACATGAGAGCGTTGATATCTACATGATCCTCAAGCTTCTGTTGGGTCTTGCGCTGTTCTTGTTCGGCATGGACGTCATGGGTGACGGTCTGAAAAAGAGCGCGGGCAACAAGCTCAAAACCATTCTTGGCAAAATGACCTCCAATAAGCTCAAGGGCTTTTTGCTGGGTCTTGGCGTAACCTTAATTATTCAGTCCTCGTCCGCAACCACGGTTATGGTCGTAGGCTTTGTAAACTCGGCAACCATGACGCTGGCGCAGGCTGTCGGCGTGATTCTGGGTGCTAACGTAGGTACTGCAATCACCGCATGGCTGACCGCTATGACGGGCATGGAAATGGCAGGCGCGGAAGGTATTACCGCGAGTCTGCAGTATCTCAAGCCCGATTTCTGGATGCCCATCCTTGCACTGATCGGTATTTGCTTTACCATGTTCGCAAAGAAGAACAGATACAAGCAGCTTGGCAACATTTTGCTGGGCTTTGGCGTGCTGATGACCGGTATGGATATCATGTCCGATGCCGTTCCGGTACTCAAGCATATTCCCGAATTCGGTGAGATTCTCGTCATGTTCGAAAATCCCTTCCTTGGCGTTCTGGCAGGTACTGTGCTGACCGCGATCGTGCAGTCCTCGTCCGCGTCGGTCGGTATTTTGCAGGCTCTGACCGCATCGGGTGCAATCTCGTTCGGCGTTGCAATCCCGATCGTCATGGGTCAGAACATCGGTACTTGTGTTACCGCAATGCTTTCGTCCATGAGCTCGTCCAAGAACGGTAAGAGAGCTGCGTTGATCCACTTGTATTTTAACATTATTTCGGTCATTCTCGTGCTTTCCGGCTTCTATATCCTGAATGCGATCCTTGATTTCAGCGGTCTTTTGAATGCGACCACCAACATGTGGGATATCGCCATCATTCACACCGTATTCAAGATCATCGCCGTTATCATCCTGTTCCCGTTCACCAATCTGATCGTCAAGCTGGCAACCGTGTCCGTGCCCGAAAAGTCCAAGAAGGACGAGGACGGAATGGTGCTGGACGAGCGTTTGTTCATCACGCCCGCAATCGCTGTAGAGCAGGCTGAGGTTGCTGCACGCAAGATGGCTGTTGCCGCTTGCGACGCGCTGGACCGCTCGCTTATGCTGCTGACCAATTACGATGAAAAATCCGCCGACCTTGTGCGCAAGAGCGAGGACGAGGTGGATAAGATGGAAGATAAGATCGGTTCTTACTTAGTCAAGCTGGCTGCAAAGAACAGCTCGGGCGAAGGCTCGCGTGAGATCACCAAGATGCTGCACATCATCGGTGACCTGGAGCGCATTTCCGACCACGCGGTCAACATTGCCGAGTCGGCTGAGGAAATGAAGGATAAGAACGTGCAGTTCTCGCCTGCCGCACAAAAGGAGATCAACACCATGGTTGCCGCTGTGCGCGAGGTGCTTTGGAATGCACGCGAGGGCTTTGTCAACAACGATATGGATATGGCAGCATCGGTTGAGCCTCTGGAGGAGGTTATCGACGATCTGCGTGACTCTATCAAGCTGCATCACATCGTGCGCCTGCAGAACAACGAGTGCACCATGGAAATGGGCTTTATCCTGTCCGACCTTCTGACCAACTGCGAGCGCGTTGCAGACCACTGCTCCAATATCGCAGGCTGCATGCTGGAGCTTTCGCGCGATAAGGCACTGGATATGCATAAGTATCTGTTTGCCGTCAAGCACGGTAACCCCGAGTTTGATCGCAGATATCAGGAGTACAAGGAAAAATATCCCATCGAGGACTAAGCTTTTGATAATTTCATAAAAAGAGTGGGAAAAACTGCTCTGCTCCGGCAGAGCGGTTTTTCCGCACTTTATAAAGGGTGTAAGATGAAAAACCTGAAAAGAACCAAGCAATACAAAGAGACCCGTGCGCGCTTTGCCGAGGTGTCAAGGCGTCTTGCGGCGCAATATCCGGGAGCGGAATGTGCGCTGGAGTGGCGTACTGATGCGCCCGATCCCGCGGATGACGGCTGGCGCTTGCTCATAATGGGCAGGCTTTCGGCGCAGTGCACCGATGCAAGGGTCAATATCGTGTGCCGCGAGCTGTTTGCGCAGTATCCGAGTGCGCGCGATATCGCAGAAGCACCCATCGAGGAGCTGGAAAGGCTGGTGCATTCCTGCGGCTTTTACCGTGCCAAGGCAAGCAGTATTAAGGAATGCTGCGCGATATTGGTACGGGATTACGAGGGCAGAGTGCCTGCCGATCGCGAGGTGCTGCTGACATTTCCCGGCGTGGGGCGCAAGATCGCCAATTTGCTGCTGGGAGACATTTACGGCATTCCCGGCATCGTGGCAGATACGCATCTGATCTGCATAGGCGGCAGACTGGGCGCATATCCCACCGCGCTCAAGGATCCGCATAAGGTCGAGAAAATATTAGATATGTACGTAGAGCCCGAGGAGCAGAGTGATTTTTGTCACCGCGCCGTGCAGTTCGGCAGAGATTTTTGCCTGTCCCGCGCGCCGCGCTGCCATATTTGCCCCTTGGCAGACCTTTGCCCTTACGCAAAGGGAAAGGAGATGAATGAAGATGCAACAAGTCAAGCATAAAACGTATAAAAACGCCGCGCGCTTGTGGCACTTTTTGCGCAAGAGCCGCGTGTGGTTTGCGCTGGGTATCACCTGCGCCTTTGCCATGACGGGGCTTGAGATGATCGCGCCGCAGATCGTCAACTTTACCGTAGACAATTTGCTGACGGGCAACGAATGGACGCCGCCTGCCCCGGTAGCGCGCTATATTGACGTGCCCGCGTTTATCGCATTCTTGCAGGATAAGCTGTGGCTGGTCGCGCTTGCCATTATCGCAACGGGCGCTTTGAGCGTGCTGTGCCGTTTTTGCAATATGTATTTCAACAATCGCGGCGGCGAGGGCTTGGTCAAAACCATTCGTGACGACCTGTTTTCGCATATTGCCCGTCTGCCGCAAAGCTTTTATTCGCAGAATAAGACGGGAGATCTGATCCAGCGTTCGACCTCGGACGTGGAAATGGTTAAAAATTTCGTGTCCGAGCAGTTGGTGCCCCTGTTCCGCGTCATCATTTTGCTGATCGTCACGCTGTCGGTCATGTTTATGATGAATTACAAGCTGGCGTTTGTCTCCTTGGCGTTCGTGCCCATCGTGCTGACCTATTCGCTGGTGTTCCGTCATTATATCAGCAAGCATTTTGAGGCTTGCGACGTCTGCGAGGGCGAGCTTTCGTCCATCACGCAGGAAAATCTGACGGGCGTGCGCGTGGTGCGTGCGTTTGGCAGAGAGAAGAGCGAGATTGAAAAGTTTGATAAAAAGAACAACGAATATGGTGATCGCAACGTCAAGCTTTCCTGGCTGTTTACCTGGTTCTGGATCATCGGTGACTTTTTCTCGGGCATGCAGGTGCTTGCCATTTTGGGATTTGGTACGTATTTGTGCGTCAATCACGGCATGGAGCTTGGCGACCTTTTGGCGTTTGTATCGTATAACGCCATGATGCTTTGGCCCGTGCGTTCGCTTGGCAGAATCGTGTCGGATATGAGTAAGGCGGGCGTTGCGCTTGGCAGAATCAATTACATTCTCAACACCGACCCCGAAATGCAACAAGAGCAGGTCGAAACGCCCGATTTCAAGGGCGATATCGTGTTCGACGGCGTCAGCTTTGCCTATGAAAAGGACGGCGCGCAGATCTTGCATGACGTCAGCTTTGACGTGGCAGGCGGCAGCGTGATCGGCATTATGGGTGGCACGGGCTCGGGCAAGAGCACCCTGATGGGTCTTTTGGACCGCTTGTATGAATTGGAGGACGGCAGCATCACCATCGGTGGCGTACCGCTTGCGCGCATTGACCGCGCAGAGCTGCACCGCCGCGTGGGATACGTGCTGCAGGATACGTATCTGTTCTCGGGTACGATTGCGGAGAATATTTGCATGGGCACCGAGCGCGTGGATATGGACGCCGTGCGCCACGCAGCCGAGGTTGCTTGCTTTGACGGTGCGGTGCGCGAGTTCAAGGAAGGGTACGAGACCTTTGTGGGCGAGCGCGGCGTCACGCTCTCGGGCGGTCAGAAGCAGCGCTGCTCGATTGCAAGAATGCTGGCAACCAAGCCGGATATTATGATTTTTGACGATTCGCTGTCCGCTGTTGACAGTGAGACCGACGCAGCCATTCGTCGCGCGTTGCGCAGAGAATTTGAGGGCTGCACGGTCATTCTGATCTCTCACCGCGTCACAACGCTCTCGCACGCAGATAAGATCGTGGTGCTGGACGAGGGACGCGTTGCCGAAATGGGCACGCATGCAGAGCTGGTCGCACTTGGCGGCATTTACAGCCGCGTTTGCAGCATGCAGGGCAGAGATGAGGCGTTAATGAGCACCGACAAGGAGGTGACGGCATGAAGAAGCAAACAGAAAAACGCAAGGGCTTGCCGTACCCCAAGGTCTTAGCCATCTTTAAGCCGTATTTGTGGGTGTTCGGCATCATGCTGCTCTTCGGACTTTACAGCGGACTTGTGGATATCTGCCTGCCGCTGTTCCAGAAGTATGCCATTGAGAATTTCATCAAGCCCGGCACCGTTTCGGGACTTGGCATTTTCTGCATTTGCTATGCGCTGTTTTTCCTGTCGCGCGTGGCTGCTGACTTTGTTTCCTCGTTCCAGACCGCGCGCGTAGAGGCGCTGATCGCAAGAGATATGCGTTCCGTGTGCTTTAGGCACCTGCAAACGCTCTCCTTCTCGTTCTTTAACCAGAACAGCGTGGGATACCTGCATTCGCGCATCATGAGTGATACAAGCCGTATCGGCGGCGTCATTGCATGGGATTTCATGAGCGGTATTTGGAATTTGTCTTACCTGATCGGCGCAGCCATCGTCATGCTGGTGCTGGATTGGAAGCTGGCGATCTGCGTGATGGTCATCGTGCCCGTGCTTGCCTTGGGCGCTGCGCTGTTTGAGAAAAGGCTGCGCGGACTCAACCAGGAGGTCAGAGAGCTCAACTCGCAGATCTCGGGTAAGTTCAACGAGAGCATTACAGGCTCGCGCACCGTGCGCGTGCTGGGCGCGGAAGAAAAGATGCGCAAGAGCTTTTTCGAGCTGACCGGCAAGATGCGCCGCACCGCGGTGCTGACCGCCAAGGTACGCGCAAGCTTTATCTGCCTGATCGCATTCTCCACCTCGCTGGCGCTTGCGCTGGTGCTTTGGCGCGGCGGCATGATCGCGCAGGGGGATCTGGAATACATTGCAAAGCTTTCGGTGTTTATGACGTATGCCATGAACATGATGGAGCAGGTGCAGTGGGTGGTCAACGCGCTTGCGGATATGATCTTTGTGCGCGTCAATATGGAGCGCGTTTCCAAGATTTTGGAGACCGAGTCGGACGTGCCGGACAGCCCCGAGGTAGTGGAAAAGTACGGTGATACCTTCCACCCCAAAAAGGAGAACTGGGAGCCCTTGCACGGTGATATTACGTTTGAGGACGTGTCCTTTATGTACCCGGACGGCAACGAATGGGTGCTGGAGAATTTTGATCTGCACGTGCCCAAGGGCACGAGTGTGGCAATCGTCGGTGAGACGGGCGCGGGCAAATCCACGCTTGTCAACCTTGTCTGCCGCTTCTACGATCCTACCAAGGGAAGGGTTTTGATCGACGGCAGAGACGCACGCGAGCGCAGCCAGCTTTGGCTGCATTCCTCGCTTGGCTACGTGCTGCAAACGCCGCATCTGTTCTCGGGCAGTATAGCCGAAAATTTGCGCTACGGCAACCCGAACGCAACAGAGGAGCAGATGGAGGCAGCGCTGCGCGAGATCGACGCATGGCGCATTGTGGAGCGCATGGGCAAGGGTCTTGCAAGTGACGTGGGCGAGGGCGGCGATCTGCTCTCCACGGGCGAAAAGCAGCTGTTGTCGTTTGCACGCGTCATGCTGGCAAACCCCTCGATTTTAGTGCTGGACGAGGCAACCTCGTCGGTGGACAGCCATACCGAGCAGCTGATCCAAAAGGCAACCGAGCGCGTCAGCGAGGGAAGAACCTGTTTTATGATCGCGCACCGCCTTTCCACCATCCGCAAGGCAGATATCATTCTCGCGGTCAAGGACGGCAAGATCATCGAGCGCGGCAGCCACGCCGAGCTGATGGCACAGAAGGGTTATTATTACCGCCTGTATACCCGTCAGTACGAGGACGAGCAGACCCAGATCGTGCTGGATAAAAAGGAATAAAATATTTTCATAAAAAGAACCCCTTTGGTATCGTTACAATACCAAAGGGGTTTGGTTTTTATTGAGTTGTTGCCGTAGGCACGGGCGATCACATATTTCGGCTCTGCCGAAATTCTCGCCCCTACAAGTGTTTTTGTTTTAGGCTTTACATCGTAAACCCTTTACGCAAATTCCTGTAGGGGCGATCAGTGATCGCCCGTCCGAGCACAAACAACTTATTGTAGGGACAGGCGTCCTCGACTGTCCGTTCAATAAAAAAGCCTTGCAACGCAGCCTTCTCTTAAGGATAATTACCGAACCACGGTAGGGGCGAACTGTGTTCGCCCGCGGGAGACCGCAGGTCTCCCCTACGGATAATCAAAATTTGATACGCAGAAAGCAAAGATTAACCCCGACAGATTTTTGAATATCTGTCGGGGTTATTTA
>JAZRDG010000081.1:0-12843 GCA_045660125.1 Eubacteriales bacterium | reverse complement strand
TTTGATCGACCTTTTTTCAAAAAGGTCGCAGGGACTTGGGACAGCGTCCCAAGTCGCGCCCGCAGGCGCGAAACTTCTTAAACGGCCTTTCTTTGGTTCTTTCTTTGGCCTACTGCTCCAAAGAAAGAACGGAGAGGATTTTCTCACATAATATCCCGGCGGTTTTTCGTAGGGGCGGATATTATCCGCCCGCACGTTGTTTTAGCCGATCTTCCGCAGCTTCGCAATAAAGAAGCCGTCCGTGCCGTGGGCATCGGGGGTCAGCGTCAGCATGCCGCCCTCGCTTTGAATGCTGCCCACGCAAAAGTCCTCGGGGGCAAATGCGGGGTGAGAGGCAAGAAAACGCGTCACGTTGCGCTCGTTTTCCTCGGGGAAAATGGTGCAGGTGGAATATACCAGCACGCCGCCGTCCTTGACGTATGTGCAGGCGTTTTCCAAAATCGCGTATTGAATATCGGGCAGCGCTGCTGCGTCGGTAAGGTCCTTGTAGCGGATCTCGGGCTTTTTGCCAAGCACGCCAAAGCCGGAGCAGGGCACGTCGCAAAGCACGCGGTCAGCCTGTCCGCGCAGGGCAGGATCGTGCGCACGCGCATCGCGCTCGCGCACCTCAATGACGTCAATGCCAAGGCGCGCGGCTCCCGAAGTGATCAGCGAAAGCTTGCTTTGGTGCAAATCACAGGCAAGAATTCTGCCCTTGTTTTGCATCTTGATGGCTGTGCCAAAGGTTTTGGAGCCGGGGCAAGCGCAGGTGTCAATGACAAAATCGCCCGGTTGTGCGTCCAATACCTGCACGCAGATCTGCGAGGCAAGGTCTTGCACGAAAACCTGACCGTCGGCAATCTGGGGAGAGCCGGACGGAATGAAATCGGGCACGGTCAGGGCGCTTTCCAGCACCTCGGATGCCTGCACGCGATAGCCAAGCGCGCAAAGCTCGCTTGCAAGCTGCTCGGGAGAGGCTTTGAGTGTGTTGACGCGCAGCGTAATGGGCGGTGCGTGTCCAAAGGCTTCCATGACCGATTCTGCACGCTCGGCGCCGAAAATCTCCACCAGCTTTTTGCAAAGCGGCACGGGAATCGAGTAAGTAACCGACAGATAGCGGAAAAGATCAGTCTTTCTGTCGGGGAAGAGCAGCTCGCCCTCGCGGCGCGTGTATTCACGCAGCACGGCGTTGACAAAGCCGCGCGCGCGTCGGGGCGCAAGAGCTACCGTTTCGTTGATCGCAGCGTGCGCAGGAATGCGGTCAAGGTAGCGCAGCTGGTAAAGACCCATGCGCACAAGGTTGCGCACCGTGCCGTCCAGCGACTCAATAGAGCGCGAGGAAAGCGCGTCGGCAAGGTAGTCAAGCGTCAGCCTGCGCTCGGTCACGCCGTATACGAGAATGGTCACAAGCGCCTTGTCGGGCGCGGAAAGCTCGCTTCTCTTGAGCGCGGAATCCAGGGCAAGGTTGGTGTACTGACCTGCCGAATCGGTTTTATTGAGAATCTGCAGCGCAAGCGCGCGTGCAGGGTTTAGCATCTGTTCCATCAGTTTCGTCCTCGTCTGCCGCCAAAGATCATGACCAAGCGCAAAAGCTGCGCAAGCGAGACGGCAAGTGCTGCCACGTAGGTCATGGCGGCTGCGGTCAGCACGCGCTTGGCTGCGTCGATCTCCCCCACGCTCAGCGTGCCCCAGCTATCAAGAATTGTCAGCGCGCGGCGCGAAGCGTTAAACTCCACGGGCAGCGTGATCAGCTGGAAAAGGGTGCTCAGCGAAAACAGCGCAATGCCGCCCACCATGAAAAAGTCGGAGATGGGGGTGGCTGCCTGAAAGTAGAAGTAGGAGATCAGAAGACCGATCAGGAACATGGGCGCTGCCATCATCGAGCCGATACGCGTAACGGGAATGATGGCGGTACGGATACGAATGGGGAAGTAGTCCACACCGTACTGCACGGCGTGCCCTGCTTCGTGCGCAGCAACGCCGACTGCAGCGGCGCTGGTGCTGTCGTAAACGCTTTCGGAAAGGCGGATCACGCCTGCCTTGGGATCGTAATGGTCGGTCAGATGTCCGCGCACGCGCTCAATCGAGACGTGGTAAAGACCGTTTTCGTCCAGGATCTTGCGTGCTGCCTGCGCACCGGTAATGCCGCGCGCGGTCTTGATACGGCTGCACTGCTCAAAAGTGGTCTTGACGCGGATCTGCGTCAAAAATGCGAAGAACATCGCGGGGATCAGGATAATGATCGTAATATCAAAGAAAGGGTAAAAAAACATAAATACCTCCGTTAAGAGAGTTTGCTGTCACGACAGCAGATCACCCACGTTCAGCTTTCTGCCTCGGATGTAGTCGGCGGCTGCCATGCGCTTTTTGCCCTCGGGAATGACCTGCGTCAGGGCAAGCGTGCCCTTGCCGCAAGCAACCAGAATTTCACCGTCCAGCGCCACTACCGTGCCGGGGGCGACGGCGTGCACCTTGTCCTCGTCGTATACGCGAGCGGCGTACACCTTGAGCAAAGAACCGCCGGG
Organism: Eubacteriales bacterium; assembly: GCA_045660125.1. GTDB lineage: Bacteria > Bacillota > Clostridia > Oscillospirales > CAG-272 > SVQP01. The sequence continues at coordinate 10,339 of JAZRDG010000081.1, read as the reverse complement.
CAGGTGCGTAAAGGAAAGCGGAATGGGCGAGGTGCCGCGAATGTGATTGTGCAGCGTGCGCGCGTCAAGAGAAAAGTCAAGCAGCAGGTCGCTCTTTTGAATCTTCTCGGCGTAGTTTGCCAGAGCGTCGTCCTGCACCTCGGGCGCAAGCGTGCCTGCGCGAAGCGCGTCCAGCGTGTCAAGCATGGTCTGTGCGCCAAGTGCGCCCAGCTTGTCGTGAATGCTCTCAAAGTTGTCCTCGTCCAGAATGGGCAGCTCGGCCTTGAGCAGCATATCGCCCGTGTCAAGCCCCTCTGCCATATACATGGTGGTCACGCCCGTGGTGGCGCAGCCGTCCATAATGGCTCTTTGCATGGGCGCAGCGCCGCGGTATGCGGGCAGCAGCGAGCCGTGCACGTTGATGCAGCCGTGCTTGGGGTACTCCAGCACGTTCACGGGCAAGATCTTGCCGTATGCAACCACGATGATCAGATCGGGATCGATCTCGGAGAGCTGTGCGGCAAATTCCTCACCGCGCAGGGTTTTGGGCTGATATACGGGAATGTTATGCTCCTGTGCGTACACCTTGACGGGGGTGGGGAGCAGCTCGTAGCCGCGTCCGCGCGGCTTGTCGGTCTGGGTCACAACGCCGATGACGTTCTCACCGCGCTCGACCAGTGCCTTGAGCGTAAATACCGCGAAATCGGGCGTGCCCATAAACAGAATCTTCATAGTCAACACCTCCGTGAAGGGATCAGCCTTCCACAACTTCCAGCGCGTTATCGATAAAGAGAACGCCGTCCAGGTGATCAAGCTCGTGGCAGAATGCGCGTGCGAGCAGACCGCTGCCCGAAGCCTCCACAACCTCACCATGGCGGTTGGTGTAGCGCACGGTCACGTGCATGGGTCTGCGCGTCGTGCCCCACTTGCCGGGCAGAGAGAGGCAGCCCTCGCTTTCCTCCTGCGTGCCTGCGCGAGCAATGATCTTGGGGTTGATCATCTCATAGATCTCGCCGGGCTCGACCTCGACAACCGCAATGCGGCGCAGAACGCCTACCTGCGGAGCTGCAAGACCGCAGCCGTCAGCTGCGTGCATGGTCTCCACCATGTCGTCAAGCAGGGTGAGAATACGGGGGGTAATGGTATCCACGGGGCGGCAGTTCTTTCTGAGCGTGTCGTCGCCGTATTTTACAATCTTCAATTTTGCCATGAGAATGATTCTCCTTTATTATAGTGATGATGGGTTGAAATCTATACTCAGAACGGGCGATTTTGCGCCGTCCTTGCCAAAGCGAATGAGAATTTTGGAAAAAAGCTCGCGTGAGCGCTTATTGAGTCTGCATTTGATGACCAATCGCATGCGGTATTTTTCCTCCACGCGATACACGGGTGCTTCAAAAGGACCGAATATCATCATGGGTACGTCGCAAAAGTCGCCCGAGCCAAGTCGGTCAAGCTCCTCGCGCAGACGCACGGCATGCTTCATCAGCTCCTTTTCGTCCGAGCAGGTCAGCGTCAGCAGCACGATGTCGCAATAGGGTGGGAAGGTAAGCAGGCGGCGCAGCTTGATCTCGCGCTCAAAAAAGGTGTGGTAATCCTGCGCGCAAGCCAGGGTGATGACGTCGTTATCGGGGTTGTTGGTCTGAATGATGGCGTGTCCCTGCACGTCGCCGCGTCCTGCACGACCAATGACCTGCGTCAGCATGGCAAAGGTGCGCTCCGATGCGCGGTAATCGTCCACGTAAAGCGAGGCGTCTGCCAGCAGCACGCCCACAAGCGTTACGTCGGGGAAGTTGTGCCCCTTGGTCACCATCTGCGTGCCGATCATGACGTCTGCCTTGCCGTCACGGAACTCGCCAAGCAGCTTATCCATCGAGAATTTTGCAGAGGTTGTGTCCGCGTCCAGACGCATGACGCGCGCGTCGGGCAGCAGCATCTCCAGCTCCTGCTGTACGCGCTGCGTGCCAAAGCCTGTGTGTCGCAGGTGAGGCGAGTCGCAAGCGGGGCATTTTTGGGGCACCTGCAGGTGCGTGCCGCACCAGTGGCAAACCAGTTCGCCGTCGGTGTAGGTGCCGTTTTTGACGTGGTAGGTCATGGCAACCGAGCAGTGCGGGCAGGTAACTGCCGTGCCGCAGGATGCGCACGAGATAAAGCGGTGGTAGCCGCGGCGGTTGAGGAACAGCACGGCTTGGCGGCCGTTTTTGACAGTGCTGTCCAGTGCATCGGTCAGCAGCGTGCCAAGTGGCGAGGAAAGTCCCTGCGCCGTGCCCTCGCGCATGTCCGAGATGGTCACCTCGGGCAGATTTGTCTTGTTATATCGCTCGGTGAGCCTGATGAGCGTGTAAGTGCCCGCCTGCGCCTTGGCGTAGCTTTCCAGGGAAGGAGTTGCCGATGCCAGAAGCAAAAGGGCTTTGTTATGTGCACAACGCCAGCGCGCAACGTCGCGCGCGTGGTATTTGGGGTCTTGGTCGGATTTGTAGGTGTGCTCCTGCTCCTCGTCCATGATGATCAGTCCAAGGTTGGGCACGGGCGCAAAAACAGCCGAGCGCGTACCGATCACAAGGCGCGCCTCGCCCGCGCTGATGCGCGCGTAAGCGTCCTGTCGCTCGCCTGCCGAAAGGCCCGAGTGGATCACGGCAACCGTGTCGCCGTATCTTGCGCAAAACAGCGCAACCGATTGGGGAGTCAGCGAAATTTCGGGCAGCATAAGGATCGCGCCCTTGCCCTCGCCCAGAATTTTGTCAAGCAGCTTTGCCATGACGTATGTCTTGCCGCTGCCCGTCACGCCAAACAGCAGCGCGGCGCGCGCCTCGCCCGAGTCTGCAAGCTCGCAAAGCGTGCGAACGGCTGCGGATTGCTCACCGTTGAGCACGGGATCGGGCGCAGGGGTGTGGTCTGCGGGTACGGCGTAGGGGTTGCGGTATATCTGCTTTTTCTCGGCAGCGAGAATGCCCTTGTCCACAAGCGCCTTGAGCTGTGCAGCGCCTGCGTCTGTGCCTTGGCACAGCGCGTCCTTGTCGGCAGGGGCGCTAAGCTCCAAGGCTTTTTGCAAAACGGCTTTTTGCTTTTGCGAGGTCAGGCGCACGGGGACGGTTTTGTCGCCGTCTACGATGCGCTGCGCGTCCTCGCGGGGAAGGGAGAGGGAATAGAGCGTGGTAAAGACGCCCGCGGAGCCCTGTCGCTCCTCGGATTGCTTGATCACCAAGCCCTTGCTTACAAGCTCGGTAATTGTCTCACTCACGCCTGCGCCAAATCTTGCGCGCAGGGTATTGATGCTTGCGCTGCCGCGCGCGGCTACGTAGTTGAACACCAAAAGGTGCGCCGCGTCCAGCTTTTTACTCTTTTCCTGCAGGTCTGCGTCGGGCGCGGGACTGTAGTGGTCCACCAGATGCGACATGGAAGCCGAGGGCAGCACGCAGCGCACCGCCTCGCCCACCGTGCAAAGCGTTTGCTCGTGCAGCCAAAGGCAAAGGGAAAGCATTTCCCCCGATAAGCAAATCCGCTCGGAGCACAGCCCCGCGACAGATTTGATGCGCTTGGCGGTTGCCTCGTTGTGAGTGGAGGTGACCAGACCGATCTGCTTGCGGTTTCCGTGTCCGAACGGCACAGTGACAAACACGCCGGGGGTTACCGCGGCGCGCAGGTCTTGGGGGATATAGTAGTCGTAGGAGGCGTCGATGCAATAGGGGTTGTCTAAGATATAGACGCCCGCGAATTCCGCCGCGCCTTGATTACCCTTCACAAAAATTTCTCCTTTTTGGGAAAGGGGGCTTACTCAAGCTCCTCTGCGGGAGTTTCTCTGACGATCTTGTATTCGCCCTTGTGGATGCGACCGATCGCGATCTTAACAGCCTTCTCGTCTCTGACTTCCTTGTCGATCAGAGCCTGCAGGGGCTTGTCGGTCTCCTTGTTGCCGGTCATGGAAGCCTCAGCCTGCTCGCGCTGCTTGACGTACTCACCGGTAATGATGCGTGCGCACTTTGCAGTTGCGATAGCCAGCTCGTAACGGTTAAATTCGTTCTTGGTCAATTGATTGATGGTAGGATAAAGCATAGTGATTTCCTTTCAAAAAATTCGATGTATTTTGGTGATAATGTTAAACGAAAATTATTCTTCCTCTTCGGGCTCGTCGTCATAGTCCTGATCGTTGGTCAGGCGGTTTGCAATGGTCTCAGCCTGCAGGGCGGAGAGCACGACGTGGTCGGAGTCGGTAATGATGACCGCGCGGGTCTTTCTGCCGCAGGTCACGTCAATGACGCGGCCTGTGTCCTTTGCGTCCTGGATCAGACGCTTGATGGGTGCGGAGTCGGGGCTTGCCAGCGTGACGATGCGTTCCACCGCCACCATATTTCCATAGCCTACGTTGATAAAGTTCATGTCCTTACTCCTTACTCAATGTTTTGAATCTGCTCGCGGATCTTTTCAAGCTCGGTCTTGACCTCGACTACCAGCTTGGCGATGGCAGCATTGGTGCACTTGGAGCCCGTGGTGTTGATCTCGCGGTTGATCTCCTGCAAAAGGAAATCGATGCTTCTGCCAACAGGCTGACCCGATGCCAGATACTGCTCAAAGGCAACGGCGTGCGAGCGCAGGCGAACCAGCTCCTCGTCAATGGCAACCTTGTCGGCATAGATGGCGCACTCGGTCAAAAGGCGGTTTTCGTCCACCGTGATCACGGCGTCGGCAAGCACCGCGCGGATCTTTTCCTCAAGGCGGTCGCGGTAGGATACGATATCGTCGGCGGAGAGCTGCTCAATGGCGTCCACGCGAGACATGACGTTTTGCATCTTGGCGCGCAGGTCGGCTTCAATGCGTGCGCCCTCGGCGCGGCGTGCGTCAAGGAAGCGGTCGGTGGCAACGGAGAGTACGGCAAGCAGATCCTGCCAGTCCTTCTCGGTGTCCTCCTCGGGCTTTTTGACCTTGAAAAGCTCCTGATTGCGCGCAACCGTCATGACGCTGATGTCGTCGGCAAGACCGAACGTATCGCGCAGCGCGTAAAGCGCGTCGAGGTAGCCCTTGGCGTAGCCCTCGTCAAATACGATCGAAACGCCCTGCGTATCCAGCACGTCGATCGAAATGCTGACGTCCACCTTGCCGCGCGAGATACCGCGGCTTTGCAGGTAGGGCTTGATCTTTTCCTCTAAGTACGAGAATGCACGGGGAATGCGCACCGAGCAATCGAAAAATCGATTGTTGACCGAGCGCAGCTCAACGGTAATATCCTTGCCCGAAACGGTCTGCTTATCGCGACCGAAGGCGGTCATGCTTAAGATCACGTCATATCCTCCAAATTCCGCCGATTTTCTCGCCATGCAACAGGGCAAAAAACGGCATATATAATTATTGTACCCGATTTTGCCCGGATTGTCAACAGAGAAAGCGAAAAAAGTAATTGGAAAAAGCGAAAAAGACAGCGCGCAGCACGCTTTTTGCCTTGTGCAAATTGCACGCCTTGCGCGCCGCATTCGGGGCTTGGCTCTTGATTTTTTGATTTTCCCGTGGTATAATGAAAGAAAAATCCTTTTTGGAGGTACGCATGAAAAAACTGGCATTTGCAATTTGCGTTGCCTTGCTGCTCGGTTTGCTTTGCATGCCGATCTATGCGGGCGAGGACTATGAATTGCTACAGAACGGTGACTTCGAGGAATTTACGACGCATTGGGAAAAATATTACCTTGCAGCGGTTGATTACTGCGACCAAGCACACACCGGCAGCGGTGCGCTGCAGATCACCGATCGTCAGCACTCCACCGATATTGCAAGGCAGGTCATTACAAAGCCGCTGGAGCATTACGGCCCCGGTAAGTATGAGCTGTCTGCGTGGATGCGCCTTGCCGATCCCGCCGCCAAGCCCATTCCCGTCATGATCGCCATCGGCGTGTACGCCAAGGACGGGACAAAGCTTTGGTTCACGACCGGCTGGACGACCGTGACCTCCGAGTGGACCGAGCTTTACGGTGTGGTTGACATGAACTGGGCAGGTGAGTTGGAGGAGGCGGAGTTTTATGTGGTTACTCCCACGGACGGCGATGAGGATCAGACCAAGAATTTCCGTGACATGCTTTTGGACGATTGCTCCATGAAGGTGCTGAACTATGGCGGCGAGCCCTACGAGCAGCCCACCAAAGCCCCCGTGACCGCAGAGCCCGAGACCGATGCCCCCGACACAAGTGCTCCTGAAAGCGTGACCACCGAGAGCGCGGAGCAAACTGTCGCTCCCGAGAGCACCGCACCCGAGAGCGAGATCGCACCCGAGGAAAGCACCGCGCCCGAGGATGGGCAGGGCAAGGGAGAGATCTCGGCACAGACGTGGGTGATCGCAGGCACCATGGCGGCGGTTGCTGTCATTTTGCTTGGCTGCGGCATTGCGCTGAGTGTATCCTATGCAAGGGGGAAGCGAAATGAAGCAGGCAAATAAGCTGATTTTAAGCGTGACGTGCTATGCGCTGTGCGCCGTGCTGCTGCTTGGCAGCGCGCTTTACGTAGTCACCGACCCGCGCACGGGCGGCACGCAGGACGTCTTGCCCGACGGGGCGCCCTCAACGGGCGAGCAGCCCACCACCCCACCCCCCACCTTTGATGCAGAGAGGCAGAATGATATGTTGATCTTAAGCCAAGCGTTCATGACCCCCGAAAATATGTACCGCGCGCTCAGACTTGAGCATGATTTTGCATTGCTGCCCGGCTCAACTGCCGAGGAAAAGGCTGCTGCGCTGCAGGCGCAGGGTTTTGGCGGCGCGGTGACCAACGCCGCGTGGGATGCGCAGTATCTGCAAAGCAAGCTTGCGCTGGCACAGCTCAACGAGTACGTGCAGGCACTGGACGCGCTGGGTCTGCGCGTGTGGATCTATGACGAAAAGGGTTACCCCAGCGGCTCTGCGGGGGACCTGACGGTCAAGGGGCATCCCGAGTACGCTGCCGTGCGTCTGGTACAGAGCACGCTGACGGGCAGCGGCGCCAAAAAGCAAAGCGTGGATAAGCCGGACGGCTTTGTCGAGGTGGCGTGCGCCTTTGTCAAGACCAAGGATACCGACATGACCCCCATTGAGGTCACCGAGAGTGGCGGCAAGCTGACCTTTACCGGCGTGGAGGGCGATTGGGTGGCGTACATTTACTGCGCAGCCAACTACGCGTACCACTTTGAGTACAACTCCTCGTATCCCAATATTCTCAACCGCGACGCGGTCGCGCGCTTTATCGAGGTCACCTTTGATACCTACGAGAGTGCGATCACGGGCTTTGACCGCATCGTCGAGGCGATCTTTGACGACGAGCCGCAGCTGCTGGCAGGGCATCACATCATGCCCACAGGGCTGAGCACCCCCGTTATCCCGTACGATTACGACATTTTCGAGACCTTTGAAGCCAAGTACGGCTACGATCCCCGTCCCTATCTGCCGCAGATCTTTACAGGCTCGGGCGATGATGCAAGGCTTGTGCGCGCGCAGTATTACTCGCACGTGGGTGATCTGCTTTCCGAAAATTTCTTCGGGCAGATCCAGGAGTGGTGCGAGCAGCACGGCACAGAGCTTTCGGGGCACTTGCTCTTGGAGGAGCAGATGTTCTATCACGTGCCGGTGTACGGCGACTATATCCAGTGCTCGCAGCGCATGGGATATCCCGGCTTTGACGTGCTGGACGTGCGCCCCGTCAATTATCTGAACAATATGTCCACGGGCGGCAAGTATGCGTCCTCTCCCGCTTGGCTTTCGGGCAAGGAGCGCGTGCTGATCGAGATCTGCCCCGTGGCAGACCCCAATGAATTTGCCACCAATCACCTTGACTATGCGCTGGGCTGCATGACCTTTGCGTATTTTGACGGCGGCAATCAGATCGCGTCCTACTATTCGCAGGCAAATAACGATGCCGCTACGGGCAACGCGTTCAATGCTTACGTGGGCAGACTTGGCTCTATGACCGTGGGCGCGCAAAACCTGACGCAGGTGGCGATCTATTACGGCATTGATACCGTGGCAGGCGAGTACCGCGCACCCGCATCGCAGAATCTGTACGATTCTGTCAGCGCAGCACGTAAAAACGATGAGCTGGTGGGCGGCATTGCCGTTAAGCTGCGCGAAAACGGCTTGGATTACGTATTTTTGGATGACCGATCCATGCAGGGCGGCAGCGTGGCAAACGGCGCTTTGCAGGTGGGTAACTTCGCGTTTACCACCGTGCTCGTACCCGCAGCCGAGATCATGGAGATCGAGAGCATGCGCATGCTTGACGCTATGATCAAGGGCGGCGTCAACGTCATTTTCATTGGCTCCATGCCCGAGCTCTCGCTGCGTGCCGAGCATCAGGAGGAGATGGATGCGCTTTCGGACGCACACGCCGACAGACTGTATAAAAAGAACGATCCCGCGCTTGTCGGTGCCGTGACGGACCACACCAAGGTGGCGCTGACCGTCAAGTCCGAGGCAACGGTCTACGTCTCTCCCTACGAAAAGGACGGCGTCAAGTTCTTCTTCTTGGCAAACGCATCGGATAAGGACGCGGCAGTCACCTTGCAGTGCGAGGACGCCGTGGCGTACCGCATTTACGATCCCGTCACGGGCGAGATTTTCGAGGTGGAGAGCACGGCACAAATCTGCGCATATCGCGCCCTGTTCGTGCAGCCGCTGACAAAACAGCCCTGATTTTTGCGAAAAAACTGCGTTTGGGCACAAAAAAAGTGCAAAAACCCCTTGAAAAACGCGTGGAATTGGTGTATAATAAAATGAACTGTATAAATCAGACCAAAATTATAAACGGTTAATATTGGAGGACAAACAAAATGGTAGTAGCTGGCGATTTTAAGAACGGCATCACTTTTGATATGGACGGTAACGTATTCCAGGTTATCGAATTCCAGCACGTTAAGCCCGGTAAGGGTGCTGCATTCGTGCGCACCAAGATCAAGAACGTCATTACCGGCACCGTGATCGAGCGTACTTTCTCTCCCACGGATAAGTTCGAAAACGCATACATCGACAGAAAGGATATGCAGTATTCCTACGACGACGGTGACCTGTATCACTTCATGGACACCGAGACCTGGGAAGAGACCCTTGTTGCACACGACAAGGTTGGCGATTCCTTCAAGTTCGTAAAGGAAGAAATGTTCTGCAAGATCATGTCCTACAAGGGCAACATCTTCGCAGTTGAGCCCCCCACATTCGTAGAGCTCGAAGTAACCGATACTGACCCCGGCTTTGCTGGCAACACCGCAACCAACACTCTCAAGCCCGCAACCCTGGAGACCGGTGCAGAGATCAAGGTTCCCCTGTTCATCAACGTTGGTGACGTACTCAAGATCGACACCAGAACCGGCGAGTATCTGTCCAGAGCATAAGCTTTCTTGCGGCATTTGCCGAATTACAACAGAAAGGAAATTAGTATCATGACCATTACCGAAAAGGCTGCTTACCTCAAGGGTTTGGCAGACGGCTTGAACTACGATAAGGAAAGCGCAGAGGGCAAGCTGCTCACCGCGCTGATCGAACTGACTTCCGATCTGGCTGACCTGGTTGACGAGCTCGACGAGGATCTGGCTGATCTGGAGGAATACGTAGACGAGATCGACACCGATCTTGGCGACGTTGAGGACTACCTCCTGGACGAAGGCGATTACGACTTCGACGAGGACGAGGATTTTGACGATGAGGATTGGGACGACGAAGAGTGCGACGGCAACTGCGAGTGCTGCGGACTTGAGTGCGACATTCCTTACGACGAGGACCTTGAGGATCTCGAGGACGAGTTCGAGGAAATTTTCGAGGTTGAGTGCCCCTCTTGCGGCGAGATCATTTGCTTTGAGGGCGATATCGACGAGGACAACCTGCGTTGCCCCGCATGCGGCGAAAAGTTCGCTTGCATCATCGAAGAGGACGACATCGCTGACCTCGAGGAGCTCGACGGCGACGAGGAGTAATTCTCAAATAGGGAACTATCCCGTATAGTAAATTAGGGTGCCGCATCTGCGGCACCCTAAAATACCGATTTGGAATACCACGTGCAAAAATAAAGCCTTTGTGGTATAATTTAATACATCGGGATGTAGCGCAGATGGTAGCGCGCTTGCTTTGGGTTAGTGAGGCAAAAACGATTGAATATCGTTTTTGACGAACGGTGGAGCCCAAGCAATGAGCCGAAGGAGCGAGTGTATCGAGCGACGCGCGGCGAATATGCGACGCGAGTGGGCAATGCTGATACAATTGCCTAAAATTCAATATTTTTCACACATCGAGGTGTGTGCGCAAGTATTTCGTCTGCGACGAAATGGTTAGCGCGCTAGCTTTGGGTTAGTGAGGCAAAAACGATTGAATATCGTTTTTGACGAACGGTGGAGCCCAAGCAATGAGCCGAAGGAGCGAGTGTA
>JAZRDG010000080.1:0-38681 GCA_045660125.1 Eubacteriales bacterium | reverse complement strand
GGAAAACGCAGGCAACACGGTTTGCCAGAACGTCATTGCGTACGTGCTGACCGAAACGCTCAAGCTGCTGCATCCCTTCATGCCCTTCATTACCGAGGAGATCTACCAGTCGCTGCCGCATGACTCTGAGAGCATTATGATCTCCGAGTACCCCGATCCTGCAACCATTCCTGCATTTGCAAAGGAATCCGAGGATATGGCACGCGTTATTGACGCCATCAGCGCAATCCGCGCTCGCCGCGCAGAAATGAACGTTGCTCCCTCCCGTAAGGCAAAGGTATATATCGCTACCAAGCACGACGCTTGCTTTACCGCTGCTGCAGGCTTCTTTGGCAGACTCGCATCCGCTTCCGAGGTCATCGTAGCAGACGCGTTTGACGCAGAGACCGTTTCGGGCGACAACGCAGTACAGATCATCACCGACTCTGCCGCAATCTTCCTGCCCATGGCTGATATCATCGACTTTGAAAAGGAAAAGGCAAGACTTGCCGCCGAGCAGAAGAAGCTGGAGGACGAGATCTCTCGTATTGAGAAGAAGCTCTCCAATCAGGGCTTTGTTTCCAAGGCTCCCGCTGCTGTCGTCGAGGGCGAGAAGGCAAAGATGGAAAAGTACCGCGAGAACCTTGCAGGTGTCGTTGCAGCACTTGCTAAGCTGGGTTAATCCAAGCAAAACCGCATAAACAAAACACCCGCCAACGGCATGCCGTTGGCGGATTTCATTTTATGATAGCTTTTATTCCCGCACGTACTCAAATCTGACGTCCGCTTCGAGCAAGTGATCATTTTCAACGCCTATCTCGATCTGATTCCATTGCTCCTCGGTGCCGGTATAATACACTCTCATAAGCCGCGTACAGCCGTAAAAGGCGTAATCGTCGATTTTGGTCACGCTTTCGGGAATGACGATGCTCAGCATATCCCAACAATACTTAAACGCCAGGGGTTCGATTTCGATCACACCATCGGGCAAGGAAAAACGTACAAACTCCATTTCGCAAAATACATACGAACCGATGATCTTGACGCCCACGGGCACGGTGCTGTGGGTATTTGCAAACAACAATTTACCGTTTTCGATCTCGATCAGACAATTGCCCTCACTTCTGTACGCCGGATTATCCGCGCTCACCGTCAGCTCGGTCAAGGCAAGGCAGCCACGAAAAGCATCCGCTCCAATCGTGCTGACCTTGGCGGGGATATAGACAGATTCCAGCGCCGTGCAGGATGCAAACGCACTTGCCCCGATACCGGTCAGGCTTTCGGGAAGATGCAGTACGGTCAAGCTGCTTGCTCCCGAGAACGCAGCCTCACCGATCGCCTTGACTCCCTCGGGGATGACCAGCTCGGTAAGGCTTGAGCAATCGGTAAACGAATGGCTGAATATACTTATCATCCCGTCCGGAAGGTCAATTTCCGCAAGAGAGCGGCACACATAAAACGCATAGCTTTGTATCTCGATCACGCTATCGGGAATGCCGACGCGCGCAAGCGCATAACACCCGTAAAACGTGTTGGACTCGATCGTGGTAATGCCGTCGGGGATATCGATCTCGGTAAGAGACGCGCATCCGGTAAATGCGGATTTTCCAATGCTCTGCAAGCTGCTCGGCAAGCTGACGGTGGTCAGCTTTTCACACTTTTCAAATGCAAGTGCTTCAATGGTCTCAAGCCCCTCGGAAAATACCGCACTGCCAAGCACCATGCACTCCGAAAAGGCTTGCTTGCCAATGCTTTTGAGCGTGGTGGGAAACGTCACTTGCCTGAGCATGCTGCAGCCAAGAAACGCCTGCTCGCCAATACTCGTGACACCCTCGGGGATGGCGACTTGACGCAAGCCCGACATGCAGTAAAACGCATAAGGTGCGATACTCGTCACGCCATCGGGAATCACGCTGCCCTCGCAGCCCGCAAGCAGCGTGCCGCTCTCCTTATCGATCAGGCAGTTCCCCTCCCCTCTGTACACGAGGTTATCGGGATCGACTGTCAGCTCCTCTAACATAATGCACATACCGACGACCCTCTCACCGATCTCGGTCACACTCTCCGGGATATGCAGCGCTGTCAGCCTCCAGCAGCCCCTGAACGCTTGATTGCCAATCAAGGTCACGCCCTCGGGGATATTGATCTCCTCCAGCTTACTGCATCCGGCAAACGCGTTGTCACGTATGGTTCTGATCGTGCTTGGCAGCGTGATTTTTGTCATGGTGATGCAATTTTCAAACGCCCCCTCTTCAATGCCCACCACGATCTCGCCGTCGGGGGAATACTTGGGAACAATGACATGCGCATCCTTACAGCTGCCAATGCTGACCACGCTGCAATTTCCGTCGCCGCGTGAGCGGTATTCCAAGCCCTCGGAGCCCTGCGACTTGGGCTGATCCTCGGAGTTCTGCTCATCATCCGTCACACCGCGCAGAGCGTTGAACAGCGCATGCAGGTCGCGCTTGTTTTGCTCGCCAAGCAGCGTGGAAACGGCATTTTCATCCTGCGTCAGCACGATATCCAGCGCGTGCAGCAGCGTGCCGTCATAGATATCGGGATATTCGGTTTGTACGTAAGTATCAACGCGCCATGCGGCAAATGCGGATAATGCAACCGTCAAAAGCAGCAGCACGGCTGCCGCGATCAGGGCGACACGTAAGTAAGGCTTGCGGCGCGTGGCGCGGTAATTGTCGGCGCGCTCGATCAGCACGGGATCGATGTCCTCCATCCAGTGCAGCAAAGGGAGATTTTTCATACCGTATATCCCTCCTCTGCCAAAGCCTTGCGCAGCTTGCCACGCGCGCGTGAGAGGATCTTGAACACGGCGGCTTGGCTGATGGCATACCGCTCGGAAATGCGCTCAACGCTCTCCAGGTAGTAATAGCGGCGAATGAACACGCAGCAATCTCTCTCGGGCAAGCTCCACAAAAACGCATTGAGAATGCGCGAAAACTCCTCACGCTCGATCTGGGCAGCAAGGTCTGCATCGGGGGACGCCACCTCCCCGATCTCATCAAGCGCGAGCATGACCTCTCCCCCGCCGCGCTTTTCACGGTGACGGTACTCTAAGCGGTTCAGAGAAAGATTGCGCGTGATCTTCCCCACGTAGGTTCTCAGATTTTCGGGCTTTGCGGGCGGAATGGAATTCCAGGTGCGCAGCCACGTGTCGTTGACACACTCCTCGCTGTCCTGCATATTCTGCAGGATGCTTTGCGCAATTCCCGTACAGTACGCGCCGTATTTGGTTTCTGTTTGCACGATTGCCCGCTCATCGCGCTGATGATACAAGGCAACGATCTCCTGATCTTGCATAAAAAACTCCTTTCGTTCTTTGATCGGTGCATAGCACCCTTCATATAAGAACACCGCGTTTTTGTCGGGATTTGACACATTTTTTCAAAAAAAGGTAAAACAATAATGATCCTCCAACGGCATGCGCCGTTGGAGGATTTTCCCGTCCCGTGGGGCGGTTATGCTTTTATACCTCGGTCTCGACCGTAAACGTAATGCTCTTGGCGCCGCTATCGATCAGCACGTATGCATCCGTCCAGCTTGCGCCGCCGGTGACAAAGTTTCCGGGGCCGCATGCACCAGCGATCGCGGGCAGCTGGTGAAGCGGTCCGAACACGTTCTTACGCGTGCCGACCACGCAAAGGTCAATGCTCTGCCCTGCCTTGACAGCCTCGGTCACGTCTGCCTCGTAAGGATTCCAGCCCACGACCTGCGTGCCGCTCTCGGTAATCACCTTGAAGCAGCCGCCCGTGAACTTGGTGCTCAGCATGACGCGATCACCCTTTCCAATCTCAAGTCCTGCGTACATTTCGGGCAGGATGCGGTAGGTCATGCTGCCCGTATAGAACGGCAGCGCGTAATCTGCGTAGTTGCCAAGACCCATCTGCGCAGGAGCTGCTACCAGCGTGCGCGTATTGACCTCGGACAGCGCCACGCCAAAGTCACCGATCAGGTAGATCGCCTCGATGTTGGTGGTGCGCATGAAGTTGACCTTGATGGTCACCACGTTTCTGCCAAGGCGCAACGCACCCTCGGGAATATACATCTTCTTTAAGCAATCGTCTACCCAGAAATCGTTGATATCCTTGTTTTCCAAAGGCGTGCCGTTGATGTAGTACGCGTTGGTCTCGGGTCTCTCACCTGCCAAAGCGACCGTGCCCTTGGGCATTTCGTCTATATAGAACTCGTATTCCAGCTCGATCTCGCCGTACTTCTGCTTGTGGTGCAGCTTGGCAAACCAAGGCTGCAGCATCTCGCCGCCGCGGCGCTCAATGCCAACCGCGTCACGCACCGCTCCGTCAATGCGCAGCACTTCAGACGCGTCACTCCACGCGCCGTCCGCCCATCTCCAGCGGCACCAGTCAAGCACGCAGACGTTTGGCTCGTCAAGCAGGGGCGCAAAGTCTGCCTCGTCGATCTCCAATACTTGCTTAACGGCATATGCGGACTGCACGGGCAACTGCTCGCGCGTGCTTGTCAGCACAAAGCAGCGCGTGCCGGCAGCGTCGAGATCAAAGCCGATCTCGGCAATGCCGTCCTTCCAGTTCACCTTTACGTTATAACGCTTTCCGCTCTCAAGATCCCACTCCTCAACGCTCATGCCTGCAGGCACAGAGATGCAAAGCGTCAGATCTTTGCGACCGTTTTCACGGTCGGTGTTGAGTACCACGGCAGCCACGCTGCCCTCGTCGTCCACGTCGCGGCGCACCTGTACGAACACGGCACGCTCTGCGTCCCCGTCCGCGTCCTTGATGTCCACAAAGCATTGCGAGCCTGCGCGAATAGCTGCCAGAATTTCCTTTTCGTCGTAGCCCACGCGGCAGCACTGCTCTGCCAGCATTGCGGGCGCGTCGGATGCAACCGCATCTACATATGCAGGCAAATCGCCTGCGAAAATGACCTGTCCGCCCGCCTTTTGGAACTCGGCAAGAATTGCCAGCGTGGTGGGTCTGATGGTCAGCATATTGGTCACCAGCACGGTGCGGTAGGTCGCGTTGCCGATCTTTAAGAGCGCCTTGCCTGCAGCATCGGTGGTCAGCGACCACTTGTCGCGCATGATCTGCTCCTCGCCGTAGTCGAAGTCCACGTGATTGTCGGTCAGCATGTGGAACAGCTGCTGATATCTCTGCTCATAGGGGGCTACGTCGGGAGAGGCGTTCATGATCCAACGCGCCCAGCCAAGGTACGCCTGACACCAAAGCGATTCAATGGGGTTGACGACCAGCACGTCACAGTCTGCCTTGCCCGCAGCCAGCACCACGCCCATACGTGCAAAGTGGTCCTCTACTGCTGCATAGTCCTTATACCAAGGCGACTGGTGCAGAATGGATGCGGGGTAATCGCGCTTGCTTTCGCCCTCCATGGTGTACCAGGAAAGGTGCTGGCAGCGCAGATTGATGCCGAACAGCGCCTGCCAATCGCCCACCGTCTTGTGCGACTTGAAATCAAACTGCCAGCCCGTGCAGCCGTACAGCTCGGAAAGCAGCCACTTTTTATCCAGCTGACGCGCAGCGGATGCAAGCTGCTTGACGATCCAATAGCAGCGGTTATGCTCGGTCAGCACGTCCACACCGGGGTAACCCATGTGCTCGTAAAAGCGCATGAGCGAGCCGTGGGGCACGGTCTGATTCATCAAGGAGTCCTCGTGCAGCACGTGACCCGTAAATTCAATACCGTTGGCTTTGCACCACTGGTTGATGGGCATTGCAAAGCGCTCAAGGAACAAATTGTCCGCAAGGTCAATATAATGCAGCTTGACGGGGGCTACCTGATTGCCGCCCAATCTGTAGAACAGCTCGGGCAGAATGGGGCGTGCGTCATAGCCGTATCTCTTCTCGAATTCATCAAAAATATCGTCCGTCCATGCAGTCGCGCAGGAGATCACGCCGTCATGCTGGCGCAGATTGTCAAAGCAGTGACCGCGGTGCGGCTCGTCGGTAAAAATACCCTTGATCGACTTGCCAAGGCGGTCGCCGCAGCGACGCTTATATTCCTCGTGCGTCATGTCGATGAACTTATACACAGCCTTATAGGACATGGTGTCGATATAGGTGGTGCCGTTATAGTTGGAGTTGGGCGCGTCGGGCACGATGGCAAAGCGCAGCACCTTCCATTCACCCGGCTTATCCTCTACGGTGGGCGCAAGACGGTCAACGGCAGCCTTGAACGCACGGCTCAGACAATGCAGGCAAGAGATCTCGGAAAGCTTGAGCTCCTCATACGCCCACACGTTGATCCCATCGATCTTTGCTGCGTAGAGCGCGATCGTCTGATCGTTGAGCTCTGCCTTCTCAAGGGCAGACTCATAGACGTACAGGGATTTCATGCGGTACTGCTCGTCAATCGTGACCTTACCGCCCGCAGAGCCGGACGGCCAGCGGTCCTCGTCATACAGCCAAGCCTCCATGCCGACCTTCTCACCCGCATCTGCGACCGCGTTGATCAGATCAAACCATTCCTCGCCCAGATATTCGGTAATCAGACCCGCACGTGAATGCATGAAATAGCCGCCAAGACCCATCTCTTTCATGACCTCGACCTGTCTTGTCAGCTCCTCTTCTCTCAACTCGCCGTTCCACGACCAGAAGGGCTTTCCGCGCCATTCTGCGCCGGGGGCAGCAAACGTGCTATACAATTGCTTTTTACTCATGGTGCACCTCCGCATCAAGTTATTAAAACCATTATACCAAAAAGCTTTTCGCATTGCAAGGGGTTGGAAAAATAAAGCGTTTGCCACAAATATGCGCGCATGATTTTAGACATTTTGACAAATACTGAATGCAAGGCTTTTGGGCTGTGCATAACATAATAACAGCACTTTTTTGACGAAAGGAAACAACTTTATGCCAAAATATTTCGGAACGGACGGCTTTCGCGGCAAGGCGGGAGAGACCTTGCGCGCAGATCATGCTTATAAGATCGGGCGTTTTTTGGGGTGGTACTACGCACAAAGCGGGCACAAGCCGCGCGTGGTGATCGGCAAGGACACCCGACTTTCCTGCTACAGCCTTGAATACGCCGTGGCTGCGGGGCTGACCGCCTCGGGCGCGGACGCGTATATGCTGCACGTCATTCCCACGCCCGGCGTCTCCTTTGCGGTGCGGCAGGGCGGATTTGACGGCGGCGTGATGATCTCGGCAAGCCACAACCCCTTTGAGGACAACGGCATTAAGCTTTTGGACGCGGGCGGTGAAAAGACGGCTGATCGGACGCTGACTTTGGTGGAGCAATACCTTGACAAGCAGGCGGACGATCTTCCCTTTGCTTGCGGCGCGGACATTGGCAGGATCGTGGACTATGCCGCCGGCAGAAACCGCTATACGGGGTATCTGCTCTCGCTTGCGACCAAGTCTTATAAGTCGCTGAAAATCGGGCTGGATTGCGCCAACGGTGCTGCCTGGATGATCGCGCCTGCCGTATTTGAGGCGCTGGGCGCGCGTGTCAGCGTGATCGGCAACGAGCCGGACGGCACGAACGAAAACGCAGGCTGCGGCTCGACGCACGTAGAGCGGCTTTGCGCGCACGTGCGCGAGCACGGGCTTGACTTGGGGTTTGCCTTTGACGGTGACGCGGACAGATGCCTGGCGGTTGACGAGAGAGGCGAGGTGGTCAACGGCGACCATATTCTGTTTATCCTCGCAAAAGCCTTGCGCGAGCAGGGCGCGCTTGCGCATAACACCGCGGTGGTGACCGTGATGTCAAACCTTGGTCTGTTTCGCGCGCTGGAGGCTGCGGGCATTGGTTACGAGATCACGCCCGTGGGTGACCGATTTATCTGGGAGTGCATGGCGGCAAAGGGCTACAGCATTGGCGCGGAGCAATCGGGGCACCTGATTCTTTCCAAATACGCCACCACGGGCGACGGAATTCTGACCGCTATTATGCTGACCGAAACTCTGCTTGCCAAGAAATGTCCGCTTTCAAGATTGGCGGCAGACGTGCAAATGCTGCCGCAGGTGACCAAGAATCTGCGCGTGGCAGACAAGAAAAAGGTCATGGAAAACGCCGAGATCGGGGCGATGATCAAGCATCTTTCGGAGCACGAATTGGCATCGGGGCGCATCCTTTTGCGCCAAAGCGGAACTGAGCCCGTGGTGCGCGTGATGGTAGAGGCGGACACGCAAGCCGAGTGTGACGCGCACGCAGACGCGGTCATTGCACGAATTAAGGAGCTTGGATTGCATGAATAATACGCATTTTTGTTTATTTTCCAACAATATGTTTGATTTTTCGCACACAATCGCCGCACCGTTGCTGCAAAACACGACTTACCCATGGGAAGCACTTCCCTTGCTTGCCGATTTTATTCGTAAGATTGGAGAGTCGCTTGACCCTGCCGTTTATGACGATCGTGGCAACGGCGTGTATATTGCCAAGGATGCAAGGGTTGCGCCGAGCGCGCATATTGACGGTCCTTGCATCATCGGCAGCGGCGCGGAAATTCGGCACTGCGCCTTTATCCGTGGCAGCGCCATCATCGGCGCGGGCGCGGTGGTGGGTAACTCGACCGAGCTTAAAAACTGTATTCTCTTTGACGGCGTGCAAGTACCGCATTACAACTACGTGGGCGATTCGATCCTTGGCTACCGCGCCCATCTTGGCGCGGGTGCTGTGACCAGCAACGTCAAAAGCGACAAGTCGCACGTGCACGTCAAGGGCGAGGGCTTTGATATTGACACGGGGCGCAAAAAGGTGGGCGCCATGATTGGCGACTGCGTGGAGGTTGGCTGCGGCGCTGTGCTCTGCCCCGGCACGGTGATCGGGCGCAGCAGCACGGTCTACCCTTTGGTGCGCGTGCGCGGCGTCATTCCCGAAAGTTGCATTGTCAAAAGCGAAAGCGTAATCATTCCGCGGAAATAATTGACAACACGGTCCTCCTGTGCTATAATAATGATATATTACCGCAAAAGGAGGACGCCGCATGAAAAAGAAACGACTTATCATTGTCACCGTATGTGTTCTGCTGGCCGTTCTCATGATCGGCAGCCTGTTCGTAGCAGCGGGCATTGCGTTTGCCAATGCAGACAACCTGCAATTTGGCGGCTTGGTTGGCGAGCTGCTGGCGGATAAGAATACGCCAACGACCGACGAGCCGACAAGCGAACAAGATTCGACCGCGCCCGATTGGGAGGAGGTCATGACCAACGAAACGCCCACCGAGGACTCCACGTACGAGGATTCAACCAATCCCCCCGAGCCGCCTCCCACACCGGATGACACGCCCGCGCTGCGTTTCTTCCTCGGTAGCGGTGCTGTCTGGATCGGTAACAACAAAATTGCAAATTTTATCGAACCCGGGAAAGCCTCGGAATGGAATCATCACGCAGTCATTGAAGATTACAAGGCAGAATACATCTTGATTACGGGATGGGCTGCAATTTTCACTGAAACTCCCATGCAGCTCGGTTATCAAATCGATGACGGGCAGCCGGTATACGGACACTACAGCGGATTCAGCGCGGCGGATCAAGCCACTACTATGGCAGCTCTCGGTATGGGTGCCATTCGGGCTGCCGACGTTATGCTTGATATCCCCGTTCAAAATCTATCGGGCACACATACTGTCAATATTCTCGTGCGCAACCAAGACAGGACCGGCGAAGGTGTGATCTCTACGTTCACCATCGAAAAGGCAGAGCCTCCGTACGTCTTTATGGCGGATGCGAAGTATCTTGCCGACATGCTGGAGAACGAACGCAGTGCGGGAATTGAGAGCTATCAGTATTTACCCGGCATCTATCCGGAAAAGGGATACGTGTTCATGCAACCGATCGCTGATTTTCCCTTCCCTGCTATCCATGTTTGCCCGTATAACGGGGAGGTTTACAGCACGGGCGCTCGTTATCTCGTGATCAAATGCCGCAATTACGGTCCAAGCAATGCTTATGTGAACGTTGGCTCAGGCTTGCCTGCGCTTGAAGACAGTCTATCCTTTACGTATACCGGGTTAGATTGGCAGCTGATCATCATTGACCTTTCCCAAGCATCCCCGATAGCAGTAAACAGCTCCTACGATATCACGACCTTGGATTTTGTGATCTTCCGGACGCCTGCAGACACGGGTAACTACTGTGAAATCGCCTGGATCGCCACCTTCAAAACCATTGAAGACGCACAGAGGTACGATGCCGATCATCCGTATGCAAAAGGCTGATCTCATATGCAAAAAGCCCTTCGGGGCTTTTTTGCTTGCAATTATACCATGTGTTGACAAATTCATGCAGATATGCTATAATCAAACTGTAGTAACGTACGGAAAGGAGATTCGCACAATGAAAAAGTATTTTATACGCACGCTTTGTATCGCGTTCATTCTCTTGCTCTGTTTGCCCATGGTGGCTTGTGATTTTAAGTTCGGCGGCTTGGTTGGCGAGCTGCTGGCAGACAAAGAACCCGTCGGAGTCGTTCCCGACCAATGGGAAAGCGACGTCGTCATTGAAGATATTCTCCCCGATGTTCTCCCCGATATTGAAATCGAAACCAGTTGGGTTGACGAATTTACCTCCCAGGATATTATCATCGAAATGCCTACCGAGGATGTCACCTATCAGGATTATGATACCACCGAGCCTCCCGTGGTAGATCCCCCGATTCCCGAGCCTGTCCTGGGCTTCTCGATTGATGAATGCGATACATGGATTGGGGATCAGCAAGCGCAGCAATTCTTCACGCCCGGTGCATATGCAAGCTGGGACAGCCGTGCCGTGATCAACGACTATAACGTGGAATACGTACGTATTTGGGGTTGGGTAGCGTTCCAATCCGAGCAGATCGGTCAGGTCGGATACCGCATTGACGACGGTAAGCCTGTATATGACGATGCTTTCTTAATAGAAGCAGAACAACCCATCATGGATGCTGCACTCGCTATGGGCGCGCAATCTGCTGCCAGAATCAGCGTCATGATCCCCGTCAGAGACCTTTCGGGCGAACACCTCATTGAGATCGTTGCGCGTGACGGTCATGAGTTCGGTTATCAAGCAAGTATTGCCTTGTTTGCGCTTGAAAAGGCAGTTGACCCCAACGCTCCCGTGTTCAACTTCTGGCCTGCAGACATGATGACCTCTTTGGTTGATCAGGTTGGAAGATACGATATTGAAAGTGTTGCACTCAGCGGATACGGTGAATACATTACCATTACCACCGGCACGGTAGGAGATCCTTGGTATCAGCTGCCCATGGTCAACGGTAAGAACTACGTTGCAAGCTATATTGCGATCAAATACAGAACCGGCTCCCCCGTCACAAAGGGCAACATCTTTGTCGGCTCGGGCGCAGGACCTACGGCGCAGGGTGACGAGATTCCATATGAAATGATCAACGATGGCAAATGGCACGTTTTGATCCTGGATCTCTCCCAAGCACCCGCTGTAGAGAATGGCGTAGTCAACTATCTGCGTTGGGATATGTTCACAGGCGGTCAGAACAACGTCATTGACGTCTCTTACATTGCAGCCTTCCATTCCGAGCAAGCAGCTCTGGATTACGATGCATCTGTTGCAGATCGCTATACCGATTAAAATTCCGACAAAAAAGGCTCTCACAGTCGTGAGAGCCTTTTGTTTTGTCTTTACTCACCCTTGACCGTGATCACGCGGCAATCGCCGGTGTATGCGGTAGAGGTGATGTATTGGGTGACGCCATTGGGCAGCACGTCCTCGTGATTGAAGTGGACGTGACCTGCAAATACGGCTACGACGGGAGAATTTTCATCCTCTGCAACCGCGTGGTAGAAGCGTTGCACGTCGGGGCTCCAAGCGCACACGCCTGTGTCACCGCCCATGCCCAGATCCTTGCCCCAGACCTTGGTGCAATCTGCCACAAGGCTATCCACGTGCAGCGGAACGTGCAGCATTAAGATAATGGGCTTGCCCATCTCGCAAAGAGCGAGGAATTTATCCACGGTTGATGCGCTGACGGAATCGGTGCTGTTATCCACAGAAACCACCATAAATTCGCCAAAGTCCACGTACTTGACGTACGGATCATCCGCGGGCTCGCCCGCAGAGAGTGCGTTAAGCTTTGGAATAAAGGATGCGGCTGCGCCTGCGGACAAATAATCGTCTGCATAGCACCAGTCGTGGTTGCCAAGAGAATACAGCGCGGGCGCTTTGAGTGCCGCGATATTCTGCGCCATCAGCGAGATGTTGAGCTCGGACGGGAAATCGATAATGTCGCCCGTGAGCATCAAAAGATCTGCGTTGATCTCGTCCGCATAGCCAAACATATACGGCATGCGCTCCTCGGAAAACATAAATCCGTCGGTAAACGCATTGCGGCGACCTGCGATATAGTTACGGCGGTCGGCCTTCATTGCCTTGGCTTCCTCTGTGCTGTATGCACTGGAATGCAGGTCGGTCACCTGCAGCAGCGTATAGTCGCGCGAAAGACCGGGAATGGTTACCGTGGCGGTAAGAGGATTTACCAGCTGCTTTCCTGTCATTTCCAATACCTCCGCCTTAGATGCAGCAAATGCGATCGACTTGACGTAGACTGTCTCGCCGCCCTTTTGCGTATCCGCAAAGTCAATGCGCAGAGACGTGAGCACCGCGCCCTCCTTCTCGGATTTGGAGAACGGCACGATCACAGTCTGCCAATCCTTTGCGTTTCTTTGATAGGTAGTCGTGCCCTTGCACTTATAGCTTGTGCCGTCCACCTCGGTAAAAATGGTCACGGCAAACTCGGAGCCGGTCACGTTTTCGGTCTTGAGCGTTACCACAGCGTATGCGACGTCGTTCCAAACTGCCGGGTCAAGTCCAAGCAGCTGCATGTAGGTCGCATAATCCAGCGTCAGGTTGGGGTCGCGGACGCGCTCACCCTCGCTGGTCAACTTGATAGCGGTCGCATCGCCGTCCGCAACAAGCTCGTACGCGCAGTACTTGCCACCAAGCAGCACGGCGTTTACACTGTTTTCATAAAACGTGACGTGCGTGCCGCTGGTCGGGCTTTGGGGCGTGATCTCGATCTGCAGCCCCTCTGTCTCTGTTTCAATTTCCGTTTCGGTTTCGGTCTCGGTTTCGGTCTCTGCCTGGGTCTGATCCGTAGGTGCTTCGGTGATGATCTCCTCGGTGGTCTGAACGGGCGTATCTCCCGTATTCGTATCACAGGCAACCGCGCTGCAAAGCATCAGCAAAAGCAGCATGCCTGCGATCCATCGCAGATGTTTTTTCATGTTCAAGTACCTCTTTTTCAAAATATAGAGGGATCTTATCAGTTATCCTTGCTCTTGGTTGCGATCTCAACAAGGATCTTGCCAAGGAATGCATCGAAGGTCATAGTGCCAAGGTCAGCGTACTTACGGGAACGAACGGCAACCATGCCGGATTCGATCTCCTTAGCACCCACAACCAGCATGTAAGGCACCTTTTCGGTCTGTGCGGAGCGGATCTTGTAGCCGATGGTGTTGTTGGAGCGGTCGATCTCAACTCTTACGCCTGCCTCTGCAAGCTTTGCAGCAAGGCCTTCGCAGTAAGCAAGCTCGTTGTCGCCCATGGGCAGCACCTTAACCTGCGTGGGAGCCATCCACATAGGCAGCGCACCTGCATACTTTTCAAGCAGCAGAGCCAGCGTTCTTTCGTAGCAGCCCAGCGAGGTTCTGTGAATGATATAGGGGGTGACGCGGGAGTCGGTGGAGTCGGTGTATTCCATGCCGAACTTCTTTGCCAGCAGCATGTCGATCTGAATGGTTACGATGGTATCCTCCTTGCCGAATACGTTCTTGCACTGGATATCCAGCTTAGGACCGTAGAAGGCAGCCTCGTCGATACCGATCTCGTAATTGCCCTTGCCAAGATACTTGTCAAGCAGCTCGCCCATAATGCTCTGCGCCTCTTCCCACTGCTCGGGCGTGCCCTCGTACTTGTCGGTACGCTTGGGATCCCACTGCGAGAATCTGAAGGAGCAATCCTCCCAAAGACCAACGGTCTCAAGGCAGTACTTAGCAAGCTCCAGACAGCCGCCAAACTCCTCGGCAAGCTGGTCGGGACGCAGCACAAGGTGACCCTCGGAAATGGTGAACTGGCGTACGCGGATCAAGCCGTGCATCTCGCCCGAGTCCTCATTTCTGAACAGCGTGGAGGTCTCGCCCAATCTCATGGGCAGGTCGCGGTAGGAGCGCTTCTTATTCAAAAATACCTGATACTGGAAGGGGCAGGTCATAGGACGCATAGCAAAGCATTCCTTGCTCTCATCGTCCGCATCGCCCATAATGAACATACCGTCGCGGTAGTGATCCCAGTGACCCGAGATCTTGTAAAGGTCTCTCTTCGCCATCAGGGGGGTCTTGGTCAGCAGGTAGCCTCTTGCCTGCTCCACGTCCTCAACCCATCTCTGCAGCAGCTGTACGGTGCGTGCGCCCTTGGGCAGCAGAATGGGCAAGCCCTGACCGATCACGTCAACCGTGGTAAAGTACTCCAGCTCTCTGCCCACCTTGTTGTGGTCGCGCTTCTTAGCTTCTTCTACCATTTCCAGGTAAGTGCGCAGCTCGTCCTTGGAGGGGAATGCAGTGCCGTATACGCGCTGCAGCTGCTTTGCGGACTGGTCACCCTTCCAGTAAGCGCCCGTGCACTGGGTCAGCTTGAGCGCCTTGACAGCACCGGTGGAGAACAGGTGAGGTCCTGCGCAAAGGTCGGTAAATTCGCCCTGCGTGTAGAAGCTGGTCACGGCATCCTCGGGCAGCTCCTCGATCAGCTGCACCTTGTAGGGCTCGTTCTTCTCGGTCATAAGCGCAATTGCCTGCTCGCGGGGCAGCTCGGTACGCTCGATCTTGTGGTTTTCCTTGACGATCTTCTTCATTTCGTCCTCGATCTTCTTGAGAATGTCGGGCGAGAAGGTGACCTCGGAATCAAAGTCATAGTAGAAGCCGTTGTCAATTGCGGGACCAATGGTCAGCTTGGTCTCGGGGTACAGTCTCTTGACAGCCTGTGCCAGAATGTGAGATGCGGTGTGACGGAATACGTGCTTGCCGTCTTCCTGTGCAAAGCTGAGCAGCTCGACGTTTGCGTCGTCCTCGATCAGCTTGGTCAGTGCGACAACCTCGCCGTTGACCTTAGCGGCAATGATGCTGCGATCGATCAGCTCAGCCTCTCTTGCAGCATCGTACACCGTAATAGGTGCTTCGTATTCGCAAATTTTTGCGCCGAAATTGATTTTCATTGAAAAATTCTCCTTTATGTGATGTCATATATTTTTATAAAAATAACACCGATACAGCGTATGCTGTATCGGGGTGTGGATTACTGAAATCCGCACGGTTCCACCCGAACGTTTCACTCGTT
Source organism: Eubacteriales bacterium (assembly GCA_045660125.1). Classification (GTDB taxonomy): domain Bacteria; phylum Bacillota; class Clostridia; order Oscillospirales; family CAG-272; genus SVQP01. The sequence continues at coordinate 23,412 of JAZRDG010000080.1, read as the reverse complement.
TGGTATTCGGTTTTGCGCGCAAGTGGTACCCTTTTTGCACGCGGCGCATCCTCTCACCAACCGGACGCTCTCTGTAGACGCATTTTCAAAAAGGACGTGTCTTTCACGTTGCCCTATCTGTTACAGGGACTTTCTGTTGATTGCAGAACGGGGGTTGACGATCTCGCGCCAATCCAGGTCGCCGCGGTCAAGTGCCATGATCAGCACCTCTGCGGTTGCGATATTGGTCGCTACGGGAACGTTGCTCTGGTCGCACATACGCATCAGCTCGTTCTCGATCTCGCCCGAGTATCTGCCGGGTCTGGTGTCTCTGAAGTACAGAAGCAGGTCGATCTCATTATATGCAACGCGCGAAGTGATCTGCTGTTCGCCGCCTTGCTCGCCGGCAAGCAGCTTTTCGATCTTCAAGCCGGTGGCTTCGGAAATGTACTTTGCGGTAATGCTGGTTGCGCACAAATGGTGCTTACTGAGCACGCCGCAATAGGCAATACAAAACTGAGTCATCAATTCTTTTTTCATATCGCTTGCAATGATCGCTATCTGCATAGTGTCTCCCTTCCGTATATCAGGTCCTTGTTTCCCTTTATTTGCATAACCCTTACGGGCATATTTCATAATACATAATATTATAGCACGATTTTGGTCTTCTTGTCAATGATATATGCAAAATATTTTCAAAAAAACTGTATCTTTTGTAAAAACACGACTATGCAAAGTGCGATTTATGTGATATAATGTAGTTGTAATAAATTATGCATGAAAGGCAGGTTCCAATCATGATCAATCAAATGAACGATTTACTTGCAAAATACGATCCCGCCGTGGCAGACGCCATTGGTGCGGAATACAGACGAGAGAGAGACGGCATTGAGCTGATCGCCTCCGAAAACTTTGTTTCCCTGCCCGTACTGCTTGCGGCAGGCAGCATAGCTACCAACAAATACGCAGAAGGCTACAGCGGCAAGCGTTACTATGGCGGCTGCGCTTGCGTTGACGTGCTGGAGGATCTGGCATGTGAGCGCGCAAAGCAGCTGTTCGGTGCTAAATTTGCCAACGTGCAGCCTCACAGCGGCTCGCAGGCAAACACCGCGGTATACGTTGCGCTGCTTAACGCCGGTGACACGGTGATGGGCATGAGCCTTGCCGAGGGCGGTCACCTGACCCACGGCAGCCCCGTCAATCTGTCGGGCAAATACTACAATTTCGTTCCCTACGGCGTGGGTGCTGACGGGCTGATCGATTACGATGCGCTTGAGGCACAGGCAAAGGTGGTACGCCCCCGTATGATCGTTGCGGGCGCATCCGCTTATCCTCGCGCCATTGACTTTGCACGCATGGCAGATATCGCACACGGCGTTGGCGCGTATCTGATGGTTGACATGGCGCACATTGCAGGTCTTGTTGCCGCAGGCGAGCACATGTCCCCCATGCCTTACGCAGACGTAGTCACCACTACCACGCACAAGACCCTGCGCGGTCCGCGCGGCGGTATGATCCTTTGCAACGATGAAAATATTGCAAAGGCTGTCAACAAGGCAATCTTCCCCGGTATTCAGGGTGGCCCCTTGATGCACGTCATTGCGGCAAAGGCTGTTTGCTTTGGCGAGGCATTGAGCCCTGCGTTCAAGGAATATCAGCATAACGTAGTGACCAACGCCAAGGTACTGGCAGACGCGCTGCTTGGCGAGGGCTTTGACCTTGTTACGGGCGGCACCGACAACCACCTGATGCTGGTTGACCTGCGTCCCATGCACATCACGGGCAAGGAAATGGAGCGCCGACTTGACGAGGTGCACATCACGGTCAACAAGAACGCCATTCCCAACGACCCCGAAAAGCCCTTTGTGACCTCGGGCATTCGCGTGGGCACGCCTGCTGCTACCACCAGAGGACTTGGCGCTGACGATATGATCACGATTGCAAAGTGCATGCGCATGACCGCACTTGAGTTTGACACCAAGGCAGACGAGGTACGTGCAACCGTTGCAGAGATCTGCAAGAAGTATCCGCTGTACGAATAAAAGCAAAAAACTTCAGGCTGCCCATTTTGGGCAGCCTGTTTGGTATGAAAAAAGGCAAACGTGCCAATACTAACCTATGAAATTACACAACGGAGGTAGATTTTTATGATGACCAAGCCTCAAATCATACGCTGCGGTGCAAGAGAAATACTCGATTCGCGCGGCAATCCCACCGTGGAAGCAACCGTGGTGCTGGCGGACGGCACGATCGGTGTGGCGAGCGTTCCTTCGGGCGCTTCGACCGGAATTTACGAGGCGCACGAGCTGCGCGACCGCGACCCTGCAAGATACGGCGGCAAGGGCGTTTCGCAGGCGGTGGGCAACGTTTGCAAGATCATCTCTCCCGCGCTTGCGGGCACGTACGCCTCGGAGCAATCCGACGTAGACAGACAGCTGCGCGAGCTGGACGGCACAGATAATTTTTCCAAGCTGGGTGCAAACGCCGCCTTAGCCGTCTCGCTTGCAAGTGCGCGCGCAGCGGCAAGCTGGTATCGCATTCCCCTGTACCGCTGGCTGGGCGGTATTGACGCGCACCGCCTTCCCGTTCCCATGATGAACGTGCTAAACGGTGGCGCACACGCGCAAAACAACGTGGAAATTCAGGAATTTATGATCGTACCCGTGGGCGCTGACTCGTTCTCCGAGGGCTTGCGCATCGGCAGCGAGATCTATCATCGCCTGGGCGAGGTGCTCAAGCACGAGGGGCTTGGCGGCGGCGTGGGCGACGAGGGTGGCTATGCGCCCGACCTGACCTCGGACGAGCAGGCGCTGGAATATATCTGCCACGCCATTGAGAAGAGCGGATATGACACCGAAACGGTCAGGATTTCGCTGGATGCGGCATCCTCGGAGTGGTATCGCGAGAGCGAGGACGCCTACGTGATGCCCAAGAGAAGCAAATACCGCAGCCGCGACGACCTGATCTCTTACTGGTCTGCGCTCTCCTCCAAGTATCCCCTGCTCTCTTTAGAGGACGGGCTGGATCAGCGCGATTTTACCGGCTGGGCATCGCTGACCCGCACGCTGGGCAGCGATTGCATGACCGTGGGCGACGATTTGTTCGTCACCAACAAAAAGCGTCTGCTTGAGGGCATTGCGCACAAGAGCGCGGGGGCGATTTTGATCAAGCCCAATCAGATCGGCACGCTGACCGACACGTTGGACGTGATTCACACTGCCTCGGGTGCAGGCATGTCCTATATCGTATCCCACCGCTCGGGCGAGACCGAGGACACCACCATAGCAGACCTTGCCGTGGCAACCAACGCGCCCTTTATCAAAACGGGTGCTCCCTGCCGCGCAGAGCGCACCGCCAAATACAACCGTCTGCTTCGCATTGAGTCCTCGCTTGGCTCAAGCGCAGCCTACGGCAAAAAGGCAGGCGCAGCCTCCCCTGTTTGCTGCGGTATGGAATAAATCAAAAAACGACCTCTCCCGAAGGAGAGGCCGTTTTTTATAGGTTTTTTAATACTGTATATTACTGAACGGTAATGGTTACAGTATGGATATTCACGATGGTGTAGTTCTCAAGAAGAGCTACCCAGGTTACTTTATAATCACCGGGTTCAGCGCCATCGGTAGGAATCTGTACAGTATATCTGGTTGCATACTGACCACCTGCAGCCAGAACGCCATCTTCAGTGGGGGTCTTGAATTCGTCGAAGTAATATTCGCCGCCTTCAACCTGGCAACCCAGAGCTACGATAGGCTGAGAGAAGCCGATCCAGCCTCTGAAGCCTACAACGTCACCTGCGGTAACAACAACGGTGTTGTTAACCTCTGCAAGCTTTGCATAAGCCTGGCCATCAGGGAAATAGAAGCCACCGTTTACCAGTACGCTGTCCAGGGACTCGCCAACCATAGAAGCCTGGGTTTTGTCAACCACTACAACTTCAGGATCAGCGGGAGTTTCGGGCTCGTCTTCATCTGCAGCTACGCTGAATGCGTAAACTTCATAAATGGAGAACCAGTGGTCGCCTGCAGTGTCTGTATCGTCCAGACGGGTAAACTTGATGTAACGTACGTCTGCGTTTACGGGAATGGTTACAACGATTCCACCGTGGGGGTTGCCCTGATGGATCACGTCATAAGCTTCGCCATCTACGGAAACAGAAACTTCATACTTCCAGCTTGCATTCTCAAAGTAAGCCATGATCTCAGTCAGGGTGTATACTGCTTCCAGATCAACGATCATGTTCGCTACGCCTCTGGGAGTTGCGCCCCAACGAGTACCTTCGTTACCGTCGGTTGCATTGGATGCGATGTTGGTATCGTTTTCAACGCTGTCTGCATTTACGGGCTTGCCCTGTGCAACGTTCACCTTCTCTGCGGGCACATAGAAATCTGCGGGAATCTCAACAGAGTCAGCGGGCTTGAGAGACAGGCGGTCGAACTTGAAGATACCGGTTCTGGTTCCGATACCCAGATCGGATTCGGGAACAGAGGTAGCAACAATAGCACTATCCAGCTCTGCAACAGTGCCGTCAGCCAGAGTCAGGATAACCTTTTCGGACAGAGCGTCAGCAGGAACGCCTTCGATGCCGTAATCCTTGGTGCCGATGATCTCAACGGTAGCAACCTTCTTGCCACCTGCAAGAATGGTTACAACAGAACCGTCATCCACAACGGTGATCTCGAAGCTGTCAACGGGAACGTAGTAAATATGGGGAGTGAACTTGCCGTCAGCGTAGGTCTTGATATTGATACGAACAACGTAATCAAGTCCTCTTCTGAAGTGGTTGATGTAGATACCGGCGCCGCCGTAGCTGGAGCCGTTATCGTTGCCGTCGCCGCCATAGAACTGCTTCTCAGGAGCAGACTTCTGATAGCCACGAACAAACAGACCTGCAAAGCCTTCAGCACCTTCGGTGCCAACAACGTTTACAGTGAATGCATAGTTACCAACGGGACGGGTGCTCAGACCGCTAAAGCCTGCGATATGATAGTAGGGGTTGCCGCCGTTGTACTTAACAAGGAAGGGATCGCCGCCTCCATTGATGATCTGCTCAAACAGATTTGCAAGGTCGGATTGCTTGGGGTCTTGATCATTCTGATTGTTAGCAAAGTTGCTGTTTACATCAGAATCAAAGTTCAGGTTGGTAAAGTTGGGATCTTCTCTGGGGATGTAAATCTGAATGCCAACAGATGCAATGTAGAACTTGCAGGTCTGCGTCATGTAGAACTTCAGTTCGTCAGTGTTGCCGGGGACGATCTCGGTAAAGGTCAGGGTGTACAGACCTTCAACGTCGGGATCAGCCTCAATGCTGGGAGCGATAGCTGCGCTGTTCTGCGCACCGCCTTGCATATTGAGCAGCAGGAACGCTTCGGGATTCTGAGCGCCAAGGTTGCCCTCAAGGTCATAAACCTTCATGGTAACGATCAGCTTCTCACCGGTCATAGGAGGTGCGATGCTGATGTGATCCTGTGCATAGTATGCATACTGGCCAAAGCCTACGTCCTGCAGGAAGGACTGGAAGCCTGCATTCAGCTGGGTAAGGTCAACGTAAGTGCAAGCACCGGTGATGATCTGGAAGAACTGACCTGCACCGATATCATAAGTGTAGCCAGCCTTGATCTCATCGATGGTGGGCTGTGCATAGGTTTCGGGAACAAAGGTTTCAGTGGGAGCTTCGGGAACTACGGGCAGGATTTCGGGAAGGATTACCTTGAATTCGCCCAGGCAAACCTCAACGCCATCAGGAGTCTTGTACAGCGTGCGAACGGTATTCTCGCCGCCAAGGCCCTCAAGGTTGATTCTGATCTTCATTCTGGAAGCATTATCAGCGCCGGTAGGCTTAGCAGCATCAATTACGGGCTGCTCTGCGGTGATGGTCCACTCGTCGTTGTAAATGGGAGAACCGCCGTTGATCTGGTAACCAAACTGGCCGATCTCGCCCTTCATGCCTACCCAACCCCAATAGGTCAGGACGTCAACGCCGCCTGCGGTCAGGTCTGCAACCTTATCCCAAGAAGCGGACTGGCCGGGGGTGAACAGGTTTTCCTCACCTGCGGTCGCGTCGCCCATGCCCTTGTAGAGCTGGTCGAAGGACTGGTGAGTGATGACTGCCTTATCAGCGTCCCACATGGGAGCCTTGTGCAGCTCGAATGCATAAGCCTGTGCATATTCGGGGGTATTGAAGAATGCTACGAAGTCAATGTCAAAGTAATCGCCTTCTGCGCCGGCATCGGTGAAGTAGTCAAGACGCAGATAGTTGATGTTACCGTCGGTAATGGAAGCTACGCCGGAAAGATCAATGATAGCGAGATTCCAGTTGCCGTCCTCGTTCCAGCTAACCATGGGGTTATCGCCCTGGCCGTTGGGACCTGCGCCCGAGCCGATAAAGATCTGGCCGTCAAGCGCGGTGTTGGTACGGTAAGAGATTGCCAGGTACTGAGGCTGCTGACCTGCAGCGTTCAGGAACTGGAAGAAGGGGTCAGCACCGGTAGAGGTAATGCGTACAAAGCCGTCCATCAGCTCTGCAGCGGTAGAGTTACCGGTCGCAGCCTTTGCAGCCAGACCTTCAGCATCAATGATCCAGGTAGGATCTGCGGGATTGATCTCCGGAGGTGCGGGAGGATCAGTCTCAGTCTCGGTATCGGTGGTTTCAGAGTCAGTCGTCTCGGTAGTACCGGGGTCGGTGGTATCGGTAGTACCGGGGTCAGTGGTGTCAGTTGCGCCGGGTTCGGTGGTGTCATCAGCACCGGGCTCGGTGGGGGTTTCCGGGGTGCTTTCCACGGTGGTATCGGTGGGGTTTTCGGGAGTTTCGGGGTCTTTACATGCCACGAATACCAGCATCAACGCCATCAGGATAGCTGCGAAGATTAGAAGCTTTTTCATCTTTCTTTTCCCTTTCGTTTTAATTTTATAAGAATCAGAGACCTTATAATACTCTAATTATAGCATTTCTTTGTTAAATTTGCAACAATTTTGTGAATTTTCTACCTTGTTCATAAAGCATTATGCATCTTTTTAGGCACACTGCACAACCCTTGGGAGCAAACAGACCGTTTTTGCGAAAGCACAAGACTTTTATTGCTACGAGTTGGTCGAATCATGCGCATGCGCGTGCCGTACAACCTTTATAGCAAAAGAAAAGTCCTTGCAAAAGCAAGGACTTTTATTGCTGCGATATGGACGTATCTTGCGCTTACACGCCAAAGAACAGCCAGATGATAATGTACGCGGGAACGATGGCTGCAAGCGTGAACGGGATACCGATCTTGAAGAAGTCGCCGTTCTTGACCGTGTACCCTTCTTTGCGCAGAATGCCGATACCCGTGATATTGGCAGACGCACCGATGGGCGTGCAGTTACCGCCAAGCGTTGCACCGGACAGCAGACCGAAATAGAGAGGTACTGCAATCGCGCCTGCATCCACGCCCATTTGCGCGGAAAGTGCCAGCGAGATAGAGCCGATGACAGGGATCATGGTGGCTACGTAAGGAATGTTATCGATAAACGCAGAGATCACAACGGATGCCCAAACGATGACGGTGTACATTAAGAACAGGTTGCCGCCGCCTGCCTGTACCAGCAGCTGCGCCAGCCAATCGATCACGCCCTGTGCGGAGATACCGCCGATCATCAGGAACAGACCGAGCAGCAGCATGATGGTCTGATAGTCGATCTCCTTGATGGGAGCAACGATTGCCTTGAAGCTCTTTTTGCGGATCATGGTGTAGACCAGACCGATCAGCAGCAGCACGCAGCAGATCGCGCCGTTGGTGACGTCAGGCTTGTTGGGGATAAAGGATGCGCCGATCAGCAGCACGATAACGCCGCTGAGCAGGATGGTGGGTACGTAGTCGGAAACCTTGGTGAACTCGGTGATCTTGTCCACCTTTTTCTTTCTCTCTTTACGGAACAGGAACGCAAGAATGAGTGCGGAAAGCACCGCGCCAAGCTCAACGATAAAGAACATACCGGGGCGACCGTTATACCAGAAGAAATCCAAGAAGCTCATCTCAAGAGCCGAGCCCAGCATGATCGCGGTGGTGTCGCCTACCAGCGTTGCTGCGCCCTGCAGGTTGGACGAAACTGCGATTGCAATAATAAAAGGTACGGGATTGGTCTTGAGCTTTTTGCAGATCTCAAGCGCAACGGGTGCGATCATAAGTACGGTTGCAACGTTATCCACGAATGCCGAGATAATACCGGCAAACAGCGAAAGTGCAACGGCAGCCACCATGACGTTGGGGCAGCGCGACATAACAAGGTCGGCAAGCAGCTCGGGCATTTTACTTTCAATAAACAGCGCAACAAGTCCCATGGTGCCCGCAATCATCAAAATCACGTTCCAGTCGATCGCGCCTGCAATATCACCCAGCGGCAGCATGCCGGTAGCGATGAACAGAACGGCAGAACCGAGCGCGATGTAGGGTCTGACCTTGCTGAAGGTCAGCATGAGCACGTAGGTTACGGCAAACAAGCCAAGGGCAACGTACATGCCGTATTGCTCCAGAAATGCGGAAGGTATCATATTTTATCTCCTTATATATAATTTAGTGAGCCTCGAACCAATCCTTGCCCCATTTTGCGTCTACCGACAGGGGCACGGAAAAGCTGACGGCGTTTTCCATTTCGTTCTTAAGGATTTGCAGCACTGCATCGCGGCAGCTCTCGTGGCACTCCACGATCAGCTCGTCGTGCACCTGCAGGATCAGGCGCGCGTCGTATCCGCTTTCACGCAAGGCACGATCCACGCGGATCATGGCGATCTTGATGATATCGGCAGCAGTTCCCTGAATGGGGCTGTTCATTGCCACTCTCTCACCGAAATGCTTGAGGTTCTTGTTTTGCGCCGAGAGCTCGGGAATGGCTCTGCGTCTGCCAAACTCGGTGGTCACGTAGCCGTCGTCGTACGCCTTTTTGACCACGTCGGACAGATACGCCGAAACGCCGGGATAGCCCGCCATATAGCCCTCGATATACTCCTTGGCAGCGGCACGCGAGATGTGCAGATCCTCGGCAAGCGAGAACTCGCCCATGCCGTACACAATACCGAAGTTGACCGCCTTGGCGCGCTTACGCAGCTCGACCGTGACCTGATCGGGCGCAACGCCGAACACGCGGCAAGCGGTTGCCGTGTGAATATCCTCGCCGTCAATAAACGCCTGCTTCATGGCAGCGTCATCCGAAATAACAGCCAGAAGTCGCAGCTCGATCTGCGAATAGTCGGCATCCAGCAGCACGTACTCCTCGTTTTTGGGGATAAAGTATCTGCGCAGCTCCCTGCCAAGCTCGGTGCGGATGGGAATGTTTTGCAGATTGGGCTCTGCCGAGGAAAGTCTGCCCGTGGCAGTACCCGTCTGCTTGAAGGTGGTGTGAATGCGACCGCCCTCGTCCGCTACCGCCAAGAGTCCGTCCACGTAGGTGGACTTGAGCTTGGTCATCTGACGGTATTCCAGAATGTCCTCAATGATGGGATGGTATTTTTTCAGCTTTTCCAGCACCTCTGCGTTGGTGGAATAGCCGGTTTTGGTCTTTTTACCTGCAGGCAAGCCCAGGCGCTCAAACAGCACCTCGCCAAGCTGCTTGGGAGAGTTGATGTTGAAGGGTCCTCCCGCGCTGAAGTGAATGCGCTCCTCCAGCTGCGCCGTGTGCGCGTCCAGCAAAGCACCGTAGCGCGCAATGCCCTCGCGATCCACAAGGCAACCCAAGTCCTCCATATCCGCAAGCACGGCGGCAAGCGGCATTTCGATATCCATAAGCAGATCGTACTGTCCGCTCTCGCGCAGCTTTTGCGCCAAAGGCTCAGCCATGCGCCACGCATATACGGCAGCGGACAGCTCGGGCTTATAGATCTCGCCCAGATACGCCACGCAAAGTCGGTCAAGCGCGTAGCTTCCCTGCCCTGCATCATCTACCCATGCTGCAAGCATGACGTCAAGATGGCAGCCTTTCCAAGCGCAGCCCTGTGCCGCCAGCGCACGGTAGATGCTCTTGCAATCGTACGCCACCACCTGCTTGTCCGCAAGGAAGGTCTGCAGCGCATCAAGGTCGCCTTGGTACCCTAGCACGTGCGCACCGTCGGTCAGCGTGGCAACGCCGTCGGCAAAAGCAAAGCCGATGCGCTCGCCGGACAGGTCTGCAAAGGATGCAACGTCGGTCAGGGTCAAAGATTGAGCGGATATGGAATCCGCGTCGCCGGAAGCTGCGGGCGATTCGAATTTCGGCTCTGCCGAAATATCCGCCCCTACGTCTAACCCGAAGCGCTTGATATATCCGGTAAATTCAAGTCTTGTAAACATCTCGCGTGCAGCGGCGCGATCCATGCCTGTGTATGCAAGATCGTCCAGCGAAAGCTCAAGCGGCACAGCGCAGCAAATGCGTGCAAGCGCTTGCGAGAGGTACGCGCTGTCCTTGCCGTTTTCCAGCTTGGTGCGCACCGAGGGAGTATGCTTGGCGGTGGGCAGCTGCTCGTAAACGCCGTCCAGCGAGCCGTATTCCGAGATCAGCTTGAGCGCGGTCTTCTCGCCAATGCCGGGCACGCCCGGAATGTGGTCGGAGCTGTCGCCCATAAGCGCCTTGACGTCCACGAACTGCGAAGGCTCTACGCCGTATTTGGCAAAAAACGCATCTCTGTCCATGACAAGCGTGTCCTGATTGGTGGCAAGCAGCACGTTTGTGGTTGCATCAATCAGCTGCAGCGAGTCGCGGTCACCCGTCAGCACCAGCGCGCGGCAATCCTCGCCGTACTCGCGTGCCATAGCGGCAAGCGTACCGAGAATATCGTCCGCCTCGTAGCCTTCCTTTTGCAGCACGTGCAAGCCGAGCATGGGCACGATCTGCTTTGCGATCGGCATCTGTGCAGCAAGCTCGTCGGGCATGGCGTGTCTGCCAGCCTTGTATTCGTCATACATCTTGTGGCGGAAGGTAGGAGATTTGAGGTCAAACGCCACCGCCGCAAAGTCGGGCTTGTACTCCTCTATGTGTTTGGTGAAAATATTGATCATACCGTACAAGGCGTTTGTGGGCGTGCCGTCCTTGGCGGTCAGCAGTCTGATCCCGTAAAACGCGCGGTTGAGTATACTGTTTCCGTCGATACAAAGTAAGGTTTTCATGCGTTTCCCCTTATATACCATAATCTTAATTATTATACCACAAAAATGTGACATTTGTCAAGGGAAAATGCTCACAGACATACACCAACCTTCACCACACGGACGACCACTCTTAAAAAGTTTTGATCAAACTTTTTCAAAAGTTTGCGCAGGTGGAGGGCGCGAAGCCCTCCTCGCCTCCGCAGAGGCGAAACTTCCATAACGCCGTTTTTTGGTTCTTTTTTGCGGCTCCATGCTCAAAAAAGAACGGAGAGGGTTTGCGCAACGTAACACCTCGAGAGCGCGGGCGATCACTGATCGCCCCTACGATGTATCAGGTTAGGTTTAAAAATTGCAAAATCATAACACAATCAGTTGTGCGGGCGATCAGTGATCGCCCCTACGATGTATCCGGTTAGATTTAAAAATAGCAAAATCATAGCGCAATCAGTTGTGCGGGCGATCACTGATCGCCCCTACAATGTATCCGGTTAGGTTTAAAAATTGCAAAACCATAGCGCAATCAGTTGTAGGGGCGATCAGTGATCGCCCGCCCCTTGGCACAAACTAAAATACAAAGGGCGACCTTGCGGTCGCCCTTGAAAAATCATTCCAAAATATTGGTCGTCATATAATCCACGCCCCACTCGACAAGGCGTTCAGCGTCAGCAGCATTGTCTACCGTCCAGCAGTTGATCTTGATACCCGCTGCATGGAATGCGTCCACACGCTCCTTTGTCAATGCGTGATAATGCACGTCCAGATCCATCTTGAGCTCGGAAAGGCGCGCGATCATGTCATCACTCACGTCACCGGTCAGGAACTGGCAGGGCTGCTCGGGGTACAGCGCACGCACCTTGATCAGGTTCTCGATGTTGAACGCAATAAAGGTCACGCCGTCCAGATACCCAAGCTGCTCGATCATGGCACAAAGGCTTGCGATCTCGGCATCGGTAAAGTTGCTCTTGAGCTCCAGAACGCAGGTCTTGCCGTACTTTTTGCAAATGCGTACGTACTCCTCCACGCTTGCCAGGTGCAAGTCTCCCCTCTTGACGCCGTCCTTGTCGTACAGCACGGCAGCACGCAGCACGTCATAGCTGACCTGCTCGACAGAAAGATCCTCGCCCGCGATTCTCTTAAGATTGCCGTCATGATTGAGAATGAACTTGCCGTCCGCAGTGCGATACACGTCGGTCTCCACACCCCAGTAGGTGCGGTTGCCTGCCGCCAGAAACGCCGCGCAGGTGTTCTCTGTTTCCAAACCGCTCACACCTCTGTGTGCCACGGTCAGCGTATTACCCTTGTTGAACTTTACAGTATTTGCTGCCATATCAATCTCCTGTATTTACTTTTTCTTTTGATTTAACAAATCGCATAAGTGCAAGCACAAATACACTCACGCTTGCCACACTCAGAATGACTGCGACAATCAGCACGGTCAGCCCTTGGGTGTACGTGACACCGTCCTGAACGGATGCATCGGTGTCGGATTCGTCTTCGTGATCCGCGGTAGTATCCTGGACGCACGAAGTGTCGTCGGTAATGGAATTTCCCTTGTAGGAAAAGGCAAAACGGTCATTGGGCGCGGCATCTCCAAGATCCATGAACTGCATCACGTCGCCCTTGGAGGAATGATCTGCCCATTTGAAATCAAGGCTTGCAACCTCACCGCTCTCATAGCCAAACAACGCCTTTTCGACCTTGACCACAATGCTGTTCTCATCGGTCACATACGCAGCCGTACCCACCGCATTTCCCTCAAACGAGCCCTGCACAAACGCCTCTATTTGCATCGTGCTGCCGTCACGCGCGCGGTTGATCACAAAATCGTAGCCCTCCCATCCGTCGGTGCTGTCACCGTTGACGTTCAGGTACAAATTCATCCAATCCGCACTGTCAACCAGGATCAAAGGATTGGCGGTGGTGACGTAGAAATACAGATACGCATCGTCCTGCGAAACCTTGGCGTACGCAATATCGTTTCTGCCGGTATTGTTGATATAACGGTAGGTCGAGCCAAAGGAATACTCGCTTCGGTAGCGCGCATCATTGACAGTATCGGTAAAGGTAGGCGTGACCGCTTGCCATTGCGCATCAATATCGGCGGCGTTCAGATCGATCGTGCCTTTATTGACCGTGCTTGCCGCATCCAATCCCTTGAAGCGGCGGATGTAGCTGACCATCTGGTAATAGTAGTTATCGCCAAAGCCCACGCTACCCAGACCGTCGCGTATCCTCATAGGCTCACCGTCACGGCTGTATTCGGGGGTGAACTGGTCAACCAGATAATAATTGGGAGTCAGCGTCGCACCCGTGGTCTGCTGTGCCGAGGGAGCCTGCATCACGCCTGCGTACCATTCGTTCCAGCCCGTGATCATGATCACCTGCACGTCCTTGGAAAGCGCGTACTCAAACTGCTCGGCAAACAGTTGGCCATATCTGGCAGTTCCCAGCGTAAAGCCGAAATCCTCACCCTTATCGTAACCAAGCTTGCCGTTAATAAAGCTTCTGCCGCGGCTTGTGTGAGCGTGAAAGCCCATCGTAACCGCCATCTGCTCCAATTTGCCATTCGGATCGGTGCCGTTTGCCTGCGGCGTATCCTGCAGCCAATCCCAATATCCGTTATAAAGCCCTGCCTGCCACGCCCAGCACTTACGCACGGTCAGCGTGGACAACGCATCGGTGTATCGATCCTCGTAAAACGCCTTGAGCTCGGGATTTGCATTGACTAAGGCAGTATACTCTGCCTTGCTTTGGGGCGTTGTGGAGGTAGAAACCGTCCAGGTCTTTTTATTGGGGGTGTCGCTGTTGCCAAGCACCAAGGGCTTGCCCTCCCAAGTAAAATGCAATTCCTTGTATTTGGGATCTTGATAAAAGCTGTCGTACATCTGCCACAGTCCGTCCAGAAGCGTGAACGGCATCTCGCCGAACATCAGCACGATTTGCGGCGTATCCATTCCGTATTCGCGCATCTGCAACCAGGTCTCACACAAAATCGAGAACTGCTCGGGATAGAATTTATCGTTTGAAAAGTCAATGAACACAAAGTCCACGCCCGCAGCGCTGAGCATCATAGCATGCTTGGCGTACACCCAAACGTCATGGCTGGAATAATAGCCGAAATACGGCTCCGCCCAATACACGCCCGACTTTCCTGCCTTGGAGGCAAGCGTTTGCTTGAGCGCTTCAAGCCCCTCCTGCAGATAGATCGCGGTAGTGTCATCTACGTGTCTGCCACCCATATCGTCAGAGTGGATCATAAAATAGAAGATACCGACGTACTTATCCTTGGACTTTCCAACCTCTTCTGCGTTCGGCGTAACTCTGTCAAGATCATCGGTAGCCACCCAGGTAGCATAATCCAGCGGCGGCTGCTCATACATGGTTTGGGTGATTTGGTTGTAATTATAGCTGATATTATCCAGATATCCGCTCAGTCGGTTGACCGACAGACGGAAATAGCCGTTGTAGGGCAAGGTATCATAGGTAGCAGATTCGCCCACGGCATTTCCCTCTTGATCCGTAACGGCAAGCGTCTTATCAAGGTAGCCGTAGTGCATGCAAAGCACAAGTGCGTCGTCAATATACAGATCCAGCTGATCATAACGGTCCTCGACACGGTACGAGCGCGGCTGCGTTAGATCAAGCCCGGTCGCCAGCGTGGCACGGTAGCCGTTAGCCTCGCTCAGCGTCAGCGTGCCGTCCGGCGCAAAGGTAATATAAAAGCCGGAAAGCGCAACGGTATCGTTCTGCTTGAGCAGGCGGAGCGCCAGCTCTGCCGTGCCGGAGGAAAGCTGCATATCAAAGCGGATGGTGGCAAAATTGAGCGCATAGTCATCACCAGGGAGCTTGCCCGATGTGATACCAAAGCCGGAGAGCGGCTTGCATTTGATCACGCCATTCTCGATCTTGATATTGCTTTCCGAAACAAAGCCCCACGCACCGTCTGCTGTATCAAGTGCCTGCTCTGCGTCAATAGTATAGATCGTTTGGGTGCTTTGGTAATTGGTCAAGCCGTTTTCCTTAAAGGGAGCGAGATCTTGCGCACCGGTCGCCACCCAGCAGCTGCCAAGCAAAAGCACTGCCGCAAGCCCGGACGCAAATCGTAAAAGCGTTTGCTTCATAATCCGCCTCACTTCCGCTTGCAGACCAGCAGCACGATGGCAGCGATCAGCAGTACCGTATTAATACCAAGCAGCACGTAAGCAACAGTCAGCAGCGCATCACCGCTTCGCGCGTCCTCCTTGATCGGATCGGTTTCGGTTTCAACTGCATCCTCGGTCTGTTCTTCGGAGCTCTGCGTGTCAGGCGCCAAAGAATTTTCCTCGGTGGTCTGCTCAGAGGATTGCTCCGCATCAGAGGTAGCCTGCTCTGTTGACTGCTCTGCCGAATCCTGGGTGGTCTGCTCGGGCTGATTGAGCAGATCGTCCAGCGACGCATCGTCAAATTGCATTGCCGCCTCCTCGCTCTTGAAGAACAGAATGTACGCGCACTCAACGTTCATATCCTGCTCGGCAGAGGTGAAAATATCCCAGCGGAAGGTTTTGAGCGTGCCGGAGCCGTAGGAATTGGATGCAATATTGATATTGACGTACTGCCAATCAGCAGTATTTTCATAGGTCATACGGAAAGAGGCTGCCTCGGAAATACCGACCTGATCGGTGGTAAAGAACAGCTGACCGTTCCCTCCCGCTGCATTTTGGGGCAAACGGAATTTGATACGGGCAACGGGATAGGAGCTAAGCGACACGTCGCCCAGATTGAGACTGATAAACGGGTCACCGTTCTGCTTGATGCTGAACACAAGCACTCCGTTTTTAAACGCGCCGGTGATCGCATTGCCGCCACCTACGACCGATTTGACGGTCTTGGCATCCGAGAACACCAACATATGATCTGCATCGGGCAGTTTTTGCTCGTCGGTCAGGGTCACCTCGGGCACGGTGGGGATCCCATAGGGCTGTGAAGGAGTCTGGGCATACACCACCTGCAGCTTGGCGGTAGCGTTGCTGTTATAGATGCCGTTGACGTACAGCCTTTGCGATTCATGTGCCGCACAGCTCCAATAGCCTACACCGTACACCGCTCCGGGTCCCGGATCGGGGTCGTTGGCGTCATACATCACGTACAGATATTCTCCTGCCGGAAGCGGGCTGTTCTCAGGGAAGGTCAGCTCCAGATACGCGTTGTCTGCAAAATTCTCAAATACGTGCGACGCGATCGGCTCGCCGGAGAGCGACGTGTCGTAATCGGTATCAAAGGCATACAGATTGACCGTGATCGAGCCGGTGGTATTGCTGTAGCTGGGACACGCCACGCCAAGGCTGAGCACCGGTGCCGTGGTTACGATCTGGGCAGCAATCACGTCGGAAGGACTCATGGGAACGTGGATGACCTGCTCGCCGCAGAGCAGCTCGGTAGTCTGCTCGGCAGATACTGACACGGGGAGCATGCATACCATCAGCGCCACGATCATGAGGGCAAGAGCAATTCTTTTCATAAAAACCTCCGTAAAGGGTGGATTTCCCCTTTATTTTATCACCGCCAGAAGCAAAAGTAAAGAAAAAACGCGCTCTGCACGCACATTTTGGCAACATGAACAAAAGGGCTGACGCATCTGTGTGCAATCAGCCCAATATGATTTTGTATTTTTAATTATTCGTCCTTTTTCTCGGGAACAAATGCAAGGTGCAGCTCCTCCATTGCCTTGGGGTCTGCAGGTGCGGGGCAGCCCGACATCAGCTCGCTTGCGTTCTGTACCTTGGGGAATGCGATAACGTCACGCAGGCTGTCTGCGCCCAGCATAACCATGGCAAGGCGGTCAAGCCCCATACCCGAGCCACCGTGAGGAGGCGCCCCGTCCTTGTACGCATCCACAAGGAAGCCGAACTTGGCGTTGATCTCTTCCTTGGTAAGACCAAGTGCGTGGAACATCTGCTCCTGCAGCTGCCAGTCGGTAATACGGATAGAGCCGGAGAGCAGCTCGGTGCCGTTGAGTACCATATCGTAGCACTTTGCGCGTACCTTGCCGGGATCGCTCTCCAGATAAGGCAGGCACTCTTCAAGCGGCATGGTAAAGGGATGGTGCATAGCATCCCAGTGACCGGTCTCCTCGTTCCACTCGAAGAACGGGAACTCGGTGATCCACAGGAAGTTGAACTGACCCTTGGGGATGATATCCAGCTTCTTTGCAACCAAGGTACGGAGTGCACCCAGTACGGGCAGCACGACCTTGTCCTTGTCTGCAACGAACAGAGCCACGTCGCCCTGCTCGAGCCCCAGCGCCTCGATCAGAGCAGTCAGCTCCTCGGGAGTCATGAACTTAGCAAACGAGCAGTTGGGAGCGGCATCCGCCCAGCGGATGAACGCAACGCCCTTGGCACCAATGCCCTTTGCGTGCTCGGTCAGCTTGTCGATCTCTTTTCTGGTCAGCGTGGAAGCGCCGTTCTTTGCAACGATTGCACGAACGCTGCCGCCGTCTGCCAGTGCACCCGCGAATACGGGGAAAGTGGTATTTGCAACCACCGCGGACATGTCCTTGATGGTCATTTCATATCTGGTATCGGGCTTGTCGCTACCGTACAGGTTCATTGCCTCGGCAAAGGTCATGCGCTGCATGGGAGTGGGAATATCCACGCCAAGCACCTCGGCAAATACTCTCTTGATAAAGCCCTCGTTGACCTCCATGATCTCCTCCATGGTCGCAAAGGACATCTCAAGGTCGATCTGGGTAAATTCAGGCTGACGGTCAGCTCTCAGGTCCTCGTCACGGAAGCAGCGAGCCAGCTGGATGTAGCGGTCGTAGCCCGACAGCATCAACAGCTGCTTGTACAGCTGGGGAGACTGGGGCAGCGCGTACATAGAGCCGGGGTGAATTCTGGACGGAACCACGTAGTCACGCGCACCCTCGGGCGTGGGCTTGATCATCATGGGCGTCTCGATTTCAAGGAAGCCGTTCTCGTAGTAATACTGTCTTGCAACGCGTGCGATCTCGTGACGCATGCGAATGTTTCTCTGCAGCTCGGGGCGGCGCAGATCGAGGTAGCGGTAGCGCAGCGCGATCTCGTCGTTGACCTTCTTGCCCGTGCCGATCTCAAAGGGAGGGGTCTGTGCAGCGGAAAGCACCTTCATGCTCTCAACAAAGATCTCTACCTTACCCGTGGGCAGGTTGGGGTTGATCGCACCCTCAGCTCTGGGGCGTACAGTACCGTGTACCGCCAGCACGAACTCGCTGCGGCAACGGAAAGCCTTTTCAAAAATCTCGCGGTCGGTTGCGTCGTCAAAGGACAGCTGCACGATACCGGTTCTGTCACGCAGGTCAATAAAGATCAGCGCGCCAAGGTCTCTCTGTCTCTGTACCCAACCCATCACGCATACCTTGGAGCCAATGTCGCCCTCGGTCAGCGTGCCGCAATAGTGCGTTCTTTTATCCTGTGCACTCAAAAATTCTGCCATGTTTTTATTCTCCTTACAGATGTATTTACTAAATTACAGGGGCTTGCCCTCGCTGTCAAACAGCGGCAGGGGCTCAAGATATACGATATCCTTGCGGTCAATCGCATCGCCCTCGGCAAGAATGGCTGCTCTGCCGCAGATGATACCGCCTGCCTGCTCAACCAGCGCTTCCAAAGCCTTCAGGGATTCACCCGTGGAAATGACGTCGTCCACGATCAGGATCTTCTTGCCCTTCATCAGCGCTGCATCGTAGCCGTCAAGGTACAGGGTCTGCTCGCGGTTGGTGGTGATAGAGCGCACGGATACCTGCAGCACGTCTCTCATGTACAGCTTTGCGCCCTTACGCGCCAGCATATACTTCTGGTTGCCTGCAAGTCTTGCCATCTCGTGCACCAGCGGAATGCCCTTTGCCTCTGCGGTGATCAGATAATCGTACTCGGGTACTTTGTCAAGCAGTGCCTGCGCGGCAGCGGTGGTCAGCTCGGGATCGCCGAAAATGACGAACGCGCCGATCATCAGCTTGTCGTTTAAGGGGCAGAGCGGCAGATCGCGCTGAACGCCTGCGATATTCATGCGGTAATACTTTTCCATGGGTAAAGCCTCCGTTTTTTATGTCTTGTATGTAGATGTATGGCATATCCATACACTCCCATAATAATTATACTCATATTTTGCAAAATGTCAATAATTTTGGCGGTTTTTGTGCCGAATTTGCGCACCAAAATCACATGCAAAAAATTTTTTTGATATTTTTAAAAAAAATCGGAACTTTGGGGTAAAAAAATGCGTCTATATAGGTGAAGGGGCAAATCATATTTGCTTGACAGTTTCCGAGGAGCCTGTTATAATGAAAGCAGGAGTGAGGACAGTCATGTCGAAGGATGATCCCAACTGTATTGCAGGAGGAAAACATGAATTACGCTTTTTTTGATGGTAATATTAAAGACTACACTGAAGACGTTGAATACGACATCCAGGGTGAAGAACACGATGAACTCATGCGCGTGTGCTTTCAGTACTCTGATACTTTCAGCGTGCTTCTTGGTCACAACATTCTCTTGGCAGATCAGTTAAAGCCATTTGAAATAACTGTAGTAGATCCGGATTGTTATGAGTATGCTCCTCCGTATTATTTTACCTATCCGGAACAGATCAGAGCGCTGCACTTTTACCGTATTTGTCCGGAGTTGTATGCAATTTTAACAGAAAATATTCACAGTATTTGGGAATGGATTGACGGATGGGGGTTCAAGAATCCTGAAAATCCGCATTTTTACAGAGCTGACGGCACTTGCTTTTTTATGTGCAACACACACGATGGCGAATGCTTTTTCTACGCACGGGAGGACGAGGATGTTTCATCGGTAGTCAATAAAGAGCATTGGTACCGCGAACAGGATTTGTGGCAGAATGCCATTGTGTCACCGCGGCCGAAGGGGTATCGCCCGTTGATTCAAAAAAAGCCGTCTGACAAAGGACAAGTTCCCTGTTGAAACACACCCACCCCCGAGGCGCGCATCCGCTCGCCTGCGCAACAGTAATTCTTGACAAGTTTTTCGTCATGTGCTACAATGAAATAAACGAAACGTGTCACACCGTTCCCTTTGCTGCTCGAAGACACCATTCGCCAACGAAAAAAGGAGTGGATAACCCAAGTAACGAGGTGATTCCTATTGACTGATATGTATCATAAGTTTTCCGGCTTTCCAAAAGTATTTCTTCCGTTAGGAATAGTCAGCGTTATTTTTTCAGTCTTTCTGCTTTTGCTCGCTATCCCATCAACTCTCGATTATGACTCACCGGAATTTTTGCTTTTGTTATATGGAATTCTTGCATCTGTTATTTTGATGGTATGCGGAATTGTTCTTGTTATAAAAGGCAATCTGTTTTGGAAAAAGATTCAGTTCAATGAATATGGCATATTTTTGGTTAATCGAAACGGAACCAAGGTTGCCACTTATCCATGGTCAGACATTAAAAAATTTGTGATAAGCAGCGGCAATGGAAAGCGTTATATTGGTATATATACTGACGCAGACGTTCCTGTCCAATACTTACACATGTATGGCATCATATTGGCACCGCTATATAACAAAAAATATTTATCCTTTCCTGCTAATAACGCATGCATCAAGTTCATCGAGAATCAATTATCCAAATATGAGGTTTCGGCTGAATACACAGGCTTGATAAACGAAAGTGACACAAAACCGCAGAAAGCTTCAGTTTGGCCTTTAGCAATTGCTTGTCTTGTCCCACTATTTATGCTGCTCATACTGTTGCTTTGGTTAATGTAACAGGGAGGAAAATATGAATTACGTTTTTTTCGATACAGACTTATTGACCGGAGATGAAGACTACGATATTGAGGGTACAGATTATGAGGAACTGATTCAAACTTGTTTTCGGTATTCTGAATATTTCAGCGTGTGGTTTTCGCCGCACGTTCAATGGGCAGAAAAACTCAAGCCTTATGAGATAACGGTTGACCCTGCCTGCTTTGAGTACGCGCCTCCGAGCGATTCCAAACCATCGCATATTGCCGATATTGTAATCCATTTGCATTTCTACCGCATTTGCCCTGAGCTGTATCAGATTTTGATTGAAAACACGCACAGCATTTGGGACGGATGGAATTATGATGAACCGGCATTTAAGCATTTTTACAGATCCGACGGGAGTTGCTTTTTTATGAGTTATGAGCACGAAGGCAACTGCGTTTTCTACCTGCGGGATGGAGAAGATGTGTCCTGTGTGGTCGGCAAAGAGCACTGGTACCGCGAGGACGAGCTATGGCCGAATGCAGTATGGTCGCCACGGCCGGATGTTTATCGTCAAATGAAAACCAATAAATAGTCCCTTGCGTAACAGAGAACCGTCTCCCTGTTACATCTTGGTATAATATTATCCCCCGAGGCGCGCATCCACTCGCCTCGGGGCGTTTTTGTTTTGACGTATCCCCCTTTGTGTCATCCTGAGCGGAGCGGTGTTGCAGAGCAACACCGCGCAGTCGAAGTTTTGCATAGTGAAGTTGCTATGCAACGAAACGGAGCAAAACCGCAAGGCGCGACATTGGGACTGTCCCCTGTGACATGTCCGCAGGACATGTTACTGCGGGGCTGTCCCCTGTGTCGCGGCGCAGCGGGATCTCTAAACGGTTTTTGTCACGCCGCCTGCATCAAGTTACTTTGGCTGAGCAGACATTGAGCAAATCCATCAGAGATCCCGCATCGCGCTATACGCGCTCGCGCTTTTGCTCTGTTCCGTGTCCTGCTACGCTACGGACACTCCACGCCGCAAAAGTTCGACTCGGGGTATTTCGCAGCTCGCTGCGAAATACCCCTTCGCTCAGGATGACACTCGGGGGATGACGGGCGATTCATGAATCGCCCCTGCAATTTGGGGCAACGCGCCCCCGTAGGGGCGATCAGTGATCGCCCGCCAGCATGCGGTATTGGTATCGACACCCGAACGGGCAACCACGCCCAATACTTGCGGGAGGATACTATCCTCCCCTACAAACATTTTGGATGGTTGCCCGTTGAGATGAAACAGGAGAAAACCTTTTCCGTTCATTTGGGGATCTTGCCGTAGGGGCGAGAATTTCGGCACAGCCGAAATATACGAATCGCCCGTGCTCCTTACACCGTAGGGGCGGATTCCATATCCGCCCTTTCGCATGTCCAAATTCACGGCAGGAGCAAGCCCCTGCCCTACAATATAAGCGCATTTCGCGCTACTTGCGCCACGCTACCGGGTGCGGCAGACTTCCCTGTGGCGGAATGCCGCCTATCAGCACGTCGCCCTCCAGCAAGAGTCCCCTGCGCACCGCGCGTGCGCCGTACCGTGCGCGCAAGCCGTCTAAAACACCGCCCAAGGATTCCAGCGCGGCATGGCGGCAGGTGTCACCGTCAAACATGGACAGCTGTTGCTCTGCGTTGTCCTTCAGATCGCAAGCGGTCACGCCAATGCTGCGCAGGGGGCGACCGTCGTGAAAGGTATCGTAAAGCGTCATTGCCTCACGCCACAGATCGTTTTCAAGGCAGGTGGCTGCCGTTCCCTTTTGCCGCTGCTTCCAGGAAAGATCGGTCGTGCGCAAGGACAGCTTGACCGTGGTGCAGCGCATATCCGCTTCGCGCAGCCGCGTGGCAACGCTCTGGCAAAGCTGCGCGAGCACGATCTCGGCATCCCTGCGCGTTACCATATCCACAGGCGTGGTGGTGCTGTTGCCGATACTTTTGATCGGGTACTCCTGCCCGTCAAGTAACACGGGCGAGCCGTCCATGCCGTTGGCAAACTGCCATGCGGCAAGACCGTTTTTGCCGAGATTGCTCTCCAGCAGCGCAGGATTGGCGCGCGCAAGATCCCCCACCGTGCGGATCTGCATATACCAAAGCCTTTGCGCCGTGGATCTCCCCACAAAGATCAGATCCCCCACGGGCAATCCTCACAAAATCTCGCGGAAATTCTCGCGCGTGATACAAGTGCCCGCGTCCGGCTTTTTGTAATCGCTGCCCATTTTGGCAAAGATCTTGTTAAACGACACCCCCACCGACACGGTCACGCCAAGCTCGGCTTTGACCGCGCACCGTATCTCGTTTGCGATCACCCGACCGTAATCCTGCCCCCAAAGCTTGCCGTTTCCCGTCACGTCCAGCCAGCATTCGTCAATGCCAAAGCTTTCCACGCGGTCGGTGTATCGCGCGTAAATGGCGCGCGCCTTGTCCGAGATCTGCTTGTATCTGTCCATGTGCGGCGGCAGCAGCACAAGACTTGGGCATTTGCTCCGCGCTTCGGCAATACTCTCGCCCGTTTGCACGCCAAAGCCCTTGGCGACTTGATTTTTGGCAAGAATGATGCCGTGCCGCGCCTGTACGTCACCCGCCACCGCGAC
>JAZRDG010000079.1:0-5508 GCA_045660125.1 Eubacteriales bacterium | reverse complement strand
AGCGGCTTGCCTTGGCCCCTGATCGTGACGATTGCCATTCTTGCAGCCTTTGCGGGCGGCATGCTCATGGGTCTGATCTATAGCTTTTTGACTGTTACGCTCAAGGCAAATCAGAACGTGACCGGTCTTGCTATGACCACCTTTGGCGTAGGCGTGACCAAGTTCGTCATGGCGCCCATGGCGGTTGGCGGCGGTATGTCGTATCTGTATGCGCTCAAGTATTTCCGCTATCCCTTCCAGGGAAGAACCGACGCGCTGATGTATTGCGGTATTATGGTGTTCTTGGGACTTGCCATTGCGCTTGTTGCAGCGTTTGTGCTGGGCAAAACGCGCGTGGGTCTGCATCTGCGTGCCGTGGGTGAAAACCCCGCAACGGCTGACGCGGTGGGCATCAACGTCACAAGATACAAGTACGTGACAACGCTGATCGGCAGCGGCATTGCTGCGCTTGGCGGTCTGTTCTACATTATGAACTACGCAGGCTCTTACGAGGCGTATAAGAGCATTGAGGCACTTGGTTGGCTGTCTGTTGCGCTGGTAATTTTCACCCTGTGGAAGCCCGCGCTCAGTATTCTCGGCTCGTTCGTGTTCGGTCTGCTGTATATCGCAGGCTCGCGCATCCCCACGCTGCTGGGCATTCAGCTGGATATGAGCGCAACGCCGCTGCTCCAGATGCTGCCTTACGTGGTCACCATCGTGGTGCTGATCGTGATCAGCATCCGCAAAAAGCGCGAGCATCAGCCTCCGGCTTCGCTCGGCTTGCCGTATTTCAGAGAAGAAAGATAAGTGCATAAAAGAAAACCGAACCAAACCCGAAAGGGAATGGTTCGGTTTTTTGTTGGGGTGGAGGGAGGATGAAACGATTGAGAATGGCGGGCGATCACTGATCGCCCCTACAAGTCACAGAGGACATATTCCTTGTGCCATAAGGGTTTTGTCCGTAGGGGCGATCATCGATCGCCCGCCAACCAATCAAATAGGGCACGCAAAATATCCATCGGTAGGGGTTGGCGCCCACGACAACCCGCCGATACAAAGACTTTTTTTATTTGGGTTAAGACAGGACTTGAACCTGGCAAAGACTCGCTGCGCTCGCTATTGCACGAGCATGCATATTGCTTATATGAATTCGTTTGGTATGCAGCAAGCTCGAAGCAGTTTCGCGTTACCTGTCACCCGTACCAACAGAAAAGGACGCCTAAAGGCGTCCATATCTGTTGGTACGGGTGACAGGACTTGAGTCTCGGCGCGACGACGCAAAAGCCGCGTTTTGATGCGGACTTTTGCTACGCGCCTCGGTCAGTCGCGGTTCTGACTGCCCACCGGGCTGTCATTCATTACCGCTCCCCTTCAAGTCCTGTGTACAAACCGTATCAAAAAAGAGAGGGGTATCGCTGATACCCCTCTCTTTTTTGGTACGGGTGACAGGACTTGAACCTGCACGGGAATCCACCGGATCCTAAATCCGGCGCGTCTGCCAATTCCGCCACACCCGCGTGACCCTACTATTTTACCATGCCCCTGCATGATTGTCAAGTACTTTTGTGAAATGTTGAAATTCACGAGAAATTCGAAAAATCCTGCAATTCCGTTTGACTTTCCGTGTTTTATATGCTATAATTAATTTAGAAAAATGTTTTTTACGAACGGAGAACGACATGAATATCCATACTCTTATTCGCGCTCTTGTTGACTACGCCATTCGCACCGATCTTGCGTGCGTTGAGGACGAGTCCTATATGATCAACTCGCTGCTGACCACGCTCGGTCTTTCGGATTACGAGCAGCCCGCAGAGCCCGCGCCCGAAATGCCGCTTGACGAGATCTTGGGGCAGATGTGCGACTATGCCTTTGAAAAGGGGCTGATCGAGTCCAACACGGTGGTGTATCGCGACCTGTACGACACCGCGCTGATGAACGCTGTTACACCCAGACCCGGTGAGGTGATCCGCACCTTCCGCACGCTGTATAAGAATGATCCCGAGGCTGCGACCGACTATTTCTACAAGCTCAGCCGCGACTGCAACTATATCCGCATGGATCGCATTGCCAAGAACCTTTGCTGGCAGTACGAGGGCAAGTACGGAATCTTGGATATCACGGTCAACCTCTCCAAGCCCGAAAAGGACCCCAAGGCGATTGCCGCAGCGCGTCTGCTGCCGCCCTCGGGCTATCCCAAGTGCGCGCTTTGCCACGAAAACGAGGGCTATGCGGGCACGGTCAGCCGCGCTGCAAGACAAACGCTGCGCCAGATCCCGATCACCTTGGCAGGAAAGCCTTGGTACTTGCAGTATTCTCCTTACGTATATTACAACGAGCATTGCATCGCGCTCTCTGCAGAGCATACGCCTATGAAGATCGACCGCGCTATGTTTGCAAAGCTCTTGGATTTTGTGGAGATCTTCCCGCACTATTTCATCGGCTCGAATGCCGATCTGCCTATCGTGGGCGGCTCGATCCTCTCGCACGACCATATGCAGGGCGGTCATTACACCTTTGCAATGGCGCGCATGGGCAAGGAGAGCGACCTCTGCTTCAAGGGCTTCGAGGACGTGCAGGCAGAGCTGGTGCGCTGGCCGCTGACCACCATTCGTCTGCGCAGCACGGGCAAGGCGCGTCTGGTTGACCTTGCAGACAAGATTCT
Organism: Eubacteriales bacterium; assembly: GCA_045660125.1. Classification (GTDB taxonomy): domain Bacteria; phylum Bacillota; class Clostridia; order Oscillospirales; family CAG-272; genus SVQP01. The sequence continues at coordinate 2,864 of JAZRDG010000079.1, read as the reverse complement.
GGCTGCTTGGCGCGGATATACCGATGCGGATGCCATGATCTTTGCCGAGACCGAGGGCAAGCCGCACAACACCATCACGCCCATTGCGCGTATGGCGCAGGACGGCAAGCGTTACGAGCTGGATCTGGTGCTGCGTAACAACCTGACCACCGACGAGTGTCCCTTGGGCTTGTATCACCCCCACGAGGATAAGCACCATATCAAGAAGGAAAATATCGGCTTGATCGAGGTCATGGGCTTGGCAGTGCTGCCTGCAAGACTTTCTACCGAAATGGAGATGCTGCGTGACGCGCTGCTGCAGGGTGTTGATCCCGCAAGCGTGCCCGAGATCGAAAAGCATGCCGAGTGGGCAGAAAAGCTCAAGGCGCAGTACACCTTTACCGAGGAAAACACCGCAGACATTCTGCGTTGCGAGATCGGTCGCGTGTTTGAGGCAGTGCTGGAGGACGCAGGCGTTTACAAGTGCACGCCCGAGGGCAGAGCAGCGTTTGCGCGCTTTGTAGATACGGTCAACGCACAATGAGATATCGTATTTTGATTAAAATTGTATGCACGGCTCTGCTTGCCGCACTTGCGCTTGCATGCTTTGCCGCATGCACGAACGGCAAGGACGGGCAGAACGGCAAGAGCGCTTACGAAATTGCCGTTGAGAACGGCTTTGTGGGCGACGAGCAGGCATGGCTGGATTCGCTGCGCGGACAGAACGGCACGAGCGGCGCGAACGGCACCAACGGTGCGCACGGCGCGCCCGGTAAGGACGGTGCCGACGGCGAGGACGGTAAGGACGGCGCAGATGGCGCAGATGGCGCTGCAGGCGCGCCCGGAGCGCCCGGAAAATCCGCTTATGAGATCGCGGTTGAGTATGGATATCAAGGCAGTGAGCAGGAGTGGATCGAGCAATTTTCGGGCAAGATCGGCGAGGATCGCATCGTCAGTGCATTTGTGGATGAAAATTATCACCTGATCCTGGTCAGAGCCGACGGCACGCACGTGGATGCAGGCTACGTGGGCACGGTAGTGACCCCCGAGGGCTCGCAGGTGCTTGGCAAGGACGCGGACGGATACCTGATCGTGGACGAGTGGGTGCGTACCACGGGCAATCTCAACCTGCGTTCCACACCCGAGGTCAAGTCGGACTGGAGCAACGTGGTCACAACGCTGAGCTCGGGCGCAGACATTGCGCGCGTGGGCATTGACCCCGAGGGCGGCTGGAGCAAGGTGGTATGGAATGGCGAGGTGTGCTATGCCTCCTCCAAATACCTTGTGCTGCAGGAGCAGGAGCAGAGCGTAAGCGCCAACGTCGCAAATAGCTATACGCTGACCGTAGGCGAGCAGTTTTGGTTTTATAACGATCAGCTGACAGGCAACCTTGCAGCGGATATGCAGGTGTCGTACCGCCTGGATGGCAGCTGCACCTGCGTTATGACCGACCAAGGGTTTGGCGTGACCCCCAACGTGGCAGGCACGTATACGCTGACCGTGACGGTTGGTAAGACCGAGGGCGGCACGTATCGTACGGTGTACCAAAAGACCGCGCAGATCCTTGCGGTAGATAAGCAGGAGCTGACGCTCAGCGGCATTGTCATCGGTGATAGCCGCATTGGTGACGGCACCATTGTCAATACGCTCAAAGCCACCTTTGGCGACGCCTTGACGCTGCTTGGCACAAGACAGAGCAGTGCGGGAATCGCGCACGAGGGGCGAGGCGCATGGAGCACGACCAACTATCTGACAAGTACTGTCGCATTTGACGTGCCCAACGCGTTTTATAACGCGCAAAATCCGCAGACGCATCCGCATACGGGCAGCACGCATTACTTTGATTTTGGCTATTATCTGGCACAGAACGGCTATGAAGTGCCCGATTTTGTGGTCATCTGCCTTGGCGCGAACGACGTCTTTTCGCAGGACTCGGTCTACAACGTGGATGCTATGATCAAATCGATCAAGGACGCGACCGACGGCAAGACCGCCGTGCTTGTGATGACAGAGTACCTCTCGCCCGCAAGCGGCTATGAGCTGGCAGGCAAGGGCACGGACATTGCCAAAAAGCGCGCGCAGCAGTTTGCGTATTTTGCCATGCAGCAGGAAGCGTTCGGCGACAGGGAAGACGAGGGCGTGTATCTCGTCAACTGCTACGCTGCTGTGAACGACACAACGCATTGGCAGAGAAATGCCGAGGGCAGGATCATTGATGCAGTCCACCTTGGCAGACAGGGATACGTTGCCGAAACGAGAGTCTTGGAGGCGTACCTGTATCGCGTGTTTGGCGAATAAGATCGAATTTTATGAACAAAAAAACCGAGGGATTTGCCCCAATGGGATTGACAAATTCCTCGGTTTGGTATATAATGGGCAAGTACGCAGGCATAGTCTAGTGGTAAAACCTCAGCTTCCCAAGCTGATGCTGCGGGTTCGATTCCCGTTGCCTGCTCCAAAAAGAGAGGGATGGGTGCTTTTGCACCCATCCCTCTCTTTTTGAACCAGTCACCGAATCAGAACCCCACCGTGTGACGCTGCGCGTCACACGGTTACATTTGCGCCGGATACCCAACCGATTTAGACACGCGTTGGCGCAAATAAGGGTTCTGATTCCCGCCTTAGCCTTGGTAACTTTCCCAACGCCCCTACGCCTTTTAATGAAATCTGCCCTTGGCAGATGAAATCCGCCAAAGTCGGATGAAATACAAAAAGGGATCGCCGAAGCGATCCCTTGTTTGTATTTTCGGTAGAACTTAAGCCAGCTCTGCGAAGTACTTGATGGTGCGAACCATCTGGCTGGTGTAGGAGTTCTCGTTGTCGTACCAGGAAACAACCTGTACCTGGTAGGTGGTGTCGTCGATCTTAGCAACCATGGTCTGGGT
>JAZRDG010000078.1:0-37144 GCA_045660125.1 Eubacteriales bacterium | reverse complement strand
TACAACATGCCCGGCTTCTCCACAGGTGAAGCAAAGGCTGTAAGAAGCCCCGGCCGTCGCGAAATCGGTCACGGCGCTCTCGCTGAAAGATCTCTCGTTCCCGTTCTTCCTTCCGAGGAAGAGTTCCCCTACGCAATCCGTCTGGTATCCGACGTTGTATCCTCTAACGGTTCTACCTCTCAAGGTTCCGTTTGTGGCTCTACTTTGGCACTGATGGATGCAGGTGTTCCGATTAAGGCTCCCGTTGCAGGTATCTCCTGCGGCCTGATCACCGCTGAGGACGGCTCTTGGGATACCATGATCGACATTCAGGGTCTTGAGGACTTCTATGGCGACATGGACTTCAAGGTTGCAGGTACGCACAAGGGTATCACCTCCATTCAGATGGACCTCAAGATCGACGGTCTGACCCCCGAGATCATCAAGCAGGCATTCGAGCAGACCCGCGCAGGCAGAGATTACATCATCGACAACGTACTGCTCAAGGCAATCCCCGCTCCCAGAGCTGAGGTTTCCAAGTACGCTCCCAAGATGACCACCATGCACATCGATCCCGATAAGATCCGCGAGGTTATCGGTAAGGGTGGCTCCACCATCCAGAAGATCGTTGCTGACACCGGCGCAAAGATCGACATTGTCGACGACGGCACCATCCGCATCGCTGCTATCAACGGCGACTCCGCTGCCGCTGCTCAGGCTGCTATCGCTGCTATCGTATTCGAGCCCGAGGTTGGCTGCATCTACAACGCAACCGTTGTAAAGATCCTTGCAAGCAAGGACAAGCCCAACGAGGACATCGGCTGCTTCGTTGAGTACGCTCCCGGTAAGGACGGCATGGTTCACATCTCCAAGATCTGCGACAAGAGAATCAACAAGGTGACCGACGCAGGCATCGACGTTGGCTCTCAGGTTAAGGTGAAGTACATGGGTCTGGACAAGAAGGGCCGTATGGACTTCTCCATCAAGGACGCAAACTGATTTTCCGCACACGCGATATATTGACGAAAGGAGTTTCTCATGGATAACCAAAGAACCCCTCGCAACTATTCCACAGGTGCTGTAAAGCGTGACAACCGCCAGCAGCAGCAAAAGATGGTGGTCATCATGATCTGCATCGTCATTGCTCTGCTCCTGGTCGTATTTATGACCATTATCGGCACCAAGATCGTGCTGGCACTCACGGGCGGCCACAACAATGCCGATCCTTCCGCAGTGCAGTATAAGGACGTGACCCTGGACAAGTCGTACTCTCAGTACGGCCCCTTGGCACTTGTCAACGACACGCACGAATACAAGTTCCCGCAAGAGGCAAACAAAAACCTTGCCAACATCTGGGATTACCGTACCGCTCACACCGAGAACGGCAAGACCGCCGCTTACAAGACCAGCTTTAACACGCTGATGCTTGACGGCGCAGCGCTTTCCTCCATGCACGAGTGGCTGACTGCCTTCAATCAGGCAACCGGAAAGAATGACGTGATCATTTCCTCCGCTTACAGAACCTATGAGGATCAGATTCCCTTCTCGGTTCCCGAAGGAAAATCCGACCACCACACCGGCTTTGGTATTACGCTCAAGATCTTTGCTGACGGCGTGACCTCCAACCTCTACGACAGCCCCGACTACTATAACTGGCTTGCTGAAAACGCATACAGATATGGCTTCGTGGTTCGTTATCCCGAGGACAAGGCTGCCATCACCGGCATTTCCAACTACGTGGAGTATTTCCACTACGTTGGCGACGGCCCTGCTACCTTTATGAAGCAGAACAACCTGTGCCTGGAAGAGTTCGTAGCACTGATCAAGTCCCGCTCTCACGACAATCCTCTGGAGATCACTGACGTCAACGGTCAGAATTGGCTGGTTTATTACACCGCTTGCCAGGGCGATATGGCTACTGTGAAGCTGCCCACCAACTTCACCTACACTGTTTCGGGTGACAACGACGGCGGCATCATCGTTTGCGTTTCTCTTTCCAAGAATGCTGTTGAGCAGCAGGCAGGAGAAACCGATACTGCAGCGCAGTAATTGCAAAAAAAATCAACAGGGGAAATTGCTTTGGCAAATTCCCCTGTTTTTGCATTTTGTGTGATAATTGTAACATTATATGCAAAACCCGTCACCGTTATTAAAAAATTCTTGAAATAGTCAATTTTTAGTCACATTCTCCATGTATACTTATGTAAGAAAAGTAACTTCCCCGAAAGGAGATCTACTACATGAAAAAGATTTTTGTATTGACACTCGCGGCTCTGCTCTCCCTTTCCTGCCTGGCATTTGCTGCCTGCAGCGGAGAGACGGTTGATCCGGGACAGACCAACCAGCCCGGTGGTGCACCTTCGGAAAACCAAGCAACTCCCGAGAGCTTGATCGATAGCTACATTACCTTCAGCGGCACCTCCTACACTGCCACCGATGCGTCCGCTTTACGCGTAGACGGCTCGGCACTTGCCATTACCAAGGCAGGCACGTATGAGATCAGCGGCACGCTGGATAACGGTCAGATCATCGTTGAGGTCACCAAGGCAGAACGCGTCACGCTCATTCTCAACAATTTCACCGGTCACAACGAATCCTCCGCAGTGATTTGGGTCAAGTGCGCAGATAAGGTTTACATTGAGGTCAAGTCCGGCACGGTCAACACCCTGACCGACGGCGCTACCTACCTGTTTGCAAACCCTGCAGACACCAAGCCCAACGCATGCATTTACGCAGCGGACGACCTTTCCATCAAGGGCGACGGCACGCTGATCGTGACGGGCAATTATAACAACGCCATCGGCTGCAAGAACGACCTTTCGATCAACGATTGCAAGGTGACCGTTAAGGCAGTCAACAACGCAATCAAGGGCAACGACAGCGTCACCATCAAGGGTAACGCAGAGGTGCTGGTTGAGGGCGCGGACGACGCTATCAAGGCAGACTCGCTGGATATTGGCAAGGGCTACGTAACCGTGACCGAAAATGCCAAGGTAACCGTTTACTGTGAGGACGATGCACTGCAGTCCACCCAGCTTTTGACCATTACCACGGGCGCAACCGTCACCACCTACGCAAAGGGCAACAGCCTGAACTGCGACGGCTCTGTTGAGGTTGCCGAGGGATGCCTGATCGAAAACGTACCCGAGGGTGCGCAGTAACTTTTGTTTCACAAAAGGACTGATTCATGATTTGAATCAGTCCTTTTTTTCGTTCTGTTCCCGTGAAAAACCGTCCGTATGGTGTACCCCTTCCACCGCAACGAACGGAACGAAGTGGAGTGAGTGTCCGCGGTGGGAGGGGTAGGCTTTTGCGTCTTATATATACAAAAGGAGCTCCCTCAACGCTTGAAGAAGCTCCTCTTATTTTCACAACTGCTCTGCCATATCCAAAATCAGTCGCTCGGTCTTTTCCCAGCCAAGGCAGGGGTCGGTGATCGACTTGCCATACGCGCCGTCACCAATGCTTTGCGCGCCGTCCTCGATATAGCTCTCGATCATAAGTCCCTTGACAAGTCCCTTGATCTCTGCCAAATTGCGGCGGCAGCGCAAAACCTCGCCTGCGATATCGGGCTGCTTTTCCCAGCACTTGCCCGAATTTGCATGGTTGGTATCCACCACCACGGCAGGCAGCTGCAGCTCTCTTTTTGCATACTCCTCGTGCAGATATGCAAGATGCTGCTCGCTGTAATTGGGCACGCTCTGCCCTTGCTTGTTAACGTAGCCGCGCAGAATGGCGTGCGCGTACGGATTGCCCTGACTGAATACCTCCCAGCCTCTGTAAATAAAGGCGTGGGGGTGCTGGGCAGCCGTGATCGAATTGAGCATGACCGAAAGATCGCCGCCCGTGGGGTTCTTCATGCCGCAAGGAATATCCAAGCCGCTTGCCACCAATCTGTGCTGCTGATCCTCCACGCTGCGCGCGCCAACCGCCACGTATGAAAGCAGGTCGGACAGGTAGCGGTGATTTTCGGGGTACAGTATCTCATCCGCGGTCGAAAGCCCTGTTTCGGCAAGCACCTTCATATGCAGCGAACGAATGGCAATGATGCCCTTGAGCAGATCGGGCTCTTCCCCCGGATCGGGCTGGTGCAGCATGCCCATATAGCCGTCCCCCACGGTGCGCGGCTTGTTGGTATACACGCGCGGCACGATCACCATTTTGTCCGCCACGCGCTCCTGCAGCCTTGCCAGTCTGCTGACGTAGTCCAGCACGGGAGCTTCGGCATCAGCCGAGCAAGGACCGATGACCAGCAAAAGCTTATCGTTCTCGCCTGTAAAGATGCCCTTGATCTGCGCGTCTCGCGCCGCCTTGTGGGCAGCAAGCGCATCGGTCAAGGGGTACATCTCCTTGATCTCCTTGGGGATAGGCAGCTTTCTTTTAAACTGCATATTCATATGCTTGCATCTCCTTCCGTAAGAGCTGCATCCGTGACCGCATCCGCGCCCAAAATGCTTAGCTGATACTCGCGGGAAAGCTGCATGGTGTGCTGCAAAAAGCGCAGATAGTAGGCTCTGTATTGCTCGTCCTCGATCAGGGCGCAGTTGCGCTCGATCAGGGCGCGCTCGCGCTGTCCGTCAAAGACAGGCAAGCCCTGTTCCCTTTTATATGCGGCAATGCGCTCGACCGCCTGCATGCGCTTGCAAAACAGCGCAGCCATCTCGGCATCAATGTGCGCGATCGCCTCTCTTGCTTCCAAAAACAGTTTTTCGTCCATACTCTCTCCTCTTATTTCTAACCCAAAGCCTGTACCGCCGTGCGGATATCGCCGTGCGCGTCAAGGGCAAGCTCTGCCGCCTGCTCGTCACAGCCTGTCAGCTCGCAGATGATGCGAATGCAGCGCAAGCGCAGCTTTTGGTTGGTGGGGCGCACGTTGATCATAAGATTGCCCATGACCTTGCCGGTTTTGATCATCGCGCCCGTGGAAAGCATGTTAAGCACCAGCTTTTGCGCAGTGCCCGCCTTGAGACGCGACGAGCCTGTAATGACCTCCGCACCCACGACGGGCGCAATGGTCACCTCGCACAGCGCATGCATGCGGCTTGCGGGATTGCAGGTCACGCCCACGGGAATTGCCCCAAGCTCGGCAGCCTTGGTCAGCGCACCCAGCACGTAAGGCGCACCGCCCGACGCAGAAAGTCCAACCACCACGTCGCCCGCGCGCACGCCGTCTGCAACCAGGTCAGCCATGCCCTTTTCAAAATTGTCCTCCGCACCCTCGGACGCGCGGAACATAGCATCCTCGCCGCCCGCGATAATGCCGCGCACAAGTCGGTAATCCACGCCAAAGGTGGGCGGACACTCGGACGCATCCAGCACGCCAAGACGCCCCGACGTACCCGCACCGACGTAAACAAGGCTGCCGCCTGCGTCCAAGGACGCGGCGATCAGATCGATTGCCTTGGCAATATGCGCAGCCTCTGCAGCCACGGCATCCTCCACCACGCGGTTTTCCTCTGCCATCAGCTTGACCATATCCAGCGTGGGCAGCTTGTCTATCTCGGTCGTGCGCGCGTTACGCGCCTCGGTATTGAGCGCCTTGTAATCGGGGCGCACGTTGCTTGCGTTGCTCATAAAGACTCCTTAATCCTCGGGGATAAATCCCTCAAAAATGATGCCCTCACCGCGTTTTTTTGCGGGGATCTGCTCCGGCTCGCGCACCGTCCACACAAACGTGGGAGCGCGGAACAGAGTTTTACAGATCACAAACGAGGGGTTACGCGCGCTATCCAAGCCGCGCGCCAGAAAATGCGGACGCGCAAGCACGTTGGTCAGCAGCGCGGTGATCAGATAATAGATCAGCTTTTTGACCTTTTTGCCGTTATTGAGATTACAGAACAGCTGCCCACGCACCACGTCGGGGCGGTTCTTTTTATACCAGCGCACCAAGAGCGGATTGAACGATTCGATCATGTAATCGCCCTTGTACTGCGAAAGAATGGCATCCGCCAAGGGGCACAGCCCCGTTGCCGTGGATTCACCCTTCAATTCAACCAGCAACGGCACGCGACCGTCCACTACGGACAGCATTTCCTGCAGCGTAGGGATGTGCTGATCGGTTCCGAGCAAGCGCAGCTCTCGCAGCTCGTCCAGCGTCATGTGCTCGATCTTGCCGTCCACGCCGCACATACGGCTCAGCGTGTCATCGTGAAATACCACCACCTGACCGTCCTTGGTCTTGTGAATATCAAACTCAATGCCATAGCCCTTGTCTACCGCCTTCTCAAAAGCGGCAAGCGAATTTTCGGGCGACTGTGCATCCCAAAGTCCGCGGTGCGCAAATTTCGTGCCGTATTTCGCCATATCCACGCGCTTGGCACAAGCAGGCTTGATCATAAACAGATAGATCGCTGCCAAAGCAAGCAAAGCGCCGCCGCAAAGCATCAAAATCCATGCATAAGGAGGCATGCTCAGCCCTCCCCCGTGCGGCGCATTTTTTCGAACTTGGCACGCAGCACGCAAGCCTGGGTCTTGGAATCCGGCACCTCGCCGCGGCAAATGCGGTCAACCAGCTCGTCCAGCGGAATGCGCTCCACCTCGATAAACTCGTCCTCATCAAGATCGGTCTGCCCAAAGGTCAGACCCTCTGCCATATACATATGAATGACCTCGTCGATCAACGCAGGCGTGGTGTAAAGCGGGCCAAGGTAGGTCAGCTTGTCGCATACCGCACCCGTTTCCTCGCGCAGCTCGCGCAAGGCAGCCGAGGTGGGATCCTCGTCGGGCGCGTCCAGCTTGCCCGCAGGAATCTCCAGCACCATCTTGCGGTGCGCATAGCGGTACTGCTTGACGCAGATCACGCAATCATCGTCCGTAATGGGCACGATGCACACCGCCCCCACGTGCTTGCAGTATTCGCGATAGCCCGTCTTGCCGTCGGGCAGCAGAATGTCGTCTCTGTATAAGTGCAGCACCCTGCCGTCAAAGATCAGCTCACTGTGTAATTGCTTTTCGGTATAGTCCATGGCGGTCACCCCCATAAAAGTATCTTTCTTTTTATTATACATGATATCACAAAATTTGTAAAGGGCTTGCGTGAAAGAAAAAAATATGATACAATAATGATAAGTAAACGTAAGGAGGTGCGCATATGGACTACGGACAGCACACGCGCACAGTACCGCTTTTGGGCGAGGATGGACTTGCACGCTTACAGGGCGCACGCGTTGCCGTATTCGGTGTTGGCGGCGTTGGTGGGCACTTGTGCGAGGCGCTGGCACGCGCAGGCGTGGGTGAGCTGCATTTATTTGACAAGGACACGGTATCCTTGACCAATATCAACCGTCAGGCGGTCGCACTGCATTCCACCATCGGTCAACCCAAGGTGGAGGTCATGCGCGCGCGCATTGCGGACATCAATCCCGATTGCCGCGTGGTGGCGCACCAAGTATTTTATCTGCCCGAAAACGCGGACGACTACGACCTGTCTGCATACGATTATATTGCCGACGCCATTGACACGATCAGCGCAAAGGTGGAGTTGGTCTGCCGCGCAAAGGCTGCCGGCACGCCCATCATTTCGGCTATGGGCGCAGGCAACAAGCTTGACCCCTCGGCATTCCGCGTTGCCGATCTTGCCAAAACGCAAATGTGCCCCTTGGCAAAGATCATGCGCCGTGAGCTTGGCGCGCGCGGCATCAAGCACCTGTGCGTGGTATATTCCGAGGAAAAGCCGCAGCCCTCGCGTCTGCCTGCCGAGCACGGCAAGCACACCCCTGCCTCGCTTTCCTTCGTGCCGCCCGTCATGGGGCTGATCATGGCAGGCAAGATCGTGCGCGATCTTGCGGGCGTTGAGGCAGAATAACGAGGTGCACATGCAAAAGCCAATCAAATTATACGATTTCTCGGCAGGCAACGCCGTGCTTGTATTGCTTGCCTACCTGTGCCTGATCTGTGTGCTGGCAGGTGCTGCCGCAGGGGCAAGCAATCCCCTGCCCTACTTTGCTATTTTAGCAGTGCTGATCCTCTCGTTTTCCGCTATCTGCCTGTATTTCGTAGGTCTTCCCGTCACGCTGGACGAGGACGGCGTGCACAAGGGCAAAACGCACTTGCAGCGAAAGGCGGTCAGGTGCACCGTATTCTACAATACGCGCTACCGCGAAATGAGCATCAGCTTTGAGGACGGCAGCCATACCCTGCGCGTGCAAGCCACCAAGCAAAATATTGCCAAAGCAGAAGCTTGGCTGGGTCATGCGCTCGAAATCCCCCAAAAGCCCAAAAGATTTGGCAAGTGAGGTGCAGCATGAGTCAAAATAATCATTCATACGCCTGCCCGCGCTGCGGCAAGCCCTTGGAAAACCGCAAGGACGCCTGTCCCCATTGCGGCTATGCGGGCTACGTTCCCATGAGCGAGGCAGAGATCAAGCGCACCAAGCTGATCCTGTACCCCATTTTTGCCGTTGCTGCCGCACTTGTCGTGCTGGCGGTCTGGCTGATCAGCAAATAAGCCAAAAAACGAACAGATCCCCCCGACGCGCGTCGGGGGGATTTTTTAATATGATCTTAATTGCCTTCGGCAAGCGAGCGGAGGAGCAAGGAGCGCACGTTGTACACCACGTCGCTATCCTGGGTAAAGGTAACGGTGCTGGTGACGATATGGCTGACAAGCTCATCGGTATATTCCGCACCCTTTGACTGCTCCAGCATGGTAAGCATCTGGTAGTCCTCGATGCCGTCTCTCATATTGAGCAGACGAATGGACGGAATGGGATCAAGCTGATTGTACGCAGAGCCCGGATAGACCAGGATACCGTCGCCGGGGCCTGTCTTGGAGAACGGGCAGCGCATCGCATAGGTGGTATTGCCTGCAACGTCATAGTAAGAAACGTGCCAGTACAAAAATCCTGTTCCGTCAAGCAGATAATTGGTCCAGAACATGGTACGACCCTCGGTGCCGTCGTTAAAGAGCAGAATGTTCTGATAGGGCGAGGTGTACTTGGGCTCGCATGCAACGTAGTTCCAAAGCTCATGGCCCTGCTCGTTCTTAAAGCCCTCCAGACGGCTCTGCAGCTCGCCGAAGTTCTTGTCCTGCGAGGTGGACTGCATGTAGATCTCACCGTCGATCGACGAAGACAGATCTCTGGGAGTTGCGCCCGTGAAGACCGAGGTCCACACGTTGACGTACTTGGAAAGATATTCAATCGAGTCCTTCTGCGTGGTGACCGCATACTGATCGTACCACGTGGGGAACATGGTGGTCTTATCCACGCTGTTGAAATTAAAGGTGGAGAAATTCATAATGCGCTCGTACGGGATCATCATGCGGAAGTCCTCCCAGCCCCATACGTCGCGGAGCTGATCAGCCTCTCTTGCGATCGCCAGTACGCTCAGCAGACCTGTGTTATCATAGAAGGTCTCGGTCGTGCCGTCAGGCCAGGTGATCGGGCGGTAGCCGCGAGGCACGCCGGGCTCATCCTGTCCGTAATAGAACATCTTGGGAGCCAAGATAGGATCGTTCTTGATAGAATCGTACTGATCCTGCGTCAGCACGCGGATCGAGGTCACGCGCGGATTCTTGAACCACTCCGTGCCCATCACGTTAAAGTAAGTGATGCTGCCGGTCAGGGTAATGCGCTGCTTTAAGAAGTAGTTGGCAACGGCATTGGTGATCTCCACGTCGGTATAACGGGTCAGGTCGCTGTTTTCATTGTATTGGTGCATATAGTTGGCGGTGATATCCCACAAGCCAAATGCGGTATCCAGCGCGGTCTCCTCCGAAAGAGTCACGTCATATACGTAGGTGTAGAGATTTGCTGCCTTAATGCACGCGCCGGTTTCCTCGTCATAGATCTCCACGGTAGCCTTGTAAGCACCGGGGGTAGTGTTTGCCGTGGTGGTTGCTTCCACAACGAATCCGCGGATAGAATCACGGAAGGGGTACTTCTCGTGATCCCAGTTAGAGCCCGAGAAGGGGCCGATGAGCACGTAATTGCCAAAATCGACCTTGCTGTTTGCATCCATGCCGTAGCTGCCGTGCTCGGTCCAGTTGCAGTAGCCAACGTAGGAGTCGTACGGAATGACCGCATCGGGATATACAAGCGCGGCAGGATAGCCGTGATAGGTCACGTAGCCGTCCTCAATGTAGTACTCTACGCCAAGCTCAGTGGTCAGCTTTTCGCCCTTTTCGTTCTCAAAATCAGAGATCTTGATCGAAATCTTCTTGACCGTGGGAGAATACAGGAAGAACTGGCAGCCCTCGATCTCGTTTTTCGCCATCTGAATGGTATAGCTGTCCTTGCCCGAGTCCTTGCCCGAGGTATCGTAGCGCGTTACCTTTTCGGTCAGGTGATCAAACCAAAGCTTGACGGTGGGATCGTCATTGGGAGCTGTGATGGGCTCGTGCTCGGTGATCGGATCGAAATAGGAAACGTCCATATCCGAGCCGTAGCCCAAGCCGTATTCCTTCTTGAGCGATGCGGAAAGGTTTGCCGTGGGATCGGTGTTGATATTGACGATCAGCTCGCAGAAGCAGTACACAACGCCCGTATCCAGATCCTTGATCAACAGGTGCACCTCGTCACCGCTCTTGAAGCCGTTTACGTTCAGATGATACTCATATCCGGTAGCGTTGGAGTAGCCCTCGCTTTTGGCTGCCTGCAAAACTGCAGCCTCACGGGTCACTTTATACGCATTCTCGGTGCTGTAGGTTACCTCGTTGTGCGTGCCCACGCGCCATGCAAGCTCAAAATTCGAGAAGTTCATGCCAACCCAGCCGTAAAGCGTGAACGTGCCCTTATTCTCGGCTACCGTCACCATCCAGTTGGTGCCCTTTTTGACAGACTTGGCGTAATCGGCAGCAGAGGTCTGATGCTTGACCATGTCAAGACGCGGCTGACCCACTACCTTGCCGGAGTCCTTCCAGTAAACGTTGCCGCAATCCCCTGCCGTGTTCTGAGGCGGATCGGGCTCTACGTCAGGCTGCGTTTCGGCATCGGTGTCCGTTTCGGTAGTGCCTTCGGTTTCGGTTTCGGTGTCGGTGTCGGTTTCGGTCTCGGTCTCCTGCTCGGTGTCGGTTGACTCGTCGGGAGCCTGTGTGTCAATTTCCACTTCCGTTGTGATCTGTCCTGTTGTGTCGGTCTGGTTACCTGCAGGCGAGTTGCAGCTTGCCAGCAGCAGTAGCAGCGCAAGACACAAAGGCAAAAATCTGTAGCGTTTGATCATGGGGGTCCTCCTGCATTCGGGGAATATTTGTTACCCCCATTATACCATAAATTACCGTGGATTTCAAGAATCGTTTTCCCTAAATAATCAAGGGCGAATTTGTACAGTTTTTCGGGCATAAGAAAAGTCCCCGTGCCATTGGCACAGGGACTGTCTTGCTTTTCAAATTTATTTCGCGATCTTGCAGGTATATCTGCCGTGCACGCCGCTCTGCTCTGCGCGCTCTCCGCTCGGCAGAACGATCTCGCAGGACTTGATTCCCTCGCCCTCGGGCAGGGTCACGTCCAGCACGAATTCGCCGTCCTTTTTCTCCCAGGACACCGAGATCACGCCGTGCGGTGTGGGCACAGTTCCCTTTGCCCAAGTCAGGTCATAGCTCTCTGCATAGGGCTTGATGCGTACAGACGCATAGCCGTCGGCAGTGGGATATACGCCAAGCACCATTGCGGAGAATTCATAGATGGGTGCGGAGCTCCAGCCGTGGCATTCGCTTCTGGGCGAGTCGGGATTTTCGCACCAGGTCGTGCAATGCCAGTCAAGCATGGTCTCCCAGCCCTCCAGCTGGCGGCGCGCATACGTATCGTAACGCCCTGCCATTTCCAAAGCGCGGAACATATAATGGCTCATCGAGAAGGTGCAGAACGCTACGGGAACGTCCGCGCCAAACGTGCGGTCGATCAGCTTTCCAGCCTCCTCGCCGCTCACAGCGCCCGAAAGAATTGCCCACAGCGTTGTGTGCTGGCTGTATTCATGCACGCTCGGTCTGTTGCGATACAGACCAACCTTTTGATCGTAGCAGTGCGTATACGCTGCCGCGATCGCTGCCTCGGCTCTGTTTCTGTAATCCGAAGCCGTGCCGGTTCTGCCCAAGATCTCGCACAGCTCTGCAGCAGCCTTGAGTGCCGCTGCGTACATCAGCGTGCTGACCGTGATCGGCTCATCGTGCGCGCCACCGGGCACGCCGCCGCTCCAGCCGGGTACCCAGTCCACAAAATGCCAGTACTGCGTCTGCCCCAGCATACCGTTCGGCAGCATATGAGACTCAAAGCCGTCAAGCGCGCGTCCCACAGTACCGATCATGGTGCGAAGCAGCTGCAGATTCTCTGGCGAGATACCGGTGTAGCGCAGATAATCGCGCAGCATCAGCACCCAGAACAGCGTGAAGTTGGGAATGATCTGCATTTTCACGGAAGGATAATTGGCTTGCAGCAAGCCGTCGGGCATTTGCGAATGCGCAAAGTCGGTGATCGACTTGATGGGCATGCGACGATCTGCGCTCATGCGCAGAGTGAACAGCATTTCCAGCGCGCTGTCCATGTCGTATTGCTGCTGCTCGTAGTACGGGCAATCCACGTACATTTCATGCATGCAGCAAAGCACGGTGTTGCGGCTGATCTCCCACATCTTGTTATAGCGTGCATCCGAGCAAGCGAACACACCCGCTGCATCCAGCGGATAATGATAAAACGCGTAATCAAACGCTGCAACCTCGAACGCAGGATCATCGCACTCTACGCGCGCAAAGCGGAAGGAGCGATACCAGAAAGGCTCGAACACCTGCTCCTCACCCGTGGCGACCAAGGTATCGTAGCAGCCCCACAAAAACGCGGTGGGATCATCGTACGCATCGCGCACGCCCTTATAGTGCTTGCCGTTCTCGTCGGTCAGTCTGTAGCACTCGGCATACATCACGCGCACGCGGCTGCCTGCCTTTGCACGAAAGCGCAGGCGCAATTTCGCGGTGGTGTAATTGATGGCATCAAATTCGGTAAAGCCCGTGCCGCTGCGCACCGCCTGCATGGGACGGTAGGGCTCGGTTTCCATTGCGGGCAGAGAGCGAGGGGTCATGACGTATGTTTGATTGATACCGCATTCGTCAAAGCAATGGTGCTCAAAATCGGGCTGGTACGCCTGCTTGACGCCTACGGGCGTGCGTACGCTATCCCCCGACCAATGCTCATAGGGCGGAATGGAAATATAGCAATCGGTTCCCTGCTCCAAGGAGCATGCGTCCTCACGTGCACAAGTCCAGCTTGCGTCCGTGCCCAGCTTGTTGGTCACCTCTCCGTGCACAAGCTCGCCGTCCAGCCAAAAGGCGGGAGCGGACTTGCGGAAGGTGGAAATGAAATAACCGTCGGTGACGTACATCACCTTGGCAATCAGCGTATTCTTTCCTGCCTTGAGATAAGGCGTCAGATCCTCGCTCTCAAAGTAGGTCTGGTAGGCAGAGCCCTGGCAAGGCCCCTCCAAGACAAGCGTGCCGTTGAGATACAGCGCATAGCGCGTGTCTCCGCTGGCGCGCACCTTGAGCGATGCGCCCACAGGGGCATCAAACTCTTTGGAAAAGTAATAAAATTTGGGTGTTGCGGGGCGATCCTCCGCCATGATCCAAAAGCTCATAACCTCTTCCTTTCTTATTCGATAATGTTACTGGTGATATAGTCCACGCCCCACTCGACAAGATCCTGCGCTTTATCAAGCCAGTCACAGGTCCAGACGTTAAGACCAATGCCGCGCGCGTGAGCGCGCTCAACCAGCTCCTTGGTAGCGGTATAGATATGGATATCCAGATCAAAGCCGTGCGCTGCGATCTTATCCAAAAATTCGTCGGTAAACTCCTGATTTTCGTCGGTCAAAAACTGCACGGGGCATGCGGGCAGATGCTTGCGGATCTCGGTCAGATTCTCCCAATAAAACGAGATAAATACCACAGAGTCCAAGTAATCCTGCTCTCTAAAGCATGCAACCACGTCCGCAATGGTTTCGGGCGTCATAGGATGCTTGAGCTCGGTCACGCATACCTTGCCGTACTGCTTGCAGATGCGGATATACTCCTGCAGCGTGGGAATACGCAGATCCGAGCGAGGCGCCTTGATACCGGGCGTGATGCCGTAATCCTGCATGGTGTGGAAGAACGAACGCTCATAGAGCATGATGCTCTGTATCTGCTCTACCGTGCTCTCGGACATGATCATGGTAGTGGGAGAAAAGCCCTCGGTGGAATCGTTATGAATGACCACCAAGCCGTCCTTTGCCACGCGCACGTCACATTCCACGCCCCAATACGAGCGGTTGCCCGCTGCAATAAAGCCTGCGTTTGTGTTGGCGGTCTCCATTCCGAACAGGCCCGCGTGTGCCACCATTTTTACGTTCTTTTTGTCAATCTTGAAAGTATCCATACTCATTCTGTCCTTTCGTTCTGTGATCAAACACATCCCTTTATTCTGCAAAATTGACTCTTACCGTCTCGTTTGCGCGAATGTGCACGCACTTGAATGCTTTTAAGCATTTGTGCGGCTCGTAGTCGAATTTCAGTACCGTATAATCGGTGTCGTATGCGCCTGCGTTATACAGCTCGACCGTGTTTTGGTCAATATAAGTCTCCTTGATATCCGAGTAGGTCAAGCCGTGGCCAAACTCATACACGCACTTGCCACCAAAGAACTTGTACGTGCGGTTTTCCATGCTGTAATCCTCAAATGCGGGCAGATCGTCCACGGATCTGTAAAAGCTGACAGGCAGTCTTGCACTGGGAGAAACCTTGCCAAACAGGATATCTGCAAGCGCGTTGCCGCCCTCAGCACCGGGATAGAAGCATTGCAGCACAGCGTTGCAGCGCTCGTCCTCACGCGCAAGGTTCATGCAGCTGCCGCTGACGTTGACGAATACGGTAGGCTTGCCCAAAGCCACGATCTCATCGATCAGCTCGCGCTGCGTCATGGGCAGCTCGAGATCCACGCGGTCGCCGCCCTTTGCGGCGTTGTAAGCGTCGCCCTCCTCACCCTCAATGGTGGGATTGATGCCCATCACCAGCACCACGACGTCTGCCTTTTTCGCAGCGATGAGTGCCTCGTTTCTCGGGTGCTCGCCGTCCTTGTCCTGCACGGGCTTGGTTACATGGCAGCCACGGGCATAGATCACGCGGCCGTCAAAGCCGTCCTGAATGCCGCGCAGCAGCGTGGAGTATCTTGCGGGCGTGCCGTTGTAGTTGCCAAGCAGAACGCTTTGGTCATCGGCGTTAGGACCGATGACGGCAACGGTGCGCACGTCCTTGGAAAGCGGCAGAATGCCGTCGTTTTTAAGCAGAACCATGCACTTCTGTGCCATCTTTCTGTTGAGCGCGCGGTGCTCCTCGCAATCCACAACGTCGTAGGGGATATTATCGTATTCGCAGTCGTCGTCAAACATACCAAGGCGGAAGCGTGCCTCAAACAGCTTTTCCACCGAAGCGGTGATTACCTCCTCGGACAAAAGCCCCTGATCGTAAGCCTCCTTGAGCCATTGATACGCGCTGCCGCAGTTGAGCTGGCAGCCGTTATTGACGGCAAGCGCGGCACTTTCCGCATCGGTGCTTGTGACCTTGTGCGAGCGGTGGATATCGCAGATCGCACCGCAGTCGGATACCACGTAACCTTGGTAGCCCCATTCGCCGTACAGAATATCCATAAGCAGCGTTTTGCTTGCGCAGCAGGGCTCACCGTTGATACGGTTGTACGCGCCCATAACGGCAGAGGGATCGGCATGGTCAATGCAGTACTTGAACGCCCACAGATAGGTCTCGCGCAGATCCTGCTCGCTTACCTTTGCATCAAAGCTATGACGCAGCTCCTCGGGGCCGCTGTGCGCAGCCAGATGCTTGATGGTAGCGTCCAGCTTGCGGTATTTGCCCTCACCCTGCAGACCCTTGACAAAGGCAACGCCCATCTCGCCGGTCAGGTACGGGTCCTCACCGTAGGTCTCGTGTCCGCGACCCCAACGGGGATCGCGGAAGATATTGATATTGGGTGACCAGAAGGTCAGACCCTGATAGATATCGGTATAGCCGAACTTTTTGAATTCGTTATATTTGGCTCTTGCCTCGTCCGAAATAACGGTTGCAACGCGGTGCACCATATCCGTATCAAAGCTTGCCGCCATACCAATGGCTTGCGGAAATACGGTTGCCACGCCAGATCTTGCCACGCCGTGCAGGCATTCGTTCCACCAGTTATAGGCAGGAATGCCCAGACGGTTGATGGCAGGAGCGTTGTACTTCATTTGAGACATTTTTTCTTCCAAGGTCATCTGTGCGACCAAGGCCCTTGCTCTTTCCAAAAAAGTCATATGCTTTTTCCTATACTTAGTCTTTCTCGGGTACGCTGTACACGTGGAATTGATAGATACGGCAGGTCTTGTCAGCGTGGGGCGTGGGTCTGATGATATACAGACGCACGTAACGAGCCTGGACGGGTGCAAACTCACGCAGGGTCATATCCTCGCGGTTGCCCCAAACCTCGTCAGCCGTCAGCCATTCGCCGTCCTCTGCCTGCTTGTACTGCAGGAAATAGTCCACGGTATTGTCGTTTCTGTCCTCGTATTCGCCGCAATGCAGCACCAGCCACTTATAGATGGGCGTCACCTCTCCAAGGTCAACCTCCAGCCAGCCTGCGTGTCCGGTTTCGGTCTGGGCAGCTTCTGCAATGCCTGCCCACTTGCTCTTGCTATCACCGTTGAGCGCGTTTTCGGGATATTCCCCAAGCTCGGTGCGCGAGTGATTTGCGCGGCAGGGCTTATGCAAGATCACGTTCTTGCCGAAATCCGAGAATACGGGATAAATGGTAGCATCCTTTGCTCCCATGCGCACAAGTGCCTGCACGTCCTCCTGCCATACGATATCGGCATCTCCGCCAAAGCTTTCAAACGTACCGTTCTCGTTGCAGCGCGGTGCGGCAATGCGTACCAGCTCGCCCTCGTGGTATTGACCCGAGCCGTTCATGTCAACCGAGGTCAGCGTATAGAAGGGCGTATTGTTCTCGGGCACGAAATCGTAAAGCGGTGCGGTGGGTACGGTCTGCTTTGCGTCACCTGCAACAGCGGTTGCTGCCATGAGCACGATCTGCTCACCCTCGGGCAGCGTGATGGACGCAGCGCCCTCGGTATCCAGCACGTAAGCAAAGATATTTGCAAACTTATACAGGCGGTCGCCGTCTGCATTATGGGTATGCGAGTAGTTGATCGCAATAGGATCGCGCTTGATAAACGCCACGTCACCTGCGGCTACCTGATCCCAAGCGCCCACGTTTTCGCAGAAATCGGTCACCTTGCGCACAACTTCTCTGTCGCCAACGCCAAAAGTCACCTCCACGTCGCCCTGACGCGATGCTGCAAGCAGCACAACGCGGCTCGTGTTTGCGGGAAGTTCGACGCGCTGACCGTTACAAAGCACGGCGTTGTTCTCGCCTGCGTTACCAAGCTCAAAGCGCAAGCCGCCGCTGTAAACAGTCTTGCAAAGCAGCTCCTCGGGAATCGAAATGCCCTGACCGAACTCGCCTGCGGTATAGTCAAAGCGAGAGGTGGTCACGCGCTTGTTATAGTCCAGCGCAATGGGCGTGCCAAGATCGGCAGCGTCCTGCGCATTGCAAATTTCAATGACAAAGGTCTTGACGGCAAAGGGCGTCATATCAAAGGTCAGGGTGTGTGCGTCGTGCGCAACTGCACCGTTGCCCTCCTCGTAGCCGTTGGTTTCCAGAGCGTGCAGAATATCTGCTGCCAGCGTCAGCTTGACGCCTGCATGGTCTCTGCCTGCGGTCTCCTGTACGCGCACGACCAGTCTTGCGCCCTTCTGCTCTTCCTTGATGCAGCGGATGGCGATCTCGGGATCATTGACCGATGCAAAGCTGAGCTCGCTTGCCTGTCCTGCGTGGCTATCCACACTGAACGCGTAGAGCGGATTATTAAAGCACTCTGCCATGAGGGCAACGCCGTCGCGGTTGCCTGCATGCGAGGTAAAGCCGTACTTGAAAATATTTCTGCCGTGATCCTGCCAGTCCTGTCCGCTGATATACTTAAAGGGAGCAAGAGGGGTATGGATCAAGGTCAGGCGCAGCGTGTCGTCGGTAGGCTTTTCCATACCGTACTTACAATCGTTGAAGATTGCCACGCCAAACGAGCCGTCCGGCTCGGTCATATCCGCCCACTGGTGTACGCAGTGCTGGAAGTAGGGATAGCTATCGGTATTGCCCAGCTCCTCTGCGCCAAGTCCGATATCAAAGGTAGCAACGGGGTTGGAAACGCTCAAGGGGAAGCCTGCGGAAAGCAGCGTCTTTCTCTCTCTCCATTCCACCTCGTTCTCAACGTCCACGCGGTCAACGCCCGCGATCAGGCGTACGGTCTGTACATAGGTGCTTACGCCGTCCTTGTGCGTGATCTTGAGCGCTACGCAAGCAGCGCCCTGCTCTGCAACCTCGATCGTGACCTCGCCGCCAACGTTGGTAAAGGGCAGCTTGGTATCCTCGTACTTGAGCTCCCAAGAGGGCCAAACGGTATTGTTGTCCTCTCTCTTGCCCAGCGCACTGGGTGCGGACAGCAGCTCGCGGTCATTTGCCTTATCGTAGATCGAGCTGACGTGTCCTTCTGCATTGACGCAGACGCGGTAGCGTGCGTTCTCGATGCAGTTCTCGCCAAGGCAGAGATAGGTGGGCAGATCGCAATCGGACTCGGATGCGACCACGTTGAACACGGTAAAGCTGACGGGAGCGACGGTTGCCGCGAACAGCACGACTCTCTCGCCGTCTCTCTCGGACACCTGCGAGGGCACTTCTCTGCCGTCCGCAGTGTAAACGCGTGCGTGCGCAGCTCCCACGGGCATGGGCGCGATCGCAAGATCGGTGCGGGTAGCAGCTACGGGGTTAAATACCACCACGGGCTGACCCGAAACCTTTGTATCAAGCGCAGATGCAACTGCACCCACGGAAGCGGTCAGTTCATCGCCAAGCACGTTCTGTGCGATGACGTAATCGTTATAGCTGAAGCGATAAGCATCCAGAACGGACGTGCCGGGCAGGTCATCGTGGAACTGGTGCCAGAGGAACAGCTTCCATGCAAAATCCAATCTTTCCTTGGGGTATCTGCCCGTGCCAAGCCACTTTGCAATGCTTGCAGCGCGCTCTGCGCTGTCTGCCAGCAGCTCGCATTTTCTGTTCCAGCGCTTGCTTACTGCATGCGAGGTCAGCGTGCCAAAGCCGTGCGGAATGTGCAGGTTGCCTCTGTAGGTAGGCAGAGCCGCGATCTGCTCGGGGGTCAGATCGTTAAAGATCTGCTCGGTGCTGCCTGCGATCACCTCAAAGTCCTTATCGTCGCCGTTCTGTGCAACCGCATCGTTGAGGTAACGGGCAGACTCATCGGTAGCAGCTCCGCCGTAGTCACCCGTGCCAAAGTACATCATGTGCGCGGCAACGCCTGCATACTTGGCGTTATGGTCGATCTTATCTACGTACTCCTTGCGGTCGTGAATGGGACGCTGCTCGGGGTCTTTTTCAAATTTCAGGGTATAGTCGTTGCCGACAAACGAGCCGACAACCGAGTTGCCGTCAGGGCCGATCCATCTGCCAAGGTCCATACGAACCGCCTCTTTATCGGGCATGGGTCTTGTAACCGTGCCGTCCTCGTGAATGATGGGCGTGCCAACACCCCACTGCAGCTTCTGGGTAGAAAAGCCGGTCAAGCCCATATGCGCTGCAATCGAGGGCAGCGAATAGCGGAAGCCAAAGCAGTCGGACAGGAAGATATCGCTGCTCTTTTTGCCGAATTCCTGCTCAAAATAGCCGTTTCCAAGCAAGATCTGGCGCATATATGCCTCGGAGGAAGGCACGTTGGTATCGGTTGCATCCCATTGGCTGCCGGATACGTTCCATTTCCCCTCTGCCACGTACTCCTTGAGCTTTTCATAAAGATCGGGATAGTACTCCTTTGCAAGCGCGTAACGGAACGCGCCCTCAAAGTTCATGCGGTAGTGCGGATATTTCTCAAACAGTGCAAAGTTATCCGCCAAGGTGTTTTTCACGCTGTCGCGGATGGTGTCCTGTATCGTCCAGTTCCATTGGGTATCAAGGTGTGCGTTTGATACCGCATAAAGCTTTCTCTTGTTTTTCATGGCTTAATCTTCCTCCATTTGTTTGATAAATCGTTTCCAGGGCTTGATGGCAAGTGCCAGAATAGCAGATCCTGCAAGCGCCAGGCAGAACCAGATGAAAATAGTCATATTCCAGCCCACCCACTCGGCAACCGCGCCGAACAGATAGGTAGAGATCGCGCTTCCGATATAGATCAGGGAGTTCATAATACCCGACACGGTTGCCGCTTTTCCGTAATGCGCGAATTTTGCGGGCATCATGGTCGAATAAATGTGGTTAAAGGACTCCATGAGCAGCGAGATGGCGCACAGGCAGACAAGGCCTGCGACAAACGACATGCCGCGCGCGCCAAGCAGCAGAAGCGTGGGAACTGCGGCAGCGCCCATGAGAATGATGCCGATGGCGGGATGGTTATCTGCAAGTCGCTTTCTCTTGAGCAGGAAATTCGCCAAGGTAAAGCCAAGCAGCGCGATCAGGGGCAGCACGATGGCAAGCACGGTGGAAAGCGTTTCGTCCACGCCAAAGCTATCGCGCAGAATGGTGGGAACCCAGGTGTTAACGCCGTCCTTGAGCATACCGTGGAACACAACGGGCACGGTAAAGATCAAAGCGCCACTGCACAAAAGCAGCTTGGCAAGCGATGCTTCGCCTGCGGGTGCATCCTTCTTTTGCTCCTTTGCCTGCTCCTTAGCCACGGGCTCAACAACGCGCACGTCGGACGCGGAGAACGCCCATACAGCCACAACGATCAGCAGCACGCAGGACGCAACCGCACAAGCAGCCGCGATGAAAAAGGGTGCCTTGAAGCCAATGCCCCAATACGCGCAGCCTGCCGTGAACAGATACGCAAGGATCTGACCCGTGGGGCGCGAATAGGAAATGGTGGAGAGTGCCGTAAAGCGCAGCTTTTCGGTCAAAACGCCCGAAAGCAGCACGAAAATCGGTGCCCACAGCATAGATTCAAAAAATCCGTTTGCCGTCCATACGATGATCATGAGCGGCACGTTGGGGGTAACGAAGGGCATGAGCACGTTGGCAAGCGCGGTGCCCATAATGCCCGCACCCAGCATGACAACGGGGCGCGTGCGGTCGGCTAAAAAGCCGTTGATCATATGTCCGCAGCCGTAGCTGACAAAATAGCAGGTGCTGACCAAGCCCGCCATAGAGGTGGTCAGAAGCCCCTGCCCCGTCAGGTGCACGATGGAAGCGTTGTAAGTATTTCTGGTCAGATAAGCGATCATGTAGATCAGCCAGCAGGTGATCATGAGAGCCTTACTGCTCTTCATGGACGTCAGTATTTTTTTACTTTTCACGGATATCCTCACGTATATGTTTATTTCTGTTTTTTTGCTTTTTTGCATCGATTTATTATAGCAGAAAACCCGTTTCAAATCAACACAAAAAGGCAAAAAAATCCTGTCTTTAAAAACAGACCCGTACCAAACGATCATATCGTAAATGGTACGGGTCTTGCATGCCCGGGGAGCGATCAGGGATCACTCGGGCAACTCAAAATCAGTCCTTCTTCTTGAGTGCTACGCAAGCAGCAGCAACTGCTACGAAAGCAACCACGGACATAGCAACTGCGGACTTGCAGCCACCCTCGGACTTCTCAGCCTCGGTAGTGGTTTCAGTCTTTTCGGTGGTAACTTCATCTGCGGGCTCGGTGGTGGGCTCTTCGGTAGCGGGAGCCTTGGTGGGGATCTCCTCACCTGCATAGTTGTAAGCCTCTTCCTTGCTGTTGAAGAGCTGAATTTCCTCTACGTATGCAACAGCGTTTGCATCCATCTCGGTGAACTCAAGGGAGATGATGTTGATAACGCCTTCCCAAGAATAAGAAAGGTCATAGATCAGATAAGCTACCTCACCGGTTGCCTTGATCGCATTCTCGTTCTCGAACATGCATCCGTTATCTCTTGCTTCAAACCAAGAGTGGTAATCACCGGCAGCCGCATACATATTCACCTTGCCGATGTTGCCGCCCTCAACCTTGTACTTCACAACAGCGTAGGAAACGCTGTCACCGTCCAAGAGAGTCACGCCGGTCTTACGGCAGAACTTGGAGTAGTTGATCTGCACCATGGGATTGAGGGGCAGTCCGCCTGCATCAAGTTCATATTCTGCGTCGGGCGCAATGCGAACACCTGTCCAGTCACCGTAGAGCTCGGTGTTGATGGAGTGGGTGCCGTAGAAGCCATCGGTAGCGATCAGATCGAGTGCGGGATCCATAGGAACGATGTTGTTCTTGTAGTCACCGGTAACGGAGTCCTCGAACACCTCACCGGAATCGTCGTACTCAACAACGGGGGGATAGTTGATGCCAAAGCGGTACTTCTCGTCGTCAGCCTCAGAGTTGTCTCTGAGCTCTGCGGGAGTCAGTGCTCTGTTGTAGAAACGGACGCTGTAAAGGTCAGCTGCCCATGCACGCTGGGGGTTATCGTGACCGATGGTCAGCGTGTCTGCAATGTTGGTGTGCTCGGGCACGCCTCTGCCTGCCTCAACACCGTTGATGTAAATGATACAAACAGGGCCGCCCTCAGCGTTCATATCGAAGGTGATTGCAATGGTGGAACCAATGCCGTCACTCTCAAGCGCTGCTGCACCGTCGTCAACCAGAGGACGGTCTGCGTTCTTGTCGTTGTACTTGTACTCCAGGTAGTCTCTGTCTTCGTTCTGCTCGGGAACACGGATGAAGAGCGAGAACTCGTCGTTACCCGAGCACATCAGGGTGACCCAGTGAGTTGCCTTGAGGTCAAGGTCGCCTGCGGAAAACTCAATGGTGTAAGCGCTGCTGTTGACCAGGTCAACAATAGCTTCGGGGAAATAGTAGGATGCGGAATCCATGTGGAAAGCGTTGTCCTTCCAGTAGTTGGTCTCGTTTACACGAACGTTGAAGTGGTTCTTGTTACCGGAGAGGTCTCTCCAAAGGGTAGCGTCATAATCCTGCTCACCGTTGGAGTTGTTAGAGCCGTCGTACCAAGCAACCAGACCGTCTCTTACGATCTGAGGAGCATCGGCTGCGGATGCGGTAAGGCTAAAGCAGGTCAGGCAGCCCAAAAGCATGGTTGCTACCACTGCCAGCGATACGTAAAGTCTTAAAGCGCGCATGGGTATAATTCTCCTTTTTTGTTTTTAATTTTTTCATCATAAGTATGCATGCTAAAAAAGCGCAGCACGCACACCACAACATGTACCATTATACTATAAAGACGCGCAAAAGTCAACAATGCAAAATTCGCATTTCATGACCTCTATCCTGCATTTCATGACATTATGCGCAATCGTGTATTTTGCACCTTGCCAAAGATGGTTATGTGTGCTATAATTCGGTTATCACTGTATAATAAGGAAGAATTTTCATGAGTCCAATTGAACTGATCGGACAGATCATCAGCATCATTGCCGTGATCGTGTCCTTTATTACCTATCAAATGAAGTCCAGCCGTGCGATCTTTATTACCCTGTCTGTCGCTACGGGCATTTCCTGTATTGCCTACGCGCTGCTTGGCGGCACGGTAGCACTGGTGCTGAATCTGTTCAGCATCGTCCGC
Source organism: Eubacteriales bacterium (assembly GCA_045660125.1). Lineage (GTDB taxonomy): Bacteria > Bacillota > Clostridia > Oscillospirales > CAG-272 > SVQP01. Next base: position 13,563 of record JAZRDG010000078.1, on the reverse strand, counting down.
AACATCTGCTATTGCTATAAGGACAAAAAGATCCTGTCAAGCAAGGCTGTGCCCGTTGTGCTGGCGCTGATCATGGGCGTGCTCAGCATTTTCACCTGGGAGGGCGCGCATTCCGCGTTTTTCGTGGTGGGCATTATGCTCAACACCTTGGCAATGGGTTATTTCGGCCCGCAAAATCTGCGCAAGAGCATTTTGCTGACCTCTTCCCTGATCTTAATCTACAACCTGTTTATCCCCTCGATCGGCGGAACCATCAACGAGATGGTGGCAATCACCTCCTCGATCATTGGTCTGGTCCGCTACCGTAAAACACAAAACATCAACTAACCAAAAAAGAAAGGATACCGCAAATGAAGCATTGGAATGCCGAAATTGAGCAACTGACAAAGCAAAACTATTCCCCCGAGGTCGTACAGGGCATCATGGATCTGGAGACCATGCTGGACGAGAACCCTGAGCTGGCAAAGGTGATGGACGACATCGTACACCGCTACGTTGTCACCGAGGAGCTGCCCATGGCAGAGGCCCTGGCAGAGATCAAGGAGGTGGCTGCCAAGTTTGAGCAGAACGAATACTCCCTTGACCTTTTGCTGATCGTCAACAGCCTGCCCCGTCTGCACGAAAAATATCGCGAGAACGGCATTGCCGACGAGATTTTCTACGAATCCATGGACGACATTCGCTGCAAGGTCAACGAATGCGTGGAAAACAAAGGCGTTGTGGGTACGTTCGTTGCCGATTGGTACGATCGCTTCTTCAAGCTGACCTGCTTTGCATACGGCCGCTTCCAGTACGAGGTCATGACCTACGAGGGCGAGGATTTTGCCATGTCCTGCGGTAAGACCTTCAAGGCAGGCGACAAGTACATCAACATGCACATTCCCTCTCGCGGCATTCCGCTGACCGACGAGGTGCGCCTTGCCTCTTACAAGGCGGCTTATCCGCATTTCGTACACCTGTTTGAGGACGGCATCGTGATCTTTGGCTGCTCCTCCTGGCTGCTCTACCCCAGACACCGCGAATTTTTGCCCGCAGGCATGAATCTGCTCAAGTTTATGGGTGACTTTGAAATGGTCAGCGGCAAGGAAACGCCCGACGATTTCCATGACAGATGGCGCGTGTTCGGCAGATACACCGACCTGCCCGACGATCAGCTGCCCAAGGATACCGCTTTGCGCCGCGCATATGCAGAGTGGCTGCAGGCAGGTAATCCCACCGGCCGCGGCTTTGGCATTATCGCCTTTGACGGAGAAAAGATTCTCAGATAATAAGGAGCTTAGTGATGAAATCCAAGGTTATTCTCATTTCGATCGACGGCATGCGTTCGGATGCGATGCAGCAGTGCGGCAATCCTTACGTCAAGACGCTGGAGCAGCTGTGCACCTATAACTACGGCTCCCAAGCCGTGCTCCCCTCGGATACCCTGCCCTGCCATTACTCCATGACGCACGCGCAAACGCCCGACCGTCACGGCGTTAAAACCAATATCTACGTCAAGCCCGAGCATCCCGTTCCCGGCATTTTCGAGATGGTGCGTATGGCGGGCGGCACTACGGCGATGTTCTATAACTGGGACTATCTGCGCGATCTTGCCACCCCCGGCAGCTACACCTTCTCGTTCTGCGTGAACATTGATCACGACGACCGTTCGGACGACGTGGTCACCGACCATTGCTTAAAGGCGATCGACCGCTATCACCCCGATTTCGTCATGCTGTATATGCTTGACCTTGACGAAAAGGGCGGTCACTCCAACGCCTGGATGAGCGCGGAGTATATGCGCCGTTTGTCGATCGCCATTGACAACGTCAAGAGAGTGATCGATGCGTACGGTGACGAATACTCGATCATCATCACGGCAGACCACGGCGGTCACGACTACACGCACGGCTCGGCAAGCCCCGAGGATATGACCATTCCGCTGTTTTTGTACGGCCCCGACTTTTTGCCCGGCGCAACCATGGAGAACACCTCCCTGGTGGATATCACGCCCACCGCAGCAGCGGTCATGGGCATTGATCCCCACCCCGAATGGGACGGTCGCTCCCTGATCAACAGATAACAAAAAAAACGGATACTCTGTAAAAAGAGTATCCGTTTTGTTTTTAGTCCATTTTCATACGGTATTCGTTCGGATTGACGCCAACCAACTGCTTGAAGCTGCGATAAAAGCTACTTTGCGTAGCGTATCCGCATTTCATGGCAATGTTGAATATGCTCTCATCGGTATTGCGCAGCAGATAGCAGGCATGGTTGACCTTGATATTGCGCACGTATTCCGAATACGGCACGCCCACGCTTTTCTGAAACATTCGGGAAAGATAGGATTCGTTGTAGCGCAGCTCGTTTGCAAGCTCGTGCAGCGTACAGGGCTTATCCACGTTGTTTTCAATATAGATAAACATGTCGCGCAAAAGACCGTTATCCGAAGCAAAGATATCCTCCTCTTCGGTGTTCAGTTGCTTGTAAAACCGCGAACACAGCAGATACAAAAAGCCCTTGGTCTCCGCAATATCGTCATACTTCTGTGCATCGAGGAACAATTCCCTGTGCAGTGCGGGGATATCGTGCAGCACAGGCGAGGACAGGCGATACTTGGTCAGCGACTCGGTGATCGCCGCAATCAAATCCCCCGAAAACACGCACAGTGCGCATTCGCTATGCTTGCCCGATTTGGTATGATAGCTATGAATGCGGTGAGGCTTGATCAGCATCAGATCTCCCGCCTGCAGTTGATACTCTTGCTGGTCCACTTGAATGGTCATCTCGCCATCCAGCAAGAGTACCATTTCATAGCATCGGTGCATGTGCAAGGGGAAGCTATGATCGATGTGTCGCTCATACAGGAAATGGTTGTTTCGAATGCCGTGCTCTATTTCGTAAAACACCATATTCATGGCGCATCCTCCGTACAAATCAATTTTGATACAGACTCTTCAGCGCGGGATACAGCTGCTTGTAGGCTGCGTATCCTCTGTCATATTTTTGCATCAGCGCAGGATCACGCTGCACTGCAAGCGTCTTTTTCACGGTAGCATCTGCTGCCTCGTATACGCTTGCGTACTCGCCGCAAGCCACCATTGCCAGCAAAGCGCCACCCATGGAGGGTCCCTGCTCGGTCTCGGTCAGATAAATATCCACACCAAGCACGTTTGCAATCACTCGCTGCCAGACCTCGCTGACAGCGCCGCCGCCGCATAATACCGCTTTGTCGATCTTGACGCCGCCTGCCTCTACGCAATCGCGCAGCGCGTACGCAACGCCCTCGAGCACCGCAAGGTTCATATCCTCGCGCGTGGTGTTCACAGAAAGGCCGACAAACGCACCGCGTGCATCCACGTCGTTATGCGGACAGCGCTCGCCCGTCAGATAAGGCAGGAACAGCACGCCCGTGCTGCCGTATGCAGGCTGCGCAGGATCGCCGTACTCGCCATGCAGAATATCCTTGACCCACCACTTATTGCAGCTTGCCGCAGACAGAATGCATCCCATCAGGTGATACTTGCCGTTTGCGTGCGCAAAGTTGTGCAGGGCGGTGCCGCACTCGGTATTGAACTGATCACAGGGCAAGAAGATCGTGCCGCTGGTGCCAAGAGAGATGCTGCAATCCCCGTCGCGCAAGGTAGCCGTACCGATCGCAGCGCCTGCATTGTCGCCTGCGCCCGCGCAAAGAACGGCGTTAGGCAGTCCGTACTCAGCCTTGAGCTTACCCGTTGCCTCGTAGCTTTCATACAGCGCAGGAAGCATATCCTGCGTAATGCCGCAGATCTTGCACATTTCCTGCGACCAGCACTTGTTCTGCACGTCCAGAAGCAGCATGCCTGCAGCATCCGAGTATTCCGAGGAGAACACACCGGTCAGCTTGTAGGCAAGATAGTCCTTGGGCAGACAGATCTTTTTAGCCTTTGCAAAGTTTTCGGGCTCGTTTTCCTTGACCCACAAAATCTTGGGTGCGGTAAAGCCGGGGAAAGCAATATTGCCCGTGTATGCGGGAAGCACGCCAAGGCTGTTGAGATATGCGGTCTGCTGCGCGCTGCGTCCGTCATTCCAAAGGATGGCGGGGCGAATGACCTCGTCATGCTCGTCCAGCATAACAAGACCGTGCATCTGACCTGCAATACCTACGCCCGAGATCTGCTCTTCTCTGCCCTGGGACAGCACGCGCAGGATCTCCTTGGCAGCCGCGTACCAATCCTCGGGCGCCTGCTCACTCCAATTGGTATAGGGGGCAGAGACAGCATAGCTGACGCTGTGCTCACCGATAATATGCCCCTCGCGGTCGGTCAGTATGCCCTTGCAGGCAGACGTACCAAGGTCGATACCAATATAATACTTCATATCAGACTCCCGAAAAAAGGATGTCGTTCATGACGGATTCCAGATACTCCTGTCTGCCGCTGCCGGGAAGCGTGCCCTTCAGATCCATTGCGTAAGCAGCCAAAGACTCCAGAGTCTCGTTGCCCTCGCGCATGGACTTACCGATGCCGTGGTTGTAGGAATCGTATCTCTTTGCCACAAACTCGTCAATGCGGCCGTCCTCGATGATTGCGTAAGCCTTGATCAGACCCAGCGCAAACGCATCCATACCTGCGATATAGGACAGCAGCACGTCCTCAAAGGTGTTGGACTCACGGCGTGCCTTAGCGTCAAAGTTCAAGCCGCCGTTGGTAAACCCGCCTGCCTTGATGACCTCGTACATGCAAAGCGTGGTGTCGTAAACGTTGGTCGGGAACTGGTCGGTATCCCAGCCCAGCAGCATATCGCCCTGGTTTGCGTCAATAGAGCCGAAAATGCCGTTGACGGTTGCCATGCGCAGCTCATGCTGGAAGGTGTGACCTGCAAGGGTTGCGTGGTTCGCCTCGATGTTCATCTTGAAGTCATCCATCAGGCCGTAGGTGCGCAGGAAGTTTGCGCAGGTAGCAACGTCGAAATCATACTGATGCTTGGTAGGCTCCTTGGGCTTGGGCTCGATGTAGAAGTCGCCCGTAAAGCCGTGTGCACGACCGTAGTCACGTGCCATGGTCAAGAACTTGCCCATGTTGTCAAGCTCCAGAGCTACGTCGGTGTTGATCAGCGTGTCATAGCCTTCTCTGCCGCCCCAGAATACGTAACCGGGAGCGCCCAGCTTAATAGCAGCGTCAATGCCTGCCTTGACCTTGCCTGCAGCGATCGCGTAAACGTCTGCGCTGGGGCTGGTGGAAGCACCTGCCATAAACATCTTGTTACCAAACATGTTGGCAGTTACCCACAGGGGCTTGATGCCGGTCGCGTTCTGCTTTTCCAGCAGATAATCGGTCATGATCTCCAGGTTTGCAATGCTTTCTGCAAGCGTTTCGCCCTCGGGAGCGATGTCAACGTCATGGAAGCAGTAGAACTCAATGCCCAGCTTCTGCATCAGGTCAAATGCAAAGTCTACCTTTGCCTTGTGCATCTCGATGCCGGACTTGCCAAAGGTCTTGTCCATGGTCTCGCCACCGAACATATCCGTACCGGAAGCGTTGCAGGTGTGCCACCAGCTCATTGCAAAGCGCAGATGCTCTGCCATGGTCTTGCCGCCGATTACGCGGTTCTTGTCATAGTAACGGAAAGAATAAGGGTTCTTGCTGCCCGCACCCTCGAACGGGATTACGCCAATTTCATTATACATTTCTTGATTTCCTTTCGTATCGATATAATTTTTAAAATCTCCATATAATATATTACCATACTTCATTCGCTTTGTCCACACATTTCGTGACGAAGTATTCGCATTTCATTACTTTTTTTGCTGCAAGAGAGTCTTGAAGCATTGATGCAAAAGCATCGGACACGTCACGCGGTGCTTTTCCCGGGAACGTGTCCGACTTTTTTATGCCCGTCAAACGCACAACGCTCCTTTGGCAAAGACGTTTTTGATGCAGACGTTGTCGTCAAACACCGCGAAATCGGCATCCATGCCGCACGCAATGCGCCCCTTATGCTGCAGCCCCATGATGGCTGCAGGGGTCTCGGTCATCATTTTCACGGCATCAGTCAGCGGAATCCCCGCCTCCTTGACCGCCACGCGCACAAGCCTGTCTGCCGTGGCAATGCTGCCCGCAAAGGCGGTTCTGTCCATCAGCTTGCACACGCCGTCCTCTATGACAAATTCGGTGCTCTGCATAAATCCGTGCGTTTGCGCAGTGCCTGCCAAGGAAAGGCTGTCGGTCACGAGTGCAAGTCTGTCCGCGCCCTTGATCTTGTAGATCAGCCTGATCAGCTCGGGCGGCAGGTGCTTGCCGTCACAAATGATCTCTGCGTACAAGCCGTCCTCCAGATACGCCGTTTCGATCACGCCAAGCCTGCGAAAGCCGTGATCGCGCGTAATGGTGGAGGTGCAGGAATACAGATGCGTGACCAACGCGCAGCCATGCTGCATGGCAAGCTGCATTTCCCCGTAGGTTGCATCGGTATGCCCTGCGGACGCCACCACGCCGTATTGCTGCAGCGCCTTGGCAAAGCGCGCGCCTTCATCGTTTTCGGGCGCATACGTCCATCTGGCAATCACGTCGGCATGCGCATCCAGCAAGGGCAGATAATCCTGCTCGCTTGGTGCGGTGATAAAATCCGCACATTGCGCCCCCGATTGCTGCCTTGAAAGGTAAGGACCCTCCAAGTGCGCACCGATGACGGTGCCCATAAGGCGCGGATCACGCATCGCTTGCGCGATATGCTCGACCGAGCGCGCCATGCTTGCAAACTCTGCTGCCGACACGGTTGGGCAAATGGCGGTGGTGCCGTGCTGCAAATGGAAATTGCAGCCTGCCACGATCTCGTCCGCGCTGCCCTCAAAGGGATGCCCTCCCCCACCGTGGGTATGGATATCAATAAATCCGGGGCTGACGTAATATCCCGTAGCGTCATACTGCTCGCTTGCGGGGTGCTCGGCAGCCGTCACGTCCACGATACTGCCGTTTTCAAAGTATATATAACCGTCAAATATCCGATCGGGCAGTATGATCCGATCGCTCTTGATCCGCTTCATCACGCCATCTCCAAAAGCGCGCTGCTGTCCTGATCCAGATACAGCACGGCACTCTCATGCCGTCTCAAGGCACTCGCGGGGCAATGCTCGCCGATCTCGCCGCACAGCGTTGCGTAAACCGCATTGGCTTTGGTCTTGGCAGGCACGACGCAGAAAAGATGCTTGCCCGCCAAAAGAGCGGGAACGGTTAAGGTGACGGCAGTTTTGGGCACTTGGTCGATATGCGAAAAGCAGCCGTCGTTGACCTGCTGATTGCGGCAGATCTCGTCCAGCGCAACCGTCTTGACGGTCAGCGGATCACAAAAATCCGCCACGGGAGGATCATTGAAGGCGATATGTCCGTTCTCTCCGATGCCCAGCACCACGATATCGGCGGGATACTGCTGCAAAAGACTTGCGTAACGGGCGCACTCCAGCTCGGCATCGGGCGCGGCAATATCGATATAATGCACGCTGCCAAACTCTACAAGACCAAACAAATGCGCCTTGAGAAAATTACCAAAGCCCTGCGGCGCGTCGGGAGAAAGCCCCACGTACTCGTCCATATGAAAGGCATTGACGCGATTCCACGGGATCTCTCTGTCGCCTGCAAGAGCTGCCAGCACCTCGTTTTGCGAGGGCGCGGCGGCAAAGATCATATTCAAGGTCGGCTTTTGCGCAAGCAGCGCAAGCATGCAAGCCTTAATATCCTGCGCCGCGGTCGCACCCATTTGTGCACGGGTTTCAAACACGCGCACGCTTAATTGGTCCTTTTGCATGGTCTTCATGATATCAACTCCTTAAATTTGATTACTGCATCGGCAAAGGCACTCTCGGCATCCGCATACTGATACGGATTTTCAAAATCGCGCCCAACAAGCGCATTAAGTCCCGAAAAGGTTTGCAGATGCGGCTCAAGAGAAACGAAAAAGTCCTCGGTGGCGTACTGCATATGTGCATGGAGGATCTCGCCGATCCTTGCCTCGCCCTTGCCCGGAGGCACAACAGCCCCCTGCGACAGGGCATCCTTGATATGAAAATAGGCAATATCCTTTTGCAAAAGACGGTAGGCATCCGGATACGGTGTAGCCCCTTCCAAAACAAAGTTGCCCATATCGAACACGCATTTCAGCTTGCCGTCAAAGCAGTCCAGCAGCTCGCGGCAGCGTGCGGGCGTGTCACCGTAGATCGCCGCCTCGTTTTCATGGCAAAGCGTGACGCCGTACTCCTCTGCCGCATCCAAAAGCAACGACATCGCGTCCGTCACCTCGCTCTTCATATCCGTGATGCACTTGCCACACGGCGCATAAAAGCTGAACACGCGCACGTATGGAGTGCCCAGCGCTTGCGCACCCGCAAAGACGCGCCTTGCCATATCCAAATGCGCAGCCAAGTCCTCGTCCAATCGGATCTTGCCGATGGGCGAGCCGATGGCAGACGCCCGAATGCCGCACGCATCCAGCTGTGCACGCACCTCCAAAAACTCACGCTCGGACAACGCCGAAACGTTTTTGCCGTCCACGTGCCGCAGCTCGATATAGTCGATGCCAAACCGAGCAAGCCCGTGCAGCTGCCGCTCAAAGGAGGCAGCATATTCATCCGCAAATGCGGAAAGCTTGATCTGACTCATAAAAGCTCCTTAAATCTCGGGGTAAGAGATCTGCTGCTCCTCCCCGCTCTCCAATGCACGCACAATGGCGTTCATGATCAACACGGGCGAGATAAACGCGCCGAAATCCGCGGTCTGCTCCGCGCCCGAAAGAATGCCGTAAAATTCGGCAAACTCATGATAAAACCAATCGTTTGTAGAAGGAATTTCAAAGCTCTGGCACGCATGCTCTGCCATGCGCGCGGCATAGTACTGATAACTATTGTTGCAGTAAAGTCCTACGCAATCATAGCCCTCGTAGCCAAACAGCACGTGAATGGTGTCACCGTTCTGCTTTGCCGTGACCGAGCGCGGGAATCTGCCGAAGATCTCGCACACCATTTCCACAAGATGCTGCGCGTAAAAGTAAAAGTCACCGTACGGATTCTCTTTTTGATAGGGTGCGCGCACGTAGCCGCCCAGCGTCTTGCCGCCCACCTCGGCTTCGGCATCCTGCTTGAGCTTTTGCACGTAGCAATCCTGCTTGAGCGACGAGCCGCCCGAAATGCGCACGCCGCATGCCTTGAGCTGCTGCATAAACATGGCAGCCTGCTCGCCGTCAATCGTGATGGGCTTATCGATAAACATGGGAATTCCGCTCTCTATATAGGGCTTGGCAAATTTGTAGTGGCTGTCACCGTGTCGCGCGGTAATGATCAAGCCGTCAATTTTGCCCACGGCATCCGCGTATCCCTGCATGACGGGAACGCCAAACTGCTCGTGCAGCCGCTGCGCCGCATCAGCCCAGTCGCTGTATACGCCCACGACCTCAACGTCGCCAAACTCTTCCCTGTCACGAATAAACGACAAAAACGCATCCGCATGCGAATTTTCGCAGCCAAGAATCGCAATTTTTTTCATATCTTATCTCCTCAATACTTCAGCGGCAACGGATTTTCGGCATGCACCTGCTCGATGACCGAAATAATACGAGCCGCCATTTGCGCGGTCACGGTCATTTCCTTTGCTTGCGTGATGCGATCGTAAAGCTGCTTGTACAGCGTCGCCGTGCCAACGTCAAAGGCAGTACCGGTAAAGCTGTCCGCCTCAACGTGCTTGATCAGATTCTCGCCGCAATACATGGGATTGCCCGCGCCGTCCGCCAAAAAGGTCTCTACAACGGGACGCTCGGGGTTCTCGCCGTCCTTGATGTAGGTCATTTCATACGCGCCCGGCGTCGCCTTCAGCGTGCCCTTGGTGCCCAGAACCTTGACGTTATAATGCGCGTACGCGTCAATCGAGGTGATCTCCACGTCAATCAGCGGCTTGCCGGGTGCGCTCAGCAAAATTTTTGCATAGTCGTCGGCATCACCGCTTGTCAGCGCAGTATCCAGCTTGCTGTACACCACGCGCGCATGCGGATCAAAGTCCAAAAAGCCCAGCGCCATGCCAATGGGGTGGGGACCCGTGTTATACGTGCTGCCCGCGCATTTTTTCTGCAGCGTTTGCCAGTCCCAACGGCGCGCAAAACCGTTGTAACGGATATTGATCTGCTTGATCTCGCCAAGCGTTCCCGACGCCATGGTGTCGCAGATAAACTGATAAAAGGGTGCAAAAAAGGTTTGCTGGAACACCGCCAGCACAACGCCCCGCTCCTCTGCCAGCTTGATCAGCTCGTCACACTCATAGCGCGAGCGCGCAAACGGCTTTTCCACCAAAACGTTCATGCCGTGCAAAAGCAGATCCTTGGTAATGGGATAGTGCATGTCGGAATAGGTCGAGTTGACCACAAGATCGATATCGTCAAAGGCAAACAGCTCTGTATAATCCGCAAGCGTTTTGCAGCTGGGGTAGATCTGCTCGGACACCTGTCTGCGAAACGCATCGGCATCCACAACGTATTTGACGCAATAATACGCATTATTCTCGCTGCGATAATATGCGCCGTGAATATCCTTGCCGCTTCTTCCCTGTCCGATGATAGCAACGTTCAATTTTCTCATAACAAACACTCCTTTACACAAATTGGGGGTTAATACCATTATAAAGTAATCAATTTGAAAAGTAAATGGTAATATCTGCATTATTGTATTGCATTTTATGAACAAACGTGGTATAATGAGTTATCAAAACGCACAAATATTTCAAAAAAGGAGTTTCTCAATTATGCCAATCGACTATATACAGACAGCGGAAAAATTGTTTTTCAAGCATGAGATCTCCGAAAATCTGCCTTGTGACGTCTTCTCCATGCATACGCACAACGCCTACGAGCTGATCTATTTTATGGACGGCGACGCCACGCACGTCATCGAGGACAGAAAATACAAGCTCAAAAAGGGCGACCTGATCCTGATCCGCCCCATGCAATATCATTTTATTCAGATCGACGCCAAGGCAAGATACGAGCGCTATAACATCCTCTTTGACCCCGGAAAGCACGGCGTGGAAAGCGTCGCGCTCATCCCCGATAATCTGGAGGTCATTGGCCTGCAGGGAAACCAAATCATCGAAAGCATTTTCCAAAAATGCGACCTGTACCATAGCAGCTCCCCCGAAACCTTTGAAAAGATCCTGCCCCATCTGCTCTGTGAGCTGTTTTACAACGTTGCCCTGTTCCCCGGCACGCAATCCACCGATACCTCCTCGGTTTCTCCCCTGATCTCCAAGGCACTCAGATACATCAACGAAAACCTGTGCACCATTCAAAGGATCGAGCAGGTGGCAGATCACCTGTTTGTGAGCGAGAGCTACTTTTTCCGCCTGTTTCAAAAGGAATTGCACCAAACGCCCAAAAAATACATACTGGAAAAGAGATTGCTCATGGCGCACAAAATGCTGGAGTCCGGCATAAAGCCCACCCTTGCCTGCGAGCGCTGCGGCTTTAGCGACTATACCACCTTTTACCGCAATTACTGCTCCTTTTTCGGCAATCCCCCCTCCATCACGGGCAATCATCCTCAACACCGTAACACGTAATATTTCGTTTCGTTATAAAAATCTTATATAAAAAACATTGGACACATCACGCGGGATTTTCCCAAATGATGTGTCCAACTTTTTTAGTGTCGATTTCGTAGGGGCGTTCTGCGAACGCCCGCGGGCGCACACAGTGCGCCCCTACGGACGATGCAAAAGCCCTTATAAATTGCTGAAATTGAGAGAATAGTTTGTTTTTAACTCTTAGTATCCTTTGCAAACGGTGTATATTTTTCGATGATATCCCTGAACCATTGTTCATCACGAATGATATCAAATCTTCTGTTCTCGCAGATATAACCTAACTGACGCTGCACGTCGTTGCATTCATATCCCGAATTTACATTTGATCTTTTAAATTCTTGGTCTTTCACAAGATAAGAGGTATGCACGGTTTTTTCGGGAAGCTCGTCATAGGTTTTTGCATGACCGAGGCTCAGATCAAGATATTTTGCACAGAGTTCATAATCCTCTTCTTGGCAATACAGAGATGCCATAAAAAGATACGCCTCTGACAAATGATAATGTGAGAAACCATAATCCTCCTCATCATAAATCATTTTGATAAAATCAACCGCTTTTTTACATATACGAATAGCTTCTCCGTTTGACGGAGCGTAATATGCGCAGTTTCTGATCTTTACGTATACATCTTCACTAATGCCGTGAAGTTCCTTTCGCGCATATTCCCACCATTTTTCGCTTCCTCTGTCATAAAGCTCTCGCATTGCTCCAACTTGCAAATCATACGGCAAAAGCTCTATATATTCAATGGCTTTTTCTTTGTCTCCCATAAGACCGTAAATTCCGCCAAGCAAGCTGATGGCATCGTACCTGATATGCTCGTCAAAGCACTCCTTGAGTATACGCTCACACAACGTAATCAGCTCTTCCCTATGCGGTACCTTCGGATGATCTTGCGTTAATTTGCCCTGTTCCTTCAGATCCCAATACTTTTCCCAGAAATAGGGGTCATAGTAAAGCATCCAAATATACTTTTCCAAGATTTTTTCATCGTTCGGATACGCCCGGTATGCCCTGCATATAAAATCGAATTTTTCTTTTTCCTTGCCAAGATTCGAAAGTCTATCGTATTCCGCTATAATTTCATCGATTTTAGCTTGTTTCTTTGCAAGATCAACACCCAAAAGCTCGTCGGTGGTTACGTTAAAAAAGTTTGCAAGGATCGGAAACATGGTGATATCGGGCAATGAAGCATTTGTTTCCCACTTGGATATGGTCTGATACGACACGTTCAGTCTTTCCGCGAGATCTTCCTGCGTTAAATTCATTTTTCTGCGCAATGCTTTTATTCTGTTACCAAAATTCTTCATGGAATTTCTCCTTTGAGATTTATTTCCTCGAGGCTGATTTCATTATATCACAATTTTCCCAAATGTACAGATAAAGCTACGTGATTATAATTCAACTAACTTTAGAATTTTCTATATCCAATAAGAGGAGCACTCTGCCTTTTCATCCCCGACCCCTCAAAAAACATTGGACACATCACTCGGGTTTCCCCAAAATGATGTGTCCAATTTTTTATTGAAGTTTTTGCGGAGCTTTTTTCAAAAAGCGACCGTATTCCTTATTACTTGCAAGCCTCTTCGATAGCAACTGCAACAGCAACAGTCATACCAACCATGGGGTTGTTACCTGCACCGATGAGACCCATCATCTCTACGTGAGCGGGTACGGAGGAGGAGCCTGCGAACTGAGCGTCGCCGTGCATTCTACCCATCGTATCGGTCATACCGTAGGAAGCGGGACCTGCAGCCATGTTATCGGGGTGCAGAGTTCTACCGGTGCCGCCGCCGGATGCAACGGAGAAGTACTTCACGCCGTTTTCGTTACACCACTTCTTGTAGGTGCCTGCAACGGGGTGCTGGAATCTGGTGGGGTTGGTGGAGTTACCGGTGATGGAAACGCCAACGTTCTCAAGTCTCATGATAGCAACGCCTTCCGGAACGCTGTCAGAGCCGTAGCACTTAACCTTTGCTCTGTCGCCGTT